>PNML01000131.1 GCA_013823635.1 Polaromonas sp. | reverse complement strand
TGGCATCGCGGTGCGCGGTGCCATGAGCTGCACCGTGGGCTGCCCCTACGAAGGCGACATTGCGCCCGAGCGCGTGGCCTACCTGGCCGGGCTGATGCGCGGCATTGGCGTGCAGCGGGTGGACGTGGCCGACACCATCGGTGTGGGCACACCGCGCCGGGTGCAGGCCGCCATAGAGGCGACGCTGGCGCACTTTGATGTGGACCACATCAGCGGCCATTTTCACGACACCTACGGCCAGGCCTTGTCGAACACGCTGGCCGCGCTGGAGCTGGGCGTGTGGAACTTCCAGTCGTCCATTGCCGGTCTGGGCGGCTGCCCTTACGCGAAAGGGGCCACCGGCAACGTGGCCACCGAAGACGTGGTGTACCTGTTGCACGGCATGGGCATTGACACCGGCATTGACCTGGAGGCACTGGTGGATGCCTCGGCCTACATCAGCGACTTTTTGGGCCGCAAGCCCAACTCCCGCGTGGCCGTGGCCATGCTGAACAAACGGGCGCAGGCTTGAGCGCGCCAGCCCCCGCGCCGCTGGCGCACGGTCAGGTCAGTCCCCCGTTGTCGCGCTTGCTGGTGCAGACCGCCCGTTGCGTGCAGGCGGTGCAAGCCGGCCGCTCGCTGACCACGGCCCTGCCCGAGGTGCCAGGACCGTTGCGCCCCGGGGTGCAGGCGCTGACCTTTCATGCCCTGCGCCACCTGGGCACCACCCAGGCGCTGGTGGCCGCGTTGGCCGACAAGGCCCCACCCGCCCCGGCCCGTGCGCTGCTGTGCGCGGCGCTGGCGCTGCTGTTGCCCTTGGCCAACGCGCATGCCCCTGTGGGGCGCGATCCGTCGCAACCCATGTACGACGCCTTCACCGTGGTGGACCAGGCGGTGGAGGCCGCTCGTGCGGTACGCGGGATGGCGGGGCAGGCGGGCATGGTCAACGCCTGTCTGCGCCGCTTTCTGCGTGAGCAGGCCGAGTTGCTGGCGCAGGTGGGCACGGACTGGGAGGCCCGCTACAACCACCCCGCCTGGTGGGTCAAGCGCGTGCGCCGCGACCACCCGCAGCATTGGCAGGCCATTCTGGCCGCCAACAACACCGCCGCGCCGCTGGTGCTGCGCGTGAACGTGGCCCACATCAGCCGGGCCGATTACCTGGTTCATTTGGCCAATGCCGGGCTGCCCGCCACGCCAGTGGGGGCCAGTGGCGTGGTGCTGGGGCGCTCGGTGGCGGTGGAAGGTTTGCCGGGCTATGCCCAGGGTTGGTTCTCGGTGCAAGACCCGGCGGCACAACTGGCTGCGCCGCTGTTGCTCGATGGTCTGCCTGCCAAGCCCGGTCGGCCGTTGCGGGTGCTGGACGCCTGTGCCGCCCCCGGTGGCAAAACGGCCCACCTGTTGGAGCATGCCCACCAACTGGGGCTGGGCGTGGATGTGTTGGCGCTGGAGGTGGACGCGCAGCGCAGCCAGCGCATCACCGAGAACCTGCAACGCCTGGCGCTGCCCGCCAGTGCACCCACCAAGCCTGTCACGTCCACCGCGCCCAGCACCGCCCGCACGGTGGTGGCCGATGCGGGTGAGGTGGCACGCTGGTGGGACGGCGTACCGTTTGACGCCATCCTGCTGGACGCACCGTGCACGGCCTCGGGCATCGTGCGCCGCCACCCCGATGTGCGCTGGCTGCGACGCGAGACCGATGTGCCCGCGCTGGCGGCCACCCAGCAGCGGCTGCTGGAGGCGCTGTGGCCGCTGCTCAAACCCGGTGGTCGGCTGGTGTATTGCACCTGCTCGGTGTTCCGAGCCGAGGGTCAGCAGCAGGTCGATGCGTTTGTGCAGCGCCACACCAATGCGGTACAGGGCGCCGCGCCGGGGCATTTGTTGCCCGCAACCGCAGGGGGGGCAGCCGACTTGGTCGACAATCCCGTCAGTGAAAACGACGGTTTCTATTACGCCCGCTTGGACAAATCCGACGCCAGCTGTGCCTGATGCACGGCGGCGCGGGCTTTTTCGCGGCTGGTGGATGGGGCTGCTGTGGGTGGTCTGTGCCCTTGGCCTGATGTCCCCGGCACACGCCGCCAGCATCCAGCAACTCACGCTGGAGCGCACGGAGGAAGGCCTGTTCCTGTCGTCGGTGATTGACCTGGAGGTGGGCCAGGTGGTCGAGGACGCTTTGCTGCGGTCCGTCCCCATTTATTTTGTGGCCCAGGCCGAGGTGCTGCGGGAGCGGTGGTACTGGCCCGACCGGCGCGTGGCCAACGTCAGCCGCACCTATCGCCTGGCCTACCAGCCGCTGACACGCCTGTGGCGGGTCAGCGTGTCGTCGGGTTCTGGACCCGGAGCGGGGTTGCAGTACGCCCTGCACCAGAACCACGCCAGCCTGTCCCGGGCCCTGAGCACCATCTCTCGCCAGTCTGACTGGCAGCTGGCCGAGGCGTCTCGCCTGGAGGCGGGGGCCACCTACCGGGTGGATTACCGTTTCAAGCTGGACATGGCGCTGTTGCCCCGGCCGTTTCAGCTGGGCATGAACGCGCAGACCGACTGGAACCTGGACCTTCGCCATTCCCTGGGCGTGCCAGCCCAGGTCGTTGTCGACAAGGCCGCTGTCGACAAGGAGCCCGATGTGCCCGCCATTGGCGGCGGCGTACAGCCGGGCAAGACCCCATGATACCCCCCGTCCCGGCCGCCCAGGTGGCGGGCCACACCGACACCTCGCACGCCGCACGCCGCCGTTGGGCGGTGGTGGCGGCGTTGGCCTTCATGGCAGGGCTGGCGCTGGTGTTGATGTTCATGCTCACCACCGCCACCGACAACCGGGCGTTGTACGAGGTGCATTACGCCCGGCTGCTGGGCCTCAATGTGGTGGTGGCGCTCATCCTGTTCGGCGTGATTGCCTGGGCACTGGTGCGGTTGGTGCTGCGGTTTCGGCGCAAAAAATTCGGCAGCCAGCTGCTCGCCAAACTGGTGGCGGTGTTTGCCTTGGTGGGTCTGTTGCCCGGTGTGCTGATTTATGGGGTGTCTTACCAGTTTGTGTCGCGCTCCATCGAGAGCTGGTTCGATGTGCGGGTGGAATCCGCGCTGACGGCGGGCGTCAACCTGGGGCGCACCGCGCTGGACACCCTCAGCAAAGACCTGGCGAACAAGGTGCAGTTGGCCGCGAGGCAGTTGTCCAACGCGCCGGACAACGGGGCGGCATTGACGCTGGAACGCATCCATGAACAGCTGTCGGCCAAGGATGTGCAACTCTGGAGTGCCAGTGGCCAGCTGTTGGCCAGCGCTGGCGCGTCCCGCTTCCAGTTGCGGCCCGAGCCGCCTTCGGCCAGTTGGCTGCGCACCGTGCGCAACGAGCGCACGGTCACCCAGATGGAGGGCCTGGACGACCTGAGCGACGACGGTGGCACCCGCCACGCGCCACCCGAGGCGCGGGTGCGGGTCTGGACCGTGGTGAACAACCCGGGGTTCGGCTTCTCGGCCGAGCCCCGCTACCTGCACGTGGTCCAGACCCTGCCCGAAGCCCTGGTGCTCGATGCCCTGGCCGTGCAGGCGGCCAACCGCGAATACCAGGAGCGCGCGCTGGCCCGCGACGGCCTGCGCCGCATGTACATCGGCACGCTGACGCTGGCCCTGTTTCTGTCGGTGTTTGCTGCGGTGTTGCTGGCCGCCATCCTGGGCAACCAACTGGTGCGCCCCTTGTTGTTGCTGGCAGAGGGTGTGCGCGACGTGGCCAAGGGTGACCTCAGGCCCAAGGTGGCCAGCGCGTCCAAAGACGAGTTGGGGGGACTGACGCGGGCCTTTGCCGACATGACGCAGCAACTGGCCGATGCACGCAACTCGCTGGACCACAGCATGGCGCAAGTGGATGCGGCCAGGGCCAATTTGCAGACCATCCTGGACAACCTGACCGCCGGCGTGGTGGTGCTGAATGCGCAGGGTGAGATCGATTCGATCAACCCCGGTGCCACGCGCATCCTGCGCACCCCGCTGGCCGCTTACCTGAACCAGCCGTTGCAACAGGTGCCGGGACTGGAGGTGCTGGCACAAGGTGTGTTGCAGCAATTTGAGCGCCTGACGGGAGAACCGATGGGCGCCACGCCGGACGCTGTCAGTGTGCCCACGGGCACCTGGCAACAGTCGTTTGAGTGGGGCAGCAGCAGCACCGAAGGGTTGGTGCAGGACGGCATCACCATCGTGGCGCGGGGTGCCTGGCTGCCCGAGGGCAAACGGCTCATTGTGTTCGACGATGTGTCGGAGCTGGTGTCTGCCCAGCGGGCCAAGGCCTGGGGCGAGGTGGCGCGGCGCCTGGCGCACGAAATCAAAAACCCGCTCACGCCCATTCAGCTGTCGGCCGAGCGGCTGGCCATGAAGCTTGACGGCAAGCTTGATGCCACGGGCCAGTCCCTGCTCACGCGGTCGGTGAAAACCATCGTCGACCAGGTGGACGCCATGAAGCGCCTGGTCAATGAGTTCAGGGACTACGCCCGGTTGCCCGCCGCACAACTGCTGCCGGTGGACCTGAACGCGCTCATCACCGATGTGCTGGGCCTGTACGACACCTCGCCAGTGCCGGTGGTGGCCGAGCTGGATCCGCTGTGTCCCCCCATTGCGGCGGATGCCCAGCAGGTCAGGCAGATCATTCACAACCTGGTGCAGAACGCCCAGGATGCGACCCCGGCAGGCAGCGGTGGTGTCGTCACCATTCGGACCCGGCTGAGCAGCAACGGGCAACGGGTGCGCTTGGTGGTGATGGACGAGGGGGCGGGCTTTGCCGAGCACATCCTCAAGAGGGTGTTCGAGCCTTATGTGACCACCAAGTCCAAAGGCACGGGCTTGGGGCTGGCGGTGGTGAAAAAAATGGTGGACGAACACGGGGCGCGCATCGATGTGGCCAACCGTGAGTCAGGTGGCCAGATTCAGGGTGGCCAAGTGACGGTATCATTCGCAGTTGCGAATTAACAACAGCCCTGGAGGGAGTGGAAACGCATGGCAAACATACTGGTGGTGGACGACGAGCTGGGGATACGGGACTTGCTGTCCGAGATCCTCAACGACGAAGGGCATGCGGTGGAGCTGGCTGAAAACGCCTCACAGGCGCGGGCTGCCCGTCTGCAAGCTCGGCCGGACCTGGTGTTGCTGGACATCTGGATGCCCGACACCGACGGTGTGACCTTGCTGAAGGAGTGGTCCAGCGCTGGCCTGCTGACCATGCCGGTGGTGATGATGAGCGGCCACGCGACCATCGACACCGCCGTGGAGGCCACCCGCATCGGTGCCATGGCGTTTCTGGAGAAACCCATCACGCTGCAAAAGTTGCTGAAAGCGGTGGAGCAGGGCCTGGCCAAACCGGCCGAGAAGGCGCGCCCCGCCGCGCTGAACCATGCCCCGGTGGCGAACGACATGACCGTGGAATTCGCCATGACCGGCGGGGCACTGGCCGAGGTGTGCGCTGAGTTGGGCCCCATGCCCGAGCAATCCTTCATTTTGGACAAACCGCTGCGTGAAGCCAGGGACGAGTTTGAGAAGGCCTATTTCGAATTTCACCTGGCCAAAGAATCGGGCTCCATGACCCGCGTGGCCGAGAAGACAGGCCTTGAGCGCACCCACCTCTACCGCAAGCTCAAACAGCTGGGTGTGGACCTGTCCAGGGGCAAACGCAGCCAATACTGAGGCACTCGGGTGATCCCGATGAGGCAGGGCTTTTTTCGGTGATATAATCTTGGTCTCGGCCCGGTAGCTCAGTTGGTAGAGCAGCGGATTGAAAATCCGCGTGTCGATGGTTCGATTCCGTCCCAGGCCACCAAAAAAACCCTTATAAATCAACAGTTTATAAGGGTCGAAAAGGCGACCAACTCAACAGTTGGCCGCCTTTTTTGTTTTCCATGTCACAGTCATGTCGCAAAGCACGGCAAGACAGCGACAGTCGGGTGCGAGGCATTGCCGTCCATTGCGCGGCACGAGGCTCACATTCCGATAGCAAAAAGGGACCCACCTGACGGGGCGGTTTCTGACCCATGGACATGGTTCTGGCACATTTCTCTTAAGGAAATGAGCCCTGAAATCGGTTCTCTAAAATTCTTCGCGGACGTGCTCACTACACCCAACTCCACAAACTTTGGAGTTGTTCATGTCAGTAGTTCATACCGCACCCGCGGTCAAAACCCGCCGCAAGACAGAGGCTGCACCATCCCAGGCAGCAGACGGTACTTGGTCGATGCGCTTGCGCCAGGCAGGGCAAGACGTTTGGGTTCATTCGCAACCGAGCGCGAAAGCCGCAAAGGCGGCTGCTTATGCAGAGCTTGCCGCTCGAACCAGACGTTCCAAGCCGCACGGAAAGGGCCCATCCCAATCTCTTGCCGCTGCCTTGTGCGAATACGCAAAGCAGACGTTCAAGTTCAAAAAAGGCGCTCTCCAGGAAATCCGGCGGCTCAATGTCTACCTGCGCGCTGCAGGGATGCATACGCTGGTGGCGACCCCGCCAAACGAGGCCGTGAAAGGTGTTCACTTTGATATTGGACTGGAAGCCTGGAGTGACGAGCGCAAGATTCCACTCGGCCTGAAAGCCTTTCGGCGAGCCTTGGAAACAAAGTCGGCTGGCTCAAACCGCATGCGCGCTGTCCTGGCAACAAAACCAGTGAACAAAATTTCCCGTCAGGACTTGCAAGTATTCGTAGGCAAGTTGCGCGAAGAGGGTTGTTCTGCTGCGACGGTGTATCCCC
>PNML01000130.1 GCA_013823635.1 Polaromonas sp. | reverse complement strand
CACCGTGCCGTTTGTGTCCAAGGCCACGGGCATTCAGCTGGCCAAGGTGGCCGCGCGTTGCATGGCGGGGCAGTCGCTGGCCTCGCAAGGGGTGACCCAGGAGGTCACGCCGCCTTACTTCAGTGTGAAAGAGGCCGTGTTCCCGTTCGTGAAGTTTCCGGGCGTGGACACCATCCTCGGCCCGGAAATGAAGTCCACCGGTGAGGTCATGGGGGTGGGCAAAACCTTTGGCGAAGCCTTTGTGAAGAGCCAGCTGGGTGCGGGCACCCGGCTGCCACGCTCGGGCAAGGTGTTCATTTCCGTCAAGAACAGCGACAAGGCCCGTGTGGTGGAGGTGGCGCGCGGCCTGGTGGCACAGGGCTTTGAGGTGATTGCCACCAAGGGCACGGCCCAGGCCATCGCGGACGCCGGTGTGGCTTGCAGCACCGTGAACAAGGTCACCGAAGGCCGCCCCAACATCGTGGACATGATCAAGAGCGACGAAATCGCCATGGTCATCAACACCGTGGAAGAGCGGCGCAATGCCATCGCGGATTCGCGCTACATTCGCACCTCGGCGTTGCTGGCACGGGTCACCACCTTCACCACCATTTCGGGCGCGGAAGCCGCCGTTGAGGGCATGAAGGCCATGGACACCCTGGATGTGATTTCCGTGCAGGAAATGCACGCCCAGCTGCGGGCCTGACGGACTTGTCGGAGGTCTGAGCCCCATGGCACACTGACCCCATTGTTGAAACTTGCTCCCCTGCACACCAGGGGTGCTGACCGCCACCGCGGGAGCCGCCGGTGGCGGTTTGCCTTTTTGAACGGAGAAACACAATCATGGCCACCATTCCCGTGACCAAGCGCGGTGCCGAGGCACTGAAGGCCGAGCTGCACAAGCTCAAAACCGTGGACCGTCCCTGGGTCATCAACGCGATTGCCGAGGCCCGTGCGCAAGGTGACCTGAGCGAGAACGCCGAATACGACGCCGCCAAGGACCGCCAGGGTTTCATTGAAGGCCGCATCGCTGAAATCGAAGGCAAGCTGTCTTCTGCGCAGATCATCGACCCCGCCGCGCTGGACGCCGGTGGCAAGGTGGTGTTCGGCTCCACGGTGGACCTGGAGGAGGAGGACAGCGGCAACGCCGTGACCTACCAGATCGTGGGCGAGGACGAGGCCGACCTGAAGCTGGGTCGCATCAACATCAGCAGCCCCATTGCCCGCGCGCTCATCGGCAAGGAAGAGGGCGACAGCGTGGAGGTGCAGGCCCCCGGTGGCACCAAGCACTACGACATTGTGGCCGTGCGTTACGAATGACGCGCAGCACACCCGCCGCCCATTGGCCGCGCATCGCCGTGATGGTGGCGGCCTTGTGGTGGGGGGCGATCACCGCGCTGGCGTTTGTGGCCGTGCCCATGCTGTTTGCCCGCCTGGGCAGTCCCGCACAGGCGGGGCCAGTGGCCGCGGCCCTGTTTGAGGTGGTGTGCCAGGTCACCTGGGGCGCTGCTGCGCTGTTGTTGGTTTTTTATGTGCGATTCAGGCCTTCGCCGCTTGATTCAAAAGCAGTTCCAGCTATTATTTTGTTGATTTTGGCCGCCATGTCTGCTGTGGTGCAGGCCGGTTGGGTGGCCCCCCAGATCGTGACCGCCAGGGCCAGCGGTGGCAACTTGCAGCTGTGGCACAGCCTGGGCTCGGCCCTGGTGCTGGTGCAGTGGGCGGCGGCGGGTGTTTCGCTGTGGTGGCTCACGCGCGGTGTGGTGCCCGTGAGCCCCCGCCGGGAGCACTGAGGGGCGCAGCGGTCTGCTGCGCCGCAACACCCCTCGGCTTGGTCAGGCCTGGGCCGCCAGGCCGCGTTCGGCCGATTCCAGGGTGTTGACCATCAGCATGGTGATGGTCATGGGGCCCACGCCACCGGGCACGGGCGTGATGTGGCTGGCCACTTCCTTCACCCCGGCAAAATCCACGTCGCCGCACAGCTTGCCTTCGTCGTTGCGGTTCATGCCCACGTCGATCACCACCGCGCCGGGCTTGACCATGTCGGCGGTGAGCACGTTGCGTTTGCCCACGGCGGCCACGATCACGTCGGCCTGCAGCGTCATGGCTTTGAGGTCTGGCGTGGCGCTGTGGCAGACGGTGACGGTGGCGTTTTGCTGCAGCAGCATGAGGGCCATGGGCTTGCCCACGATGTTGCTGCGCCCGATGACCACCGCGTGTTTGCCGCGCAGGTTGTACCCAATGCTTTCCAGCATCTTCATGCAGCCGTAGGGCGTGCAAGGCCAGAAACCGGGCTGGCCCACCATCAGTGCGCCTGCGCTGGCCACATGGAAACCGTCCACGTCCTTGGCGGGTGAAATGGCTTCGATCACCTTGTGGGCGTCGATGTGGGCTGGCAGCGGCAGCTGCACCAGGATGCCGTGGATGGTGGGGTCGTTGTTCAGGGCATCCACCCGGGCCAGCAAGTCGGCCTCGGTCATGGTGGCACCGTATTGTTCGAGCACCGAGTGCATGCCCGTGTCGTGGCAGGCCTTGACCTTGTTGCGCACATACACCTGGCTGGCCGGGTTGTCGCCCACCAGCACCACTGCCAGGCCGGGGGTGATGCCCTGGGTTTTCAGGGTTGCCACGCGCTGGGCCACGGATTCGCGCAGTTGGCGGGAGAGGGCATTGCCGTCAATGAGTTGTGCCGTCATGATTTTTAAATAAAAAAGCCCGCCAGCGCTTGTCTGGTGGGCTTTGGTTGCTATGAGTGTTTTGAGTTGCGGTGGGTGCTCTGTCACCGTCAGGCGGCGACGGGGGTGGTTTGGCCGAGGGCAATTTTGAGCAAGTCTGCCACGGTGTTGGCGTTGAGCTTTTCCATGATGTTGGCCCGGTGGGCCTCCACCGTTTTGATGCTGATGCCCAGATCATCGGCAATCTGCTTGTTCAGCCGACCGGCCACGATGCGCTCCAGCACCTGCGCTTCGCGGGTGGTCAGCTTGGAGAGCAGCGCGTCGCGGCTGGCGGCTTTCTGGTGGTCGGTGAAAGTCTCTCTGGCCTTTTCCAGCATTTTCTCGACCATGCTCAGCAGGGCGTTTTCCTGGAATGGCTTGGGGATGAAGTCCAGCGCCCCCTTCTTCATCGATTCAACCGCCATGGGCACGTCGCCATGCCCGGTGATGAACACGATGGGCAGGGGGGAGCGGCGTTCAATGAGCTTGTCCTGCAGTTCCATGCCCGACATGCCCACCATGCGGATGTCGGCAATCAGGCAGGCGACCTCGCGGGTGTCGTAGCGGCTCAGAAAGGCCTCGGCAGACTCGTAACAACGCACCCGGTAGTCGTTGCCTTCCAGCAGCCATTGCAACGAGTCGCGCACCGCCTCGTCATCGTCCACCACGTACACGGTGCCTCGTTTCGGAATCATGCTCATTGTTGTCTTCCTCGGACGTTTTCGTGACCTTGTATCGGCTCAACGGGAGATTTTGTGAGGTCTATTGGTTTTCAGCGGGTTTGAGTGGGGAAACCACGGGTATCCAGAAGCTGAAAACGCAACCCAGAATCTCCGTTCCATTGTAGAGGTTCTCCACCTGGATTCTTCCGTGGTGTGATTCGATGATGCTGCGGCACAGCTTGAGGCCAATGCCCATGCCCTCGTTTTTGGTGCTGTAAAAGGCCTCGTAGATGCGCTCCAGCAATTCGTCGGGCACGCCCTTGCCCGTGTCCCGAACACTGAACTCAACCACATCGGCATCGCCGACGTGACGGGGCAGCACCGTGAGCTCCAGCTGCCTTTGGGGCACGGGTCGTTCGGCCAGCAAAATGGACTCGGCACCGTTTTTCAGCAGGTTGATGAGCACCTGCTCAATCAGGATGGGGTCCACCATGAGTTTGGGCAACCGCGCGGCCACGTAGTGCGTCAGTCGCACCTGCTGGCGCCGCAGCTCGATGTCGGCCAGCTCAATGGCGTTGTTCACCATGGTGGCCACGTCCGACAGCGTGGGGTTGGGCTCGCTGCGTTTCACAAAAGCCTTGATGCGCTGGACAATCTGGCCGGCCCGCTGCGCCTGGCGGGCGGTTTTGTCCAGGGCCTGGAGCAAATCGGCCTCGCTGATCTGGTGCTTTTGCAGCCGGGTGATCATGCCGCTGCAGTAGTTGCTGATGGCGGTGAGCGGCTGGTTCAACTCGTGCGCCACGCTGGAGGCCATTTCACCCATGGTGATGAGGCGGCTGGCGGTTTGCGCCCGTTCGGACTGTTGGGCGGCCAGGGCCTCGGCGTGGCGTCGGGCCGTGATGTCGGTGGCGATGGCCATTTGCGCCAGGCGGCCATCCACCCAGGTGACGTAGCGTGAGCGCACCTCCAGCCACTTGCCCAGTTCGTCCACATACAGTTCGGTGTTTTCGGCTTGGGCATCAGTCAGGCTGTCGGTGGGCATGCCCACAAATGCGTCCACCGGGTCACTGTCGTCGCCGTCGGCCACGGCGGGTTGCCCCAGGCGATCCACCACGTGCTGGTGGCCTTTTCCGTCCATGCCAAACCACAGGCGGTACAGCTTGTTGGCAAACAGCAGCTCGTCGCTGCCCAGGGGCACCACCGACACGGCCGAGTCCAGGCTTTCCAGCACCGTGGTGAAACGCTCGTACGAGGCGGTCAGTTCCTGGCGGATGCGCTTGGGCTCGGTGATGTCGGTCATGGAGGTCATCCAGCCACTTTGCACGCCGTTGGGGTCAATCAGCGGCGACACGTACATGCGGGCGTCAAACAGCTGGCCGTTGCGGCGTCGCACGCGCACTTCAAAGCCGCCGGGGCTGGAGCGGCCGCTGACCTCGTCTTCCAGGCGGGCCATCAGCAGTTCACGGTCTTCTTCGGGCCAGTAAGGGAAAGGGGCGGTGCAGCCCACCAGTTCGGCCTCGGTCCAGCCGGTCATGCTGCAAAAAGCGGGGTTCACGTAGGAGATGCGGCCATGCATGTCCAGCGCGCGCATGCCCGTGAGCATGGAATTCTCCATCGCGCGCCGGAAATTGGTCTCGGCCACCAGCGCCTGCTGTGCCTGGGCGCGGCGGCGGGTGTGGCGCCAGGTGCCCACCAGCATCCACACCGTGAGGGCGCTGAGGGCGCCAATCAGCCACATCAGTCCACCGCCCACCAGGTCTTGCGATGCCCGGTAGCCCTGCGCCCGCAGCAACAGGCCGTTGCCCACAGGGGAGACGGGGATTTCCTGCGAAATGTCTTGCGGTGCCCACGGCAGCGGTGGCAGGATGCGGTGGGGTGGTGTGCTGACCATGCCGGCCAGCACCTGTCCCCGGTCGTCCACCAGCGTGACGGCATAGCGCGCCATGACCTCGGGCGGCACACCAAAGCGCAACAACCCATCGACCGAGAACTCGCCCATGACCACCCCACTGAAGCGTGATATGTCGGCCAGCGGCACCTGCACCTGCAGCGTGGCGCCCTGGTCCGGGTGGGGCAGGGGGCTGGAGTACACGGGCTGGCGCAGTTCGCGCGACAGGTCGAATGAGCCACCCGTTTCGGCCGGTGGCAGCAAGTCACCCGGGCGGCGCACGCTGGAATCGGCGGCGCTGGGCGACGAGTGGGATGCAATCACCTGGCGGTGGTTGTCCACCCAGGTCACGGCAATCAGTTCGGGATATTGGTTGATGAGGTTTTCGGCCTGCATCTCGAACTCGGTCGCGTCGATCTCCTTGTTGGTGATCTGGCGTGCCATGCGCATCAGCTGTTCCTGGCGTTCCAGCAGGCGCAACCGCAGGCGTTGCTGCGCGTATTCCACATCGCGCGTCACGGCGCCTTGCTCGCGGTCGATTTCCTCGGTGCGCAGGTAGGCAAACGCTGACAGCATGACCAGCAAGAACAACACCACGGCCACCAGCGGCCCCAACAGGGCGTACCTGTCTTGGCGGGAGGGTGACTGTTTGCGCCACCAGCTTTTCCACCACAAGCTGTGGGCTGTGGCGCGGGCAGTTGGCGGGTGTGGGGTGCTGTTTGGCGGCGTCATGGGTGGTTCAGTACACCACAGGGTGGCGGGCCCTGTGCGAGGAGGCACATCAGCCCGTCAGATGGGCCTGCAGTGCCTGACGTAGGGTGTGCATTTTCATTCAAAACAAATGCCACCATATGAAATTGATATTTACATGTTGAAATTGCAAAAACTTTGTGAGACACTGCTGCCCGAGTTTTTGCACTGAAATCCCCACCCAAGGTCACACAAGGAGACAAGACCATGTCCAACGCCCAGGACCAGAAACTGTTTGGCAGCGCTGCCAAGGACGCTGACAGCCAGGAAACCCGTGAATGGATGGACGCCTTGTCCGCCGTCATCGAAAAAGAGGGGGGCGAGCGTGCTCACTTCCTGTTGGAGCAGCTGCTGGAGCATGCCCGCGAAAACAGCATCGACATGCCGTTTTCCGCCACCACGGGGTACGTCAACACCATCGAGACCGACCAGGAAGAGCGCTGCCCCGGCAACATCGACATTGAAGAGCGCCTGCGCGCCTACATGCGCTGGAACGCCATGGCCATGGTGGTCAAGGCCAACCGCCACAACCCCGCCGACGGCGGTGACCTGGGCGGACACATCGGCTCGTTCGCTTCGCTGGCCCATCTGTTTGGCGCCGGTTTCAACCATTTCTGGCATGCCGAGAGCGAAAACCACGGCGGCGACTGCCTCTACATCCAGGGCCATGTGTCACCCGGTGTGTATGCCCGTGCCTACCTGGAAGGTCGCCTGACCGAAGAGCAGTTGCTCC
>PNML01000129.1 GCA_013823635.1 Polaromonas sp. | reverse complement strand
AAAGTCTTTGAAGCGCTCGCCCCGGTACTGCGCTTCGGTCAGCTTGAAGCGCTGGATCATGGTGCCCATGGCCCCGTCGAGGATGACGATGCGTTGGCGCAGCGTGGCCGGCAAGGCCTGGGCGCGGGTGTAGGCCACAGAGGGGGCAGCGGGGTGGGCAGCGGTGTTCATGGGGGTGAATTGTAGAAAGTGGCCCACCCGGCGACGCCACACCGGCAGGCTAAGCCCCACGCCAGCGAAGGTGTGCGCGGCTGCATAAGCTTTTGCACCCCATGTCCGACAGCCTGCACGCCCAGCTTCAGCCTGAACCCAGCCACTACCGCGTGGTGTGGTTCAAGCGCGACCTGCGCCTGCACGACCACGCCGCACTGGCCGAGGCCGCCCGCCACGGCCCCGTGCTGTGCCTGTATGTGCTGGAGCCCAGCCTGTGGGCGCAGCCCGACGCGGCGGCGCAGCACCTGGCCTTCATCCACGAGAGCCTGCGCGAGCTGCACCGGGGGCTGAAGGCCTTGGGCGGCCAACTGCACCTGCGCGTGGGCGAAGTGACCAATGTGCTGGCCGAGCTGCATGCCCAGCACCCGTTTGAAGCCCTGCACGCCCACGAAGAAACCGGCAACGCCCACACCCATGCGCGTGACCTGGCCGTGGGCCGCTGGTGCCGCGCCCACGGCGTGGGCTGGCACGAGGTGCCGCAGTTCGGCGTGGTGCGCCGCCTGCAAAACCGCAACACCTGGCAGCCGCAGTGGGAGGCGCTGATGGCTTCACCGATGGCATCCACCACCGCCACACTGCCGCCGTTGCACTTTTTTGCGCCGCCCGCTTGGAGTACCCCCGCCCAACGCCACCGCTGGCCCACGCCCGAGTGGTTGCAGCACGAGCTGGGCCTCAACCCCTGGCAACCGCCCCAGCGCCAGCCCGGCGGCGAGTCGGCGGGCCTGGCCGTGCTGGCCGATTTTCTGGACCACCGCAGCGCCCACTACCGGGGCGGCATTTCGTCACCGCTGCGCGCGCCCGACGCGTGTTCGCGCCTCTCGGCCCACCTGGCCTACGGCACCGTGAGCCTGCGCCACGTGGTGCAGGCCACCCGCGCCCGCGCCGCCGAGCTGCCCCCGCACAGCCGCCAGCGCCAGGGGCTGAATGCGTTTGTGAGCCGCCTGTACTGGCACTGCCACTTCATCCAAAAGCTGGAGAGCCAGCCCGACATCGAATGGCGCAACCTGCACCGGGGCTACGACGGCCTGCGCGAACCCGGCTTTAACCCCGCCCACTTTGCCGCACTGACCCAAGGCCGCACCGGTTGGCCCATGGTGGACGCCTGCGTGGCCATGCTGCACCACACCGGCTGGATCAACTTTCGCATGCGGGCCATGCTGGTGTCGGTGGCGGCCTACCCGCTGTGGCTGCACTGGCGCGAGGTGGGGCTGTGGCTGGCGCGCGAGTTTCTGGACTACGAGCCCGGCATCCACTGGAGCCAGCTGCAAATGCAGTCGGGCACCACCGGCATCAACACCACGCGGGTGTACAACCCCATCAAGCAGGCGCAAGACCACGACCCCCACGGCCACTTTGTGCGCCAGTGGCTGCCCGCGCTGCGCCGCGTGCCCGACACCTGGCTGTTTGAGCCCTGGCGCATGCCAGCCTCGGTGCAGGCCGCGTGCGGCGTGCGCGTGTGCGCCGACGCCCCCGCTGGAGATGGCCACACCTGGCCCCTGCCCGTGGTCGATCTGGCCACCGCCACCCGCGAAGCCAAAGCCCGGCTGCACGGCCTGCGGGCACAGCCCCAGGTGAAAGCGGCCAAAGCCGCCATCGTGGACAAACACGGCTCACGCAAAGGCATGCCGGGGCGCACGGTGCGGGGGGCGGATGGCAGCGAAGGCACAGCAACCGGCCGCCCCCACCAGCGCCACAGCCAACGCACCGCCCCCAGCACCCCACCCGACCAGCTGACCCTGGACTTTTGAGCACCCCCATGCGCATGCGAAAAAAACAAGACCGGCCCAGCAAACTCTGCGCATGCTGCGGCTTGCCCTTCACCTGGCGCAAAAAATGGGAACGCGACTGGGAAGGGGTGAAGTTCTGCTCTGACCGCTGCCGCCAGCAGGGGGCGGCCAAGGCTGGACAGGTCGCCAGCGATCGGTCAGCCAACAAAAACAAATGAATAGCTGAAACTTCAATACCAGCAAGCGTCAAAGGCCATTTTTGCTTAAAAATGCATTCACTCACCGCCTTCACACCCGCGCCCGGCCCCACTGACGTTGACGCACCCCTGCCGACAGACTGGCCCAGGGGTTGGCCGCCCGGCGGCGTGGTGTTCTGGTTCCGGCACGACCTGCGCCTGCACGACAACCCTGCCCTGACCCACGCGGTGCAACTGGCCCGCCAGCGCCGCACCTGGCTGCTGCCCGTGGTGGTGCACGACCCCGCCCAAACCACCGCCCTCACCCCCTGGGGCTTTGCCCGCCAGGGGCCGCACCGCCGCCAGTGGGTGGCCGAGGGCGTGGTCGCGCTGGCGCACAGCCTGCACGCCTTGGGCACACCGCTGTGGGTGCGCCACGCCGACCCGGTGGCCACGCTGAGCGGCTGTGTGCAGCACCTGCAGGCCAGCGAGCTGGTGTGCGAAGACATTCCCGCCCCCGAAGAACAGGCCAGCCTGGCCGCCCTGCGCACAGCCGGGGTGCGGGTGACGGCCGTGTGGCAGTCCACCCTGTACGCGCCCGAGTCCTTGCCCACGCCGCCCGCGCGGGTGCCCGACACCTTCACCGCCTTTCGCCGCCAGCTGGAGGCCAGCGGCGCCACCGAGGCCACGCCGTTGCCCGCCGTCACGGCATGGCCCTCGGTGCCCGAGGGTGTGGTGCCCAGCCACACGCCACAGCCTGGCACCACGGCCCCATCAGCCAGCCCCACCGTCGCCGGGCACGGCGGCGAGGCGGCAGCGTTGGCCCACCTGGCCCGCTACTGTGCGCAGGGCCTGCCCCACACCTACAAGGCCACGCGCAATGCGCTGATGGGGTTTGAGCACTCCAGCCGCTGGTCACCCTGGCTGGCCAGCGGTGCGCTGTCGGCCCGCACAGCCATGGCCGCGATTCGCCAGTTTGAGGCCGGGCGCGGCGCCAACGATGGCACGCACTGGCTGTGGTTTGAGCTGCTGTGGCGCGACCACTTTCGCTGGATGCACGCCAAACACGGCGCGGCGCTGTACCGGGCGCGCGGGCTGGGTCAGCTGCCTGCGCCCACGCACAACCCACAGGGCTTCGAGCGCTGGTGCCAGGGCCGCACCGGGCAGCCGCTGGTGGACGCGGGCATGCGCGAGCTGGCCGCCACCGGCTGGCTCAGCAACCGCATGCGCCAGATCGTGGCCAGCCACCTCATCCACGACCTGGGTGCCGACTGGCGCGCCGGGGCGGCCTGGTTCGAGCACCAGCTGCTGGACTTCGACACCTGCAGCAACCAGGGCAACTGGGCCTACATCGCAGGCCGAGGCACCGACCCGCGCGGGGGCCGCCGCTTCAACACCGACCAACAAACCCAAGACCACGACCCCCACGGCCACTACCGCAGGCTGTGGGGCACCGCATGACCCAATCCACCCCTCCCACCCCAACCACCGCAGCGCCCACCACCCTTCGCCTGGTGCTGGGCGACCAGCTCAACCCGCTGCACAGCTGGTTTGCCCAGCCGCAAGCCCATGTGGTGCTGGTGCTGATGGAGCTGCGGCAAGAAACCGACTACGTGCTGCACCACGCCCAAAAGGTGCTGGGCATTTTTGCCGCCATGCGCGACTTCTGTTCCCACCTGAAAGCCCAGGGCCACCGCGTGCGCTACGTGGCCATTGACGACCCCAGCAACCGCCACAGCCTGACCGCCAACCTGGACGCGCTGGTGGCCCACCACGGCGCTCAGTGCGTCCAATGGCAAGCGCCCGACGAATGGCGGCTGGACCAGCAACTGACCACTTGGGGCCGCCAGCAGCCGTTTGAATGCCGCGCAGTGGACACCGAACATTTCTACACCCCGCGCGACGGGTGCGCCCGTCTGTTCGGCACCCGCAAACAGTGGCTGATGGAGCACTTTTACCGGGGCCTGCGCCGCCGCCATGGCGTGCTGATGACCGCCGAGCCTGGCCAGGTGGGTGAGCCCGAGGGCGGGCAGTGGAACTTTGACCACGACAACCGCAAGCCCTGGCGCGGCACCCCGGCCGAGCCCGCCGACCCGCGCCCCACCCACGACCACAGCGCGCTGTGGGCCACCATACAGGCGGCAGGCGTCAAGACCTTTGGCAACCCTCAGGCCAGTGCCTTCCGCTGGCCGCTGAACCGGGCTGAATCGCTGGCGCTGTTGCAGGCGTTCATCGCGCACGCCCTGTCGCACTTCGGCGATTATGAAGACGCCATGGCCACCGGGCGCACGCGGTTGTTCCATTCTTTGCTCTCGTTTTCGCTCAACACCAAAATGCTGCAGCCTCACGAAGCGGTACAAGCCGCCGAGGCCGCCTACCGCAGCGGGCACGCGCCGCTGGCGGCGGTGGAGGGCTTCATTCGGCAAATTATGGGCTGGCGCGAGTACGTGCGCGGCGTGTACTGGGCGCACATGCCCGGCTACACCGAGGTCAATGCGCTCAACCACCAGCGCCCGCTGCCCGCCTGGTTTTGGACCGGCGACACACGCATGGCCTGCATGAAGCAGGCGGTGGGCCAGTCGCTGGAGCACGCCTACGCCCACCACATTCAGCGGCTGATGGTGATTGGCAACTTTGCCCTGCTGGCCGGACTGAACCCCACCGAACTGCACCACTGGTATTTGGGCGTGTACATCGACGCGTTTGAGTGGGTGGAAGCCCCCAACACCCTGGGCATGAGCCAGTTTGCCGACGGCGGCCGCCTGGCCACCAAACCCTACGCCGCCAGCGCCAGCTACATCGGCCGCATGAGCGACCACTGCCAGGGCTGCGCGTACAGCGCCAAAATCAAAACCGGCACGGGCACTGGGAAAGATGCGGGCAAAGAAGCCTGCCCCTTCAACGCGCTGTATTGGGACTTTTTTCTGCGCCACCGCGAGCGCCTGCGCCCCAACGTGCGGCTGGCGCTGGTGTACCGCCAGCTGGACAAGATGAGCCCCGCAGACAAAGAAGCCCTGCAAGCCCAGGCCCAGGCCAACCTGGCGCGCATCGACACGCTGTGACCGCGCGGCGGCAGCAACGGGCCGACGACCCGGCAAGCCCCGGCGAAGCCGGTGCGGCGTAGCCTCAGCTCACAACCACAAGCGGTAGGGCCAGAACGGCTCCTCTTCGGCCATGCCCCGGCGCAAGGCCTCAGGGCTGAAGCCGGTGACGCGCCGCGTCACCCGGCACAGGTGGGCCTGGTCGGCATAACCGGTGTCGGCCGCCACCTCGGCCCAGCGCACCGCATCGCCCTGCACATGGGCATCTGCCGCCTGAAAAAACGCCTGCTCCGAACGGGCCAGCACCTGCAACTCGCGCATGGGCAGGCCCGCCCAGCGCTTCACCCGCCGCTCCCACTGGCGCAGGCTGCGCCCGGGACCGGACACGGCGGCACGCTGTGCCAGGTGCGTGGCCCAGTCCGCATAGCGGTGGGCGTGCAAGGGCAGCGGGTGGCGGCAAGCCGCCCAGCGGGGGGCCAGAAAAGCCTCCAACCGGGCCAGGCGCGTGGCATCGTCGGGTGCGGCCTGCACGTCGTGCAGCATGGGCAGCCAGTCGGGCGGCAGCACGGCCTCGGCATCGACGATGCGGTTGGTCAGCGCCTCGGGCGCCAGCCCGGTCAACTGGTGAAAGGCGTCGGGCATCAGCAGCACCATCATGCCGTGCACCGGGCCAGGACACCACGAACACGTGGGCTGCGTGTGCGGCCCGCCCAGCACCCAACGCCCGGGCATGGGTTGGCGCGGGGCCGACAACGGCGCATGGCGGTTGTCGTCGGTCAGCAGCACGTTGTGGCTGCACCCCTCAAACCACCAACTGAGCGAACACAGTGGCGCCGCCGGAAAGTGGTTGAACCGCTGCGCATCGGTCAGCACATGCCCCACGGTGTTGCGCACCACCGTGGCCCGCACACACGCCGACAAACCCGCCGCAGGCAGCCACAACTGCCCAGACGGCAACATGCCGTCTGGCTCGGTGATGCGGGGGGTGGCGGGGTGGGGCATGGAGCGGGATAAATAGGGAGCTGCTTTGGGGTTAAGGGAGAGATTTGGACCGATTCACCAAGCATCAGAGAGGCACACCGACATAACGCCCACGATAAGCGGCCATCACAAACGCATACATCTATAGAGATGTCAGAACACAGTTAGGTCTCAGTGCGTCGTCACTACATGACTTTGATTGACAGCCCCCCAGCCGGAATACTGACCGCAGATGGAGGTGTTTGTAGACTGAAATTGGGTAGTTTGTTGCGCGTCCAGATCAGCATGAGGACGAACTCCCGCAGCGCTTTTGCAAGGTCGGCAAGAGGAATTGTTGTATCCGGCTCCGCATGGTGTGCAATCTTGTTCCGCGCAGCAATGCAGGCCGATAGAAACTTGGGCACTGGCACTCCGCAGATTTCAGTCGGTTGATCAATCCGCTTCCCGAGCCTGCTCAACGCGGCGGGGAACGATTCCTCTCGCAGTGAACCGAGTACACCTGCCAACGAGCCCGCTTCGTCCGCGCTCAATGCGTGGGAATCATCGGCACCTAGGGTAGCCAACTCTTGTCGGAATCTCTCCAGAATTTTTCGGGCGGCTTCACTCCGCGGTCGGCGTTCCACCAGTTGCTCCAGCGCAAGGTAGCTGGCAAGGAAAGCTGCCTTGTCAGTCGACTCCTGC
>PNML01000128.1 GCA_013823635.1 Polaromonas sp. | reverse complement strand
CAGCGTGATGCGGAAAAACACCTGGAGCGCGCCCATGCCATAGGCACGACCCGCTTCCATCTGGCCTTTGGGGATGGCCAGGATGGCGCCCCGGAAGGTCTCGGTCATGTAGGCGCCGTAGATGAAGCCGATGGTCAGCACCCCCGCCACAAACGGGTCAATTTCCACATAGGCTTCGTAGCCCACGCCCTCGAGCAGGGCGTTCAGGCCAATTTGCCCACCGTAGAAGATGAGCAGCATCAGCACCAGGTCAGGTATGCCGCGGATCAGGGTGGAATACACGCTGGCCAGCCACACCGCCGGGCGGTGGGCCGACAGTTTGGCGGCAGCGCCCGCCAGGCCCAGCACCACCGCCACGACCAGGGAGCCCAGGGCCACCTGCAACACCAGCAGCGAGCCCTGGAGGATGCCAATCAGATAAGTGGTCATGCGGTGGGGTGCGGGGTGAAGGGCTTATTCGCCCCAGATGTCGATGCCGGGGACGTACTTGTCGCTGATCTTTTGCCAAGTGCCATCGGCGCGGATGTCCTTGATGGCCTTGTTCAGCGCGGCCTTCAGGTCCTTGTCGGCCTTGCGCACGGCCACACCGGCGCCTTCGCCGAAGTATTTCTTGGCGCGCAGGGGCTGGCCCACAAAGCCATAACCTTTGCCGTCGGGCGTGTCGAGGAAGCCGCCCTGCACCTCAATGATGTCGGCCACGGTGCCGTCGAGACGGCCGGCCTTGATGTCCAGGTACACCTGGTCCTGGGCTTCGTAGGGCACCACGGTCACGCCGGCCGGGGCCAGTTCACCCTTGGCGTACTTTTCCTGGGTGGAGGCTTTGAGCACACCGATTTTTTTGCCCTTCAGGCTGGCGGGGGACCCGTCGGTCTTGATGTCGCTCTTCACGACAATTTTGGACGGGGTGTTGTAGTACTTGGTGGTGAAGTCCACCTGGCGCAGGCGCTCTTCCGTGACCGACATGGAGGAGATGATGGCGTCGTACTTCTTGGCGGTCAGGCCGGGGATCATGCCGTCCCAGGGCTGCTCGACAAACACGCACTTGGCCTTGATTTTGTCGCACAGCGCCTGGGCAATGTCCACGTCGAAGCCGGTGGGCTTGCCATCGGCCGTTTTGAAGGTGAAGGGCTTGTAGGTGGGGTCAATGGCCACGCGCAGCTCTTTCCATTCTTTTGCCGACACGGTGGCGCTCACGGCCAGGGCCACGGCACCCAGCAGCAGGGATTTTTTGATCATTTGAAAGGCTCCTATAAGTCAATGGGTTGACGGGAAACGGACGCGAAGAATTTTTTGGTGGCAACTGCCCAGCCTGAGCGAAAAACGTGCCACAAAAACCACAACAGCATAGCACCCGGTTGGTGCCAGTACACCGCTGGGGGGATGCACAGTCCCCAGCCAGGCCACCCACGCCAGGCACGGGTCAGGTCCCTCGCTGGTTCAGCGTGCACCCCCGGTGCGCATCAGTGTGCTTTTGCCAAACAGGCTTTCAATCAGGTCCACGGCCAGCTCGGCGGTCTGGTTGCGCACGTCCAGCGCGGGGTTCAACTCCACCACGTCCAGCGAGGCCAGGCGGCCGGTGTCGGCAATCATTTCCATGCACAGTTGGGCTTCGCGGTAGGTGGGGCCGCCGCGCACCGTGGTGCCCACGCCGGGGGCGATGTCGGGGTCCAGAAAGTCCACGTCCAGGCTCACATGCAGGTGGGTGTTGGCGTCCACCAGGGCCAGGGCCAGCTCCATGGTGTGGCGCATGCCCATTTCGTCGATGTAGCGCATGTCAAACACCTCGATGCCCAGCTCGGCCAGCATGCGCTTTTCGCCCGCGTCCACGCTGCGGATGCCAATTTGGCGGATGTCCTTGGGCCGCAGGCGGTGGCCGGGTCCGCCCATGTCCACCAGCTCGTCAGGCCCGTGCCCGCACAGGCAGGCCACGGGCATGCCGTGGATGTTGCCGCTGGGGGTGAGGGTGGCGGTGTTGAAGTCGGCGTGGGCATCCAGCCACAGCACGCGCAGCTTTTTGCCCACGGCCTTGCAGTGCCGCGCCACCGCGCTGATGGAGCCCATGCCCAGACAGTGGTCACCCCCCAGCATGATGGGCAGGCGGTGGTCTTGCAGTTCGGCCAGCATGGCGTGGTGCAGCAGGCGGTTCCATTCGGCCACTTCGGCCAGGTGGCGGTAGCCGTTGACGGCGGGTTGCCAGGGGTTGGGTGGACCGGCCAGGTTGCCGCAGTCGCGCACCGGGTGGCCCATGGCCTCGATGGCCTGTGTGAGCCCCGCCACGCGCAGGGCTTCGGGGCCCATGCGGGCGCCCAGGGTGCCCGCGCCCACGTCGGTGGGCACACCAATCAGGCTCACGCCTGCGAGGTCTGGTCGCATCATCCGGCCACCTTACACCAACTCTGGCACGGCCGTGCGGGTGGGGGCGGGCACCGCTGCCGGGCGGGTCAGGCTGTAGAGGTCGCGTGGGTTGGCCAGCGCCGGAATCAGTGCCAGCGGCTGGCCCAGGCCCAGGGCCGCGGCCTGGGCGTGCAGGTAGCGCAGGGCGCTGTAGTCTTCCAGCGCAAAGCCCACCGAATCGAACACGGTGATGTCTTCTGGCCGGGTGCGGCCGCTGGCCTGTCCGGCCAGCACGCGCCACAGCTCGGTCACGGGGAAGTCGGCGGGCATTTGCTGCAGGTCGCCTTCCAGGCGGGTTTGGGGCTCGTATTCCACGAACACGCGGGCCGCACGCAACACGTCGGCGGCCAGTTCGGTCTTGCCCGGGCAGTCGCCGCCCACGGCGTTGATGTGCATGCCGGGGGCCAGCATGTCGGCGGAGAGGATGGTGGCGTTGGTCTTGTCGGCCGTCACCGTGGTCACGATGTCGGCCCCCTGCACGGCTTCGGCGGTGCTGGCGCAGGCCGTCACCACCAGGCCGGAGCCCGCCAGGTTGCGCACCAACTTGGCGGTGGCGGCCGGGTCCACGTCGAACAGGCGCACCTGGGTGGTGCCCACCAGGTGCTGGAACGCCAGCGCCTGGAACTCACTCTGTGCACCGTTGCCAATGAGCGCCATGGTGCGGCTGTCGGGCCGGGCCAGCGTGCGCGCGGCCATGGCCGAGGTGGCAGCGGTGCGCAGCGCGGTGGTCAGGGTCAGCTCGCTGACCAGCAGCGGTGCGCCGGTGGCCACATCGGCCAGCACACCAAAGGCCATCACGGTGGGCAGGCCGTGCTGGGCGTTGTAGGGGTGGCCGTTGACGTACTTGAACGCGTACTGGCTGGTGTCGGCAATGGGCATGAGCTCGATCACGCCCACCTCGGAGTGGGCGGCCACGCGGGCGGTTTTGTCAAAGTCTGGCCAGCGCAAAAAGTCGTTTCCGATGGCCTCGGCCAGCTCGTTCAGGCACACCGGCAAGCCTCTGGTTCTGACCAGCGCCGCCACGTCGGTGGGGCTCAGGAAGCGGGTGGGCAGGGAGGCCAGTGGGGTGTGGGCGGGGCGTGTGGTGGTCATGTGCAGGTCTTGGTGCATGGGCTTTTTGCCCGATGCGCCAGTGTCTCCCCGCCGCCAAACAATAAAAACAGCCAATAAGTTGCAGAAATATTTAAAAATATGTCAAAGTGACAAAAAATTCTATCAATTTGGCAGATCAACCATGGACGACACCGACCAACGCCTGATTGCCCTGCTGCGCCAGGATGCCCGCGCCAGCGTGGCCACGCTGGCCACCCGCCTGAAGGTGTCGCGCGGCACCGTGACCAACCGCATCACCAAGCTGGAGGACCTGGGCCTCATCGTGGGCTACACCGTGCGCCTGCGCCCCGACGCCCAGCCCAACGACATCCGCGCGTGGATGAGCATCGAGGTGGAGGGCAACACCACCCGCGCCGTCATCGCCAGTTTGCTGGGTGAACCCGGCGTGGCCACCCTGCACGACACCAACGGCCGCTGGGACCTGCTGGCCGAGCTGCGCGCCGCCAACCTGGCCGAGCTGTCGGCGGTGCTGGAGCGCATCCGCCTGGTCAAAGGCATACGCAACACCGAAACCAGCATCCACCTGCAAACCTATCGGGCGGCATGAAGCGCCCTGGTTGGCCCATGGCCGCCCCGGTGACCTTGGGGCCTAAAATCCCAGCCTTCACCGGGGGTGTCGGCGCACATGGGGTGCGCTGGCTGAGAAAGTCCCCAACCACCTGATCTGGGCAATGCCAGCGTAGGGAGCGTGAGGACCGGCGCCGCCAGCGCCGGGCGCACGGCTCCTGGGCGCCGGGCCAGCCCGATCGCCTGGCACAGGAGCCCGCACATGTCCACACCCGTTTCACGTCGCCTCGCCCTGGGCTGTCTGGGGGCCACGCTGTGGGGCGTGTTGTCCCCGGCCTGGTCGGCCACGCCCACGTTGCGCGTGCTCACCCACAGCTCGTTTGACTTGCCCAAAGAATTGTTGGCTGGGTTTGAGCGGTCCGCCGGGGTGAAGTTGTCCATCATCAAGGCGGGTGACGCGGGCGAAATGCTCAACAAACTCATACTGACCCGCGCCAAACCCATTGCCGACGTGGTGTACGGCATCGACAACGCGCTGGCGGGCAAGGCCGTGGCGGCGGGTGTGCTGGCCCCTTACAGCGGACCGGCCAGCACCGCACCCAGCGCGGCCAGCTTGCCCGCCCCGCTGGTGCCGGTGGACCACGGGTACGTGACCCTCAACATCGACAAAGCCTGGTTCGCCAAACAGGGCGTGCCCGTGCCCACCAGCCTGGCCGACCTGACGCAGCCCGCCTACCAAAACCTGCTGGTGGTGCAGCACCCCGCCACCTCCAGCCCCGGCCTGGGCTTTTTGGCCGCCACCATTGCCGGCATGGGCGAAGCCGCTGCGTTTGACTGGTGGGCCCGTTTGAGGGCCAATGGCGTGAAGGTGGCCAAAGGCTGGAGCGAGGCCTACTACACCGACTTCAGCCGAAACGGCGGCAAGCGCCCCATCGTGGTCAGCTACGCCAGCAGCCCGGCGGCCGAGGTGTTTTACAGCAAAGAAAAAATCAGCGAGCCCCCCACCGCCAGCCTGACATTGCCGGGTGGCGTGTTCCAGCAGGTGGAGGGCGTGGCTCTGGTCAAGGGCGGTGGCCAGGCCGAGGCGGCTGGACGGTTCATCGAGTTTTTGCGCAGCGCGCCGGTGCAGCAGGCCATTCCCACCAGTGTGTGGATGTACCCCGCCACCCCCGGCACGGCCTTGCCCGAGGTGATGCGCCACGCCGTGGCTCCCACCCGCTTTGACAACCCCAGCACCGATGACCTGGCCCAACACAGCGGGGCCTGGGTGCAGCGCTGGGTCAAAGTGGTGTTGAAGTGAGCACAGCCACCCACCCGCCACGCCCTGCCTGACCCGCCATGCGCTGGTTCCCCCGTGCGCTGGTGGTGTGGCCTGCGCTGTTCCTGGCGGTGATGGTGTTGGGCCCCGTGCTGCGCCTGGCCTGGGAGGGCACCAGCCTGCCGCCGGGCGGTTGGGGCGGTGGGGCAGGGGCCACCACGGACACGGCGGCGCTGCCCCACTGGGCCGCCTGGCTGGCCACGCTGTGGGGCGTGTGGCAGGACGACTACCTGCGCTTTCGGCTGCTGTGGTCGCTGGCGCAGGCGGGGGTGTCCACCGCCCTCACGCTGGTGCTGGGCCTGCCCGTTGCCTGGGTGCTGGCCCGGCTGGACTTTGCGGGCCGCCGCTGGGTGCTGCGGCTGCTGATGCTGCCGTTTGTGGTGCCCACACTGGTGGCCGCGCTGGGCATTCTGGCCCTGTGGGGGCCGGGCGGCTGGTTCAGCACCCCGCTGGGGCTGTCGCTGGAGGACAGCCCCTGGCTGCTCATTGTGGGCAACCTGTTTTTCAACCTGTGCCTGGTGGTGCGCGCGGCGGTGGATGGGCTGGGCCAGGTCAGCGCGTCGCGCCTGGCGGCGGCGCGCACGCTGGGCGCCACCCCCTGGCGGGCCTTCTGGCGGGTGGAATGGCCCGCCATCCGGCTGGTGCTGGCGTCGGCCCTGTGCCTGGTGTTCCTCTATTGTTTTTCGGGCATGGGGCTTGCGCTGGTGCTGGGTGGGCAACGCTGGGCCACGGCGGAGGTGGAGATCTACACCCTGGTGGCGCACGAGCTCAGACTGGCCGAGGCCAGCGCCCTGGCGCTGTGGAGCATGGGTGTGGGTGCCGTACTGGCGGGCAGTTATGCCCTGCTGGCCCGTCGCCTGGCCCAACCCCTGCGGGGCGACCGCGTGCCGCTGCGGCCCGTGACCACCCTGGGGCAGGGGGCTGCCGTGGGCGCGGCACTGGCCGTGCTGGGGCTGGCCAGCGTGTTGCCCTTGCTGGCCAGCGTGGGCCATGCCCTGGCCGACCTGCCCGCCCTGTGGGGTGTGTGGATGGCGGCCGACACTGGGCAGGCCATGGCCAACACGCTGCGGTTTTCCGGGGCGGCACTGGTGGCGGCCACGCTGCTGGGCCTGGCGCAGGGGCTGGCCGCCCACCACTGGGGTGCGGTGGCCCCGGGCACCCGCCAGGGTGTGGCCGCGCGCGTGGCCGTGCTGATTCAGGCCAGTGGTTTTTTGCCGTTTGTGGCCTCACCCGTCACGGTGGCGTTTGGCCTGCTGCTGCTCTACCCCGACTGGTCGGCCAGTCTGGTGTTGCTGGTGGCGGCCTACACCCTGCTGGCCTACCCGTTTGTGGCGCAGGCGGTGGCCCAGGGGCTGGCGGCCTTGCCCCCTGCCTGGGCGCAGGCGGCCCAGACCCTGGGGGCCAGCCCCTGGCGGGTGTTTGTGCGCGTGACCCTGCCCTTGCTGGCGCCTGCGCTGCGCCGGGGCATGGCCTTTGCGGCGGCCACGGCCTT
>PNML01000127.1 GCA_013823635.1 Polaromonas sp. | reverse complement strand
CAAGCACCCAGGGTCAAGCGGGCGGCTCCAGGCGGTGCAGCACCTGGGCCAGGATGGCCGGGTGGTCCACCAGCGCCACATGGCCCACATCGGGCACGTGGTGGTGCTGCGCGCCGGGCAGCACGGCCGTGCCCAGCGGGAACACGATGTTGTCGCCACTGGAGTGCCAGCAGGTGAAGCGCTGGCTGCGCGAGGGCGGCTCGGCTCGGGCCAGGTCGGTCAGCCAGGTGCTGTGCAGGTGCATTTGACCCGCGTTGATGCCATGCCCCCAGCGCGCCAGCCACGTGCCCTGGTGCGGGGTGGCAATGGTCACCACATGGTCCACGCGGGTGTCTGCACCGGGGACCGCCCGCATCCACGCCCGCACCGCCAGCCCGCCCATGCTGTGGCACACCACCAGTGGCGGCAGGCCGGTGGCCTCGGTGAGTTGGCACACGGCCCGATCAATGGCCACCGCGTAATCGTCAATGGAACCCCACACCGGCTCCAGATTGAGCGCCACGGTGGCATGGCCACGCGGGTGCAACGCGGCCTGCCAGCGGACCCACAACCCCCGGTTGCACAGGTAACCGTGCACCAGCAGCACCCCGCGCCGGGGCGGGGTGGTGGGGGGCCGGGCATTGGGCTGCGCCCGCCAGGCCCAGGGCTGCTGCCAGCCAAACACCCGCAGGGACACTGGCACCTCGTGCCACCAGGCCCGCGCACTGCCCGCCAGGGTGATGGGCGGGCTGGCGAAGGGGCCATTCAGGCGGGCTGCGCGCCGGTTCACACCATGCGCCAGCGCGGTTTGCACCCCCAGCACCAGCGGCACCAGGGCGGGGGGCAGCAGGGCCCACCACGCCGACACACCGGGCGACACGGCGGCCCAGGCCAGGCAGCCCCACACCGCCCCCGCCAGGCCCACGCCGCTGAAACGTTGCAGCCACGCCACAGCGGATTGGGCGGGCACGGGCGTCACGTCCTGCGGGCTGTGAACGGGCGGCACCTGTCCCATGGTTCAGGCCAGTGGCTGTGCCCGGCCACCCAGGCGACCAATGAGCTGCTGGGTCAGCCAGTTGACCAGGCCGTAGATGGAGAGTTGGGGGTTGGCCCCGATGCTGGTGGGGAACACCGAGCCATCGTGCACCGACAGGTTGCGCACCTGCCAGTGCTGGCCATCCGGACGCACCACCCCGTGCGTGGCGGTGGCGGCCATGCCGCAACCCCCCATGACGTGGGCGCTGACCACCCGGGTTTGCAGCGGCACCATGGGCAAGCGGCCAATGGCTTCCTGCGCCTGCGCCCAGGAGGTGTAGGGCTGGGCCTGCTCGTGCACCGGCATGACCTGCCGGGCACCGGCGGCAAACTGGATTTCGGCCATGGCCAGCAGGGCGCGGCGGGCGCCGTCCATCACAAAGTCGTTCAGCGGGTAGTCGAGCAAGGGGCTGCCATCGTTGCGCAGGCGGACGTGACCCCCTTCTGAGGCGGGGGCAAAACCGTCGCGCAGCAACGCCAGCAGAATGTGCTGGTTGGGAAAGGCCTTGAGCATGTCGGCCTGCGCCTGGCCAAAACCGGGGATGCTGGAGGCAAATATCAACGGGTGAATGGGCGGCGCCTCCAGCTTGAAGCCCATGGGGCCGTGCACCGGGTCCACCTCCAGGTAGTGGTCGGTGTAAATGGTCTGCGGCGCCCCGGCCCATCCCTCCACGCGGTGGTCGTGGGTGGCCGCACTCATGACCACCGGGTGCAAAAAGGTGCGTTTGCCCAGCCGGTCGTGCGGGTCGGCCAGCCCCGAACGCATCAACAACGCGGGCGAGTTGATGGCCCCGCCCGCCACCACAAAGTGCTTTGCTTTTATTTCAATAGCTGTGTTTGCATGATGATCAAGCGTTGAGTGGTGTTTTTGCGTGAAATATTCGGCTTGGAGTGACTGAATCCCCCCCTGCGCCGCCACCAGCCGCACGGCCCGGGTGTTGACCACCAGCCGGGCGCCGTGCGCCAGCGCCGTGGGCACGCCCGTGAGCAGCTGCGACTGCTTGGCGTTGGTGGGACAGCCCAGGCCGCACGAGCCCAGGTTCCAGCACCCCTTGACGTTGCGCAGTATGGCCGCCGCCGGTATGCCCAGCCGGGCGGCGCCACGGCGCAGCAGATCGTTGTTCTCGTTGGGGGGCACCACCCAGGTGGACACGTTCAGCCGCCGCTCGGCCTGCTGGAAATAGGGCGCCAGGGCGTCGTCGGTCAACTCACCCAAGCCAAAGTGCTGGCGCCAGTGGGCCAACGTGGCCGAGGGCGTGCGAAACGAGCTGGTCCAGTTGACGGTGGTCGAGCCCCCCACACACCGCCCCTGCAGGATGTTGATGGCCTTGTCCGAGGTTTTGCGGGCCGCGCTTTCCTGGTAGAGCGTGGGGTAGGCCTCGCTTTCCAGCTGGTTGAAGTCGCGGCTGGTTTTCAGCGGACCTTCTTCCAGCATCACCACGTCAAAGCCCGCGCGGGCCAGCAACTCGGCGGTGATGCCACCACCCGCGCCGGTGCCCACCACCACCACGTCGCAGGTCAGCCGGGCCGGTGGCGGCTCGGTGTGGCCCAGCACCTGCCAGCCTGCGGCCAGGCCAGCTTCCCAGGGATCGGGCAATGAACTCACAGCTTCATCGGGCCGGGGTAATCCAGCACCGTCCATGTGGCGGGTTCTGAGAAATAGGCGGCGCCCACCAGGTCGTGCAAGGCCAGGTAGGCCTGCACCCGCAGGCTGATGCGGCTGCTGCGCATCTGTTGCAACGCCGCTTGGACGTCGGGCACCGTGGCCTGCGGCCAATCCGTGCCCAGCCCGGCCAGCCCCAGCCGACCGGGGGCCGTCGCCAGCAAGGCCAGCAGCTGGGACAGCTCCTGCTGGGCATGTCCCGGCAGCGCCAGCACGGCCACGTGCAAGCGGGTGGTCAAACCTTCCAGCGCGGCATCCTGCGCCACAGGTGCGGTGGGCAGCACACCGTCCAGCAGGCCGCGCGCCACGGCCCGCCACACGCGCTGGGCACCGGCGGAAAAACCCGCACCCCGCTGCCAGCCGGGTGCGGCCGAGGCCAGCCAGCCCCCGCCCACGGCCAGCACCACGGCTGAGCCCAGGCCCAATTTCATCCAGGTTCGACGGTTCATGCGCCGCATGGTGCCACGTCCCCACCGCCTGGGGCTAGGCAGCTGGCTCTAGGCCCTGTCGCGCCCGGCGCAGTACGCTAGGGGTGTTCGCCCGCTGGGGCGGCCCCTTCACCCGACCACGCCCATGCCCTCCTCTGCCGACACCCTGCGCGACCACCTGGCCCAGGTGGAACAGCTGCGCCAGGCCGCACAGGCGGCAACGCCCGCTGTGCAGGCCGCGCTGGCCAGTGTGCGCTCGGTGCAGGTGCGCCGCTTCCACGCCTGCTACGCCGACTTCCTGGACAGCCCGCGCCACGGCCAGGCAGCACGGTTTTTCCTGACCGAGTTGTATGGCTCGCACGACTACCGCCAGCGCGACGCGCAGTTTGCGCGCATTGCCGGGGCCATCGAGCGCCTGTTCCCGGCCAAGGTCATGGCACTGGCCGTGCAACTGGCCGAGGTGCATGCCTTGACCGAGACATTGGACTGGACCCTCACCCAACGCTGGGCGGCACTGCCCACCTTGTCCGCCACCGACGAGCCGCAGGCCAGCGAGGCCCTGGCCAGGCGCTACCTCAGCTGCTGGCGGCAGGTGGGCCGCCGGGCCGACCGCGACCGGCAGCTGCAGGCGGTCATGGCACTGGGCTGGCACATGGCCGAGGTGGTCCGCATACCCGGCCTGCGCACGGGCTTGCGCCTGATGCGCGGCCCCGCCAAGGCGGCCGGTCTGGCTGCCCTGCAGCAGGTGTTGGAGGATGGCTTCGACGCCTTCACCTCCATGGGCCAGCCCGACGGTTTCCTGATCGCCGTGCAAACCCGCGAAGCCGACTGGATTGCCTGCTTTTTTGACACCCCACTCCCGCAGGCCACCCTGCGCCTGGGCCACGCACTGGCCAGCGCCCCAGCGGCGGCAGGCACCTGACGCAGCCAACGCCGCCGCCCGACTGAGCTTTGGGCGACAAAACCCTAGGGCTTGCCCTGACCACGCCGCAGCCCCCCGCGCCCCAGAATGCGGGCAGGAGACATGTGCATGGAAACCAAACCCTGGCTCAAAAGCTACCCCCCCGGCGTGCCCCACGAGGTGGACACCGCCCAATACACCTCGCTGATCGACCTGCTCGAGGAATCGTTCAAGAAAAACGCCAAGGCACCGGTGTCGGTGTGCATGGAAGAGTGGATGAGTTACGGCCAGCTGGACGACCAGTCGGCCGCCATCGGCGCGTGGCTGCAGGCCCAGGGCCTGGCGCCCGGCGCCCGCGTGGCCCTCATGATGCCCAACGTGCCCCAGTTCATGGTCTGCATGGCCGCCATCTTGCGGGCGGGCTACACCTGCGTGAACGTCAACCCCCTGTACACCGCGCGCGAGCTGGAACACCAGCTCAAGGACTCGGGGGCAGAGGCCATCCTCATCCTGGAGAACTTCGCCACCACGCTGGAAGAAGTCATTGCCCACACCCGCATCCGCCACGTGGTGCTGGCCTCGTTCGGCGACCTGCTGGGCTTCTGGTACGGCCAGTGGATGACGTTTGCCGTGCGCCACCTGGCCAAAATGGTGCCCGCCTTCCGCCTGCCGCTGCAAGGGCCGCAGGGCAGCATACAGGTCACCTCGTTCAAACAGGCCCTGGCCAAAGGCCACACCACCACGCTCAAGCGGGCACCGGCCAACCACGACAGCGTCGCCTTTTTGCAGTACACCGGGGGCACCACCGGGCTGTCCAAGGGCGCGGTGCTGACGCACGGCAACATCATTGCGGCCATTTTGCAGGCCGAGTCGTGGTTCACCCCTGCGCTGCACAAGATCAACCACATCCGCGAGGCCAACACCATCGCGGCCCTGCCGCTGTACCACATCTTCGCGCTCACGCTGTCGCTGCTGACGCTGCGCTGGGGGGCGCACATGACGCTCATCCCCAACCCGCGCGACATCCCCAAATTTGTGGAGGTGCTGAAGAAGCGCCCCTTCCACATGCTGCCCGCCGTCAACACGCTGTTCAACGCGCTGCTGCAAAACCCGCAGTTCCGCAACCTGGACTTTTCGCAGCTGATGGTGTCGCAGGCCGGTGGCATGGCGGCGTCCGAGGGCACGGCCAAGCACTGGCTGGCGGTCACCGGCTGCCCCATGATCGAAGGCTGGGGCATGAGCGAGACCTGCGCCATCGGCACCAACAACCCCGTCACCAACCGCACGTTCAGCGGGTACATCGGCCTGCCGCTGCCGGGCATAGACATCGCCATCAAGGACGACGACGGCCGCTCGCTGCCGCTGGGCGAGTCTGGCGAAATCTGCATCAAGGGGCCCAACGTCATGGTGGGCTACTACAACCAGCCCGACGAAAACGCCAAGGCCTTCACCGCCGACGGCTACATGCGCACCGGCGACGTCGGCATCATGAACGCCGAGGGCTACACCAAGATCGTGGACCGCAAGAAGGACATGATCATCGTCTCGGGCTTCAACGTGTTCCCCAACGAGTTGGAAAACGTCATTTCGCTGTGCCCGGGCGTGGTGGAATGCGCGGCCGTGGGCGTGCCCGACGCCAAGTCGGGCGAGGCCATCAAGGTGTTCATCATCAAGGACGACCCCACCCTGACCGAAGAACAGGTGGCCGCCTACTGCCACGACAACCTGACCGGCTACAAGCGCCCCAAGTACATCGAGTTCCGCGACGAGCTGCCCAAAACCAACGTGGGCAAAATCCTGCGCCGCGAACTGCGGGCCAAGACTTGAAGCCAAAACAGGATCCAGCGCTTATCCATCAATCGATGGCAGCTGCTGTTTTTGAAAAACGAAACCCCTGAAGCAGGGGTTTCTGGCGGGGGTCAGGCCCCGTGGCACTTCTTGTATTTTTTGCCGCTGCCGCAGGGACAGGGGTCGTTGCGCCCGGGCTCGGCGGTTTTGACGATGGTGCCCACCCGGGGGCCCAGGCTGTGCCAGATCTGGCGCATGTCGTACACGGCCCACAGGGCTTCGCCAAAGGCATTCAGCCGCGCCTCGCTGACGCTGGGGGGGCCTTCCTCGTCGTGCATGTTTTCAATGGGTGTGCCGGTGTCGTCTTCCGTCAGCGCCACGATTTTTTGCAGCGATTCGTCCAGCCATTTGGCCACTTCGGGGTCGCGGGGTGCGGCCCATTCCTCGGGCCAGTTTTCCACGGCAAACATGAAGCCCAAGGCCCAGATTTGCCCGAACGAGGGCAACTCGGTGTCGGGCTGCTCGGCGGCCATGGCCTGTTGCTCCTCCTCGGGCAGGCAGGCGATGGCGCCTTTCACGTCCATCACCTCGGGGGAAAAGGCGTGCTCATCGGCCAGCGAATCCACCCGGGTGGCCAGGCTGTGCGCCAGCTCGGCGCGGCGGCGCTGCCACAGCGCCAGAAATTGGGCGCGCTGCGCGTCATCGGCAAACAGGGGCTGCTCGTCGGCGAACTCGGGCAGCAGGGCGTCCAGGGCATCCTGGTCGGACACCACCTCGCGGCAGCAGACCACGGCGGCCAGAAAGCCCTCGCAGAACTCCCACTGGGGCACGTCTGCTTCGCGGCTGCGCAGGTCGTCCAAGATGCCGTCCAGCGCGTCAAAGTCGTCGGCCTGCAGGCCACCGGCGGTGGGGGGCATGGGTGGGGGTGGGTTGGGTGTGTCAGCGGTCATGGGGGTCTCTCGGGTCAATGCGGAAACAGGGAGGGTGGCGCGGGACGGTCAGGCGGCCAGCCAGGCAGGGCCCACCCACACACCCAGGCTGGCCAGGCGTTTTTTCAGGCGGAGCACGGCCTTGTCTTTGCTGATGAGCACCACGGAAGCGGGTGCGGCCACCTGGGGCGGCTGGGT
>PNML01000126.1 GCA_013823635.1 Polaromonas sp. | reverse complement strand
TCTGGCCTTGGCCTGCATGTCGTCTCGGCTCAGGTTGCGGCCATGCAGTTTTTCGATGGCGTTTTCAATGGGCAGGCCATGGCAGTCCCAGCCGGGGACGTACTGCGCGTCCAGGCCCTTCAACTGGCGGGCCTTGACGATCATGTCCTTCAGCACCTTGTTCACCGCGTGGCCGATGTGGATCTGGCCGTTGGCGTAGGGCGGGCCGTCGTGCAGGATGAACTTGGGCGCGCCCTGGCGGGCTTGGCGCAGTTGCTGGTACAGGCCGCTGTCGTCCCAGGCCTGGACCCAGCCTGGCTCGCGCTTGGGCAAGTCACCACGCATGGGGAAGGGCGTGTCGGGCAGGTTGAGGGTGGCGCGGTAGTCGGCGGTGCCGTTGGGGGCTTTGGGGTCGGACATGGTGGCTGGCGAAACAGAAGGGGGCAAACTGGGACAAGAGGCACCGGTCAGTTCAAGGCGGCGGTGCCCGCGGGTGTGGGGTGGGGGCGCAGGTGCCAGGCGCCAGGGCCGTTGGCTGCGGCCCTGGGGGCTTGCCCCGCTGTGCCAGCGTTAAATTCGGTCGCGCGTGGTCTGGCGACGGGTCTGGGTGTGGTCGGCGAAGTGCGCACGTGCCTGCGCGCAGTCCTTGGCGATGCCCGTTGTCAGGGCGTCCAGACTGGCGTATTTCAGTTCGTCATGCAGTTTGTGCAGCAGTTCCACCCGGATGATTTTACCGTAGGCCTCCCGCTGCCCCTGGTGCAGGGGCAGGCCGTCGGCCATGTCGGCGGGCCAGTCCAGGCAATGGGTTTCCAGCAACACGCGTCCCCCGTTGACATCGTTGGGGTCCAGCGAGGGGCGCACGCCCAGGTTGGCCACGCCGGGCAGGGGTGGGGCACCGGGGTCGGGGCGCAGGCCGTGCACCTGCACCGCAAAAATGCCGCTGGCCGCGGGTTTCCAGTGCGAAAAGCGCAGGTTGAGTGTGCGAAAGCCGTCGCCTTGGCCGGGGGCGCTGGCACCCAGCTCGCGCCCCAGCTTGCGCCCGTGCACCACATGGCCCGAGATGCTGTAGGGCCTGCCCAGCAGCGCGGCGGTGGCCGCCATGTCGCCCCGGGCCAGGGCATCGCGCACGGCCGAGCTGGACACCCGCAAACCGTGCACCTCATACGACTGCATGCGGGCCACGTCGAAGCCTTGGGCCGTCCCGGCGGCGTCCAGCATGGCGTAGTCACCCCGGCGTCCGGCGCCAAAGCGGAAGTCGTCGCCCACCAGCACATAGCGCACGCCCAGCTGCTCGACCAGGATGCGCTGGATGAACGCCTGCGCGTCCAGGGCCGCCAAGCGGGCATTGAAGGGCAGCACCACCACCTGATCGACCCCGCAGCGGGCCAGCTCGGTCAGCTTGTCGCGCAGCGTGGCGATGCGGGCCGGCGCCAGTTCGGGCTTGTGGTGGGTGGCCGCGAAATGGTCGCGGGGATGGGGCTCGAAGGTCATGACACAGCTGGGGATGCCCCGGTGCCGTGCTTCGTTGTTCAACAGTGCCAGCATGGCCTGGTGACCCCGGTGCACGCCATCAAAGTTGCCGATGGTCAGCGCACAGCCGTTGGTCGGGGTGGCTGTGCTGGCAGGGTCAGAGAGCAGGGCGTGGAGGCCACGGATGATTTTCATGGGTGTCTGCAAGGAATTGCCCAGGCCGACATCGGCCCGTCATGGCGCGGGGGTATATTGACACATTGAACCCTGGCCCACCCGCGCCCTGTGTGGGTGCACCGCCCCGGTGGGGGTTGGGTCAGGCGCGAAAGATGTTTCGGTGTGTTGGCACGGAGGTCGTCTTGAAGGTATTGAAGCTCTCGGCTCAGGGGTTGCCGCAGTCATGGATCAGCCTGGAGGAGGCGGTGTTGCATTACGCCGCCGATCAGGTGCGCTGGGAAATGGGGGTGGAGGTGGCGGTCTTCCACGGCGGGCACAACGCCGTCACGGGGCTGCAGTCGCTGATCACCGTCAACTCCATCATCGGCACCCACGGCGTGCCCCGCATCAACCCGTTTGACGTTCATCCCGCCCTCACCAACCACAAGCTGTTTGCCCGTGACCGCCAGCTGTGTGCCTACTGCGGCGACCATTTCCCCGAAGACCTGCTGACGCGTGAGCACATCCGCCCGGTGAGCCAGGGGGGACCTGACCATTGGATGAACGTGGTCACGGCCTGCCGGGGTTGCAACCACCGCAAGGGCAACCGCACGCCCGAGCAGGCGCACATGCCGCTGCTGTACGCGCCCTACGTGCCCAGCCTGTGGGAGGACTTCATTCTGCGCAACCGACGCATACTGGCCGACCAGATGGCGTTTCTCATGGCGCATGTGCCGCGCCACTCGCGCTTGTGCGCCTGAGCGGGGCGCCTCCTGTCGGGGCGCAGCACCGGCCACGCAGGGTGGCCGGTGGCTGCTGACAGGGGTTACGCGAACACGCCCGCCGTCTCGCCCATGCGGTCGCTCACCTGGCCCAGGTGGTGCAGGGTGTCACCCAGCGTCATTTCCAGCTGGGTGAGCTTTTTGAAGCAGTGGCTGACGACGTATTCATCGGTCACGCCGATGCCGCCGTGCAACTGCACGCACTGCTGGCCCACAAAGCGCATGGACTGGCCCAGTTGCACCTTGGCGCGTGACAGGGCCAGGCTGCGTTCAGCGGCGGGCGCGCCCAGCTTGAGCGTGGCGTAGTAGCTCATGCTGCGGGCCAGTTCCAGCTGCATCTTCACGTCGGCCATGCGGTGGCGCAGCGCCTGGAAGCTGGCAATGGCCACGCCGAACTGCTTGCGGGTGTTCATGTAGTCCACCGTGTAGGCCACGGTGGCGTCCATCACGCCCACGGCTTCGGCGCACAGCGCGGCCAGGCCCACGTCCACGCCCAGTTGCAGCGCGGCCAGGCCGTCGGTGCTCACCAGCGTGGCGGGGCTGTTGACCAGCGTGACGGTGGCAGCGCGGCTGCCGTCCTGGCACAGGTGGCCCTGGGTGCTCGCGCCGGTGGCGTCGCGGGCCACCAGGAACAGCCCCATGCGCGCCGTGCCTGCGTCGTCCACCATGGCGGGCACCAGCCAGGCATCGGCCTGGTCACCGGCGGGAACCATGTTTTTGGTAGCTGAAACTGTCCACCCATCTTGCGCTGGCGTGGCTTTTGCCACACATTTTTCCAGCGCATAGCGTGCTTGGCGCTCCTGGTGGGCCAACACCACCAGTGCTTCGCCGCTGGCGATGCGGGGCAGCCACTCGGCTTGCACGTCGGCGCTGGCGCAGTGGGCCAGCACGGTGCTGGCCACCAGGGTCTGGCCCAGCGGCTCCAGCACCAGGCCACGGCCCAGTTGCTCCATGATCACCATGCTCTCGACCGCGCCCATGCCCATGCCGCCGTGCGCATCGGGCACGCACAGGCCGGTCAGGCCCAGCTCGGCCAGTTCGCCGTAGGTGCCCCGGTCAAAGCCCCCGGCAGCGGTGGCGGCGCGGCGCCGGTCAAAGGTGTAGGCCTTCTCGACCCAGCGGCCCACGGCCTCGCGCAGGTGTTCCTGGTCGTCAGAAAAATCAAAGTCCATGTGTGTCTCCTCAGCCCAGAACCGTCTGTGCCACGATGTTGCGTTGCACTTCGTTGCTGCCACCGTAGATGGTGGTTTTGCGCATGTTGAAGTAGGTGCTGGCCAGCGGGGCGTTGGCCAGGTTGCCGCCGGGGAATTCGCTCAGGCCCTGGGCCGCATCACCCTGCCAGCCCGCTTCCATGGCCTCGAAAATGAAGGGCAGGCTGTAGGGGCCGGCGGCCAGCATCATCAGTTCGGCGTAGCGCTGCTGGATTTCGCTGCCGCGAATTTTCAGCAGCCCGGCGATGTCCAGGCTCTGCTTGCCGCTCTTTTCAGCGGACAGCACGCGCAGCACCATCATCTCCAGGGCCACCACGTCCACTTCCAGCAGGGCGATCTGGTCGCGGAACCGGCTGTCTTCCCACACGCCCTCGGCCTTGGCGATGCGCTTCAGCCGCTCCAGCTCGCGCTTGGCCCGGTTCACGTCGGCGATGTTGGTGCGCTCGTGGGCCAGCAGGTACTTGGCGTAGTTCCAGCCCTTGTTTTCTTCACCGATCAGGTTCTCGGCGGGCACCTTGACGTTGTCGAACCAGACTTCGTTGACCTCGCATTCGCCATCCAGCAGCTTGATGGGGCGCACGGTGACGCCAGGCGTTTTCATGTCGATCAGCAAGAAGCTGATGCCGGCCTGGGGCTTGCAGTCGGTGTTGGTGCGCACCAGGCAAAAAATCCACTCGCCGTACTGACCCAGGGTGGTCCAGGTTTTCTGGCCGTTGACGATGTAGTGGTCGCCCTGCCGTTCGGCGCGGCATTTGACGCTGGCCAGGTCGGAACCCGAGCCGGGTTCGCTGTAGCCCTGGCTCCACCACACCTCGCCGCTGGCGATGCCGGGCAAAAAGCGCTGCTGCTGCTCGGCGTTGCCGAACGCCATGATGACCGGGGCCACCATGACCGGGCCAAAGGGCACGATGCGGGGCGCACCGGCCAGCGCGCATTCTTCTTCAAACAGGTGCTTTTGCACGGCGGTCCAGCCGGGGCCGCCAAACTGCTTGGGCCAGCCAAAGCCCAGCCAGCCTTTGCTGCCCAAAATTTTGGCCCAGCGCTGCATGTCGTCGCGGCTGAGCCGCAGGGCGTTGTGCACCTTGTGGGCGATGTCGGCGGGCAGGTGGGCGCGCACCCAGGTGCGCACCTCCTCGCGAAAGGCCTGTTCTTCGGGGGTAAATGCCAAATCCATGCGTGGTCTCCTGTGGGGGTGTGCCGTGTTGCGGCACTGGCTTGGCATTTTTAGCACGCCCGTTCGTTTATGGCGTGTCCACGATGGGACAGATCAGGGTTAACGAGGGGGCGTTGTCAACCCGGGTGTGTTCAGTCGCCGCCGGATGCCGCGTCGGCCCCTGTGTCGACGCCCAACTGCTCGCACAAGCGGGTGAGGGTGGTGTTGACGCGCTGCAGCTCGGCCTCCAGCTCGTTCACGCGGCGGGTGAGGGTGATCACGTCTTCCTCGGCGGCACCGCTGCCGCCACCCGCCCCCTGAGGGCTGCTCAGGTCCACCTCGCCGCACAACAGGTGCGCCCAGCGCTGCTCGCGGGCGCCGGGCGCGCGGGGCAGCTTGACCACCAGCGGCCCCCCCTTTTCGGCCGAACGGTCTTGCAGTTCTTCCAGAAAGGCATCGACGGACGAAATGTCGGCAAATCGGTACCAGCGTTCGCTGTTGATGCGCAACTCGCCGGCGGTTTGTGGCCCGCGCAGCATCAGCAGGCCCAGCAGCACAGCCGACTGCTCGGGCACACCCACGCCGCGCATGAAGTTGTGGCTGTAGCGGGGCACGCGGGCACCGCTGTTTTCCACCACCAGGCTCAGGCCCTTGAGTTCGTCCAGCGCCTCGGCCACCTGGGCTTCGCTGAGGTTCATCACCGGGTCGCGGGTGGTTTTCTGGTTGCAGCCGGTCAGCAGCGCCTGCAGGGACAGGGGGTAGCTGTCGGGCACGGTGCGGGCTTTTTCCATCAGGGTGGCCAGCACGCGGGCTTCGACGGCGGAGAGGGGGCGCAGGGAGGGGGTCATTACACTTCTCGCAAGTTAACAGGGTGGCTCGGCCCCGTGTGGGCGGCGTGAGCGTTGGGTGCGTGCGCAGCGGCCACCGGGCCGTAGTCTGCTGTGCCACCCGAAAAGGAAATTGGTTTGAAAAACATCGTGATTCTGATCTCTGGCGGTGGTTCCAACATGGCAGCCATCGTCCGCCACGCGCAAACCGCGCACTGGAAGCAGCGCCTGGGGGCGCAGGTGGTGGCCGTCATCAGCAACAAGGCCGGGGCCGGTGGCCTGGCCTTTGCCCGCGAGCAGGGCATTGCCACCGCCGTGCTGGACCACACAGCCTACCCCAGCCGCGAGGCCTTCGATGCCGCGCTGATGGCCGAAATTGACCGCCACGACCCCCAGGGCCAGCCCGCGCTGGTGGTGCTGGCGGGGTTCATGCGCATCCTCACGCCCGGCTTTGTGGCGCATTACGCCGGGCGGCTGGTCAACATCCACCCCAGCCTGTTGCCCGCCTTCACCGGGTTGAATACCCACCAACGGGCGCTGGACGAGGGCTGCCAGTTTGCCGGGGCCACGGTGCACCGTGTCACCCCTGAGCTGGACCACGGCGAAATTCTGGCCCAAGCTGTGGTGCCCGTGCTGCCCGGCGACAGCGCCGACACCCTGGCCGCGCGCGTGCTGACCCAAGAGCACCTGATCTACCCCCGTGCGCTGGAGCGCTTGCTGGCGGGCTGAAGGGCTGCTCCTGAAAACAGAGTCGTTTTCAGGAGTGATTGCTTAAAGTATTTAAGCCTGCTCGCGCTTGATTGACATGGCTTTATCGCTACAGGAAAACACATGAAATTGCTGCGTTTTGGCCCCGTGGGGCAAGAAAAACCCGGCCTGCTGGATGCCGATGGCCGCGTGCGCGACCTCTCGGGCGTGGTGGCCGACGTGGCGGGCGGCGTGCTGCTGCCCGCCGAACTGGACCGCCTGCGTGCGCTGGACCCCGCCAGCCTGCCGCTGGTGCCCGGCGTACCACAGCAGGACTTTCGGCTGGGGCCTTGCGTGGGCCAGGTGGGCAAGTTCATCTGCATCGGGCTGAACTACGCCGACCACGCGGCGGAAGCGGGCATGGCCGTGCCGCCCGAGCCGGTGGTGTTCAACAAATGGACCAGCGCCATCTGCGGGCCGGATGACACCGTGCAGATTCCCCGCGGCTCGGTCAAAACCGACTGGGAGGTGGAGCTGGGCGTGGTCATTGGGCAAGGCGGGCGCTACATCGACGAAGCGGATGCCATGGCGCACGTCGCGGGCTATTGCGTGGTCAACGACGTGTCCGAGCGCGAGTACCAGATCGAGCGCGCGGGCACCTGGGACAAGGGCAAGGGCTGCGACACCTTCGGCCCCACCGGCCCCTGGCTGGTGACCGCCGACGAAGTGCCCAACCCGCAAAACCTGAAGCTGTGGCTGGAAGTGGACGGCGTGCGCCGCCAGAACGGCAGCACCGCCACCATGGTGTACGGCGTGGCC
>PNML01000125.1 GCA_013823635.1 Polaromonas sp. | reverse complement strand
GCGCATATTGGAAGTGGCCCAGCGCTGCCACGACGCCCACGCCGCCCTGATGGCGGCACGCCAGGCCGCCGCAGCGGCGGCCCCGGCGGCCTGACAGGAGGAACACCGCCATGACTCAGAGTTTCACCGTCACCCTGCCCAGCGGTGCCACCTGGACGCCCACGTTTGTGGCCGCCCTGGACGACGAAAAATGCATAGGCTGTGGCCGCTGCTTCAAGGTCTGCCCCCGTGGCGTGCTGGAGCTGGTGGGCATCAACGAGGACGGCGAGCACGTCCAGGTGGATGAGGACGACGATGACGATGACGGCGAGTACGTCAAAAAGGTCATGACCATCGCCCACCAGGCACTGTGCATTGGCTGCACCGCCTGTGCCCGCATCTGCCCCAAAAAGTGCTACACCCACGCTGCGGCGGGGGCCTGAGCCAGAGCACGGCCATGGACGCCCCCATCGTCACGCGCTCGCTCCTGCTGACCTGCGCCCCCCACCCCGACGACCCCGCCACCCTGGCCCTGGCCCAGGTGCTGGCCGATGCCTGGGATGCCCACGGCCGCCAGCGGCTGCCATTGCCAGGGCTGGATGGCCCCACCCACCAGGGCCTGATGGACCACTGGTTTCCCCGGGCCGACACGCTGCTGGGGCTGGATTGGCCCGCCCTGGCCGATGCCCAGCGGGTTGAGCCACGGCTGGACGAGATCGACGACGTGAGCAGCCTGCTGCGCGACCACGCCGACCCCAGCGCCAGCGCCGAACAGGTGGCCGCCGTGGCCCATGCCCTGGCCTGTGCCTGCCTGGGCAACAACCACCTGTGGCAAGACCTGGGCCTGCCCTCCCGGGCGGCGCTGTCGGCCCTCATCGACACCTGGTTTCCGGCGCTGGCCCAGCGCAACGACCAGAACATGAAGTGGAAAAAATTCTTCTACAAGCAGCTGTGCCTGCGCGAGGAACTGTTCATCTGCAAGGCCCCCACCTGTGGCGTGTGCACCGACCATGCCGTGTGCTTCGGCCCTGAAGACGCCAGCGCGGCCACCATTCCCCTGCTGCCGACCGCACCGTGATCGTCACCAAAGACTTGCACGGGCCGGATGCGTTTTTCCAAGACCTGCGTCAGGCCTTTGGCCGCACGCTGGCTCAGGCGGATGCCTGCCTGGCCCGCCCCGACCTGGTTTGCGATGCGCTGCTCGGTCAGGCATGGGACAGCTTCGAGGGCAACTTGGCCATCCAGCGTGAGGGACAGCCGCCCGTGGCCTGCCAAAAAGGCTGCCCCAGCTGCTGCACGCTGAGGGTGGGGGTGCTGGCCCCCGAAGCCTTCCGTGTGGCCCAGCTGATTCGGGCCAGTGCCGATCGGCTGCGCCCCCACGGCATCGACCTGGAAGCCCGGGTGCGGGCGGCCGATGCGGCCACCCGAGGCCTGGGGGAGGAAGCGCGGGTGACGCTGAAGCAACCCTGTGCATTCATCGCCCGCGGGGTCTGCCTGATTCACGCCGTGCGCCCGCTTGCGTGCCGGGGACATGCGTCGCACGACCGGCGCGCCTGCGCGGACGCAGCGGTGGGGCGCCGTCACAGCGTGCCGTTTTCAGGCCCCCACCGCGTGGTGCGGCTGCTGGTGCATTCGGCCTTACAAGCCGCGCTGCACCACGGTGGCCGCGCCTGGCACACCGCAGAGTTCAACCACGCGGTGGTGCTGGCCTTGGACAACCCCCAGGCCCTTCGTGTGTGGCTGACCGGGGGCGACCCCTTGGCCCCGGCCGCCATGGAGCCTGAGCAGCACGCCGCGCAGGAGGCCTGGTTTGCCAACCTGCTGCCCCTGCCCGCCACCGGCTGATGCGCCCGTTCAGCGCGCGGCCTACTAGCGGCTACTGCCGCGCCGTGCGGATGTGTGGCGGCAGCGCCTGCGGGTGGCTGGTGCGCCAGGGGCTGATGTCCAGCCCGCCCCGGCGGGTGTAGCGCGCATAGACCGTGAGTTTGGTGGGTTTGCAACGCGTCCAGATGTCCATGAACATGCGCTCCACGCACTGCTCGTGGAACTCGTTGTGGTTGCGAAAACTCACGATGTATTTCAACAGGCCCTCCTGGTCGATCTGCGGGCCGGTGTAGCTGATCTGCACGCTGCCCCAGTCGGGTTGCCCCGTGACCAGGCAGTTGCTCTTGAGCAAATGGCTGGTCAGGGTCTCGGTCACGGGCTGTTCATCGAAGGCCGCGCTCAGCAACTCGGGCGCTGGCTGGTAGCGGGTGCATTCAATGTCCAGGCGGTCCAGGTTCACGCCATCGAGTTCCTGCACGGGCTCGCGGTCAAACAGCTCGGGCGCCAGCAGGCGCACGCCCACGCTGGCCCCCACGGCCGGGGCGCCGCGCCAGGCGGCTTCGGTCAGGTCGGTGCGCAGCGTCTGGCGCACAGCGTCCATGTCGGCAAAGGTGGTGTTGTTGAGGCTGTTGAGGTAGAGCTTGAAGCTCTTGCTCTCGATGATGTGGGGCGTTTCGGCGGGCACGGTGATCTGCGCCAGGGCGACTTGTGGCTTGCCTTTGGGGTTGAGCCAGCTCACCTCAAAGGCCATCCACAAATCGGCCCCCACAAACGGCAGGCTGCCGGTGATGCCCACCTCGGCCCGCTTGGGCGCGCGCGGCAGCGGAAACAGCAGGCTGGGGTCGTACCGGTCCACATACGCGCTGGACTTGCCCAGTTGGGAGTGCTCAGGCAGGGGCTGGGCGGCGGCAGGGGTGGACGGGCGGTCGGGGGCGTGGTCGGTCATGGCCAATGCGTTCAGGCAGTGTGGGAAACCAGCGCGGCCGCATCGGCTGCGCGCAAATGGGGCACCAGCAGCGCCAGCCAGCGCGGCAACACGGCGGGGGGCCAGTCGTGGCCCATGCCCTCAATGGCCTCGAACCGTGCGCCCGGGATGCGCCGGGCCGTGTCCTGGCCGCAGGCAATGGGCACCAGCGGGTCGGCGGTGCCGTGGATGACCAGCGTGGGGCAGGTGATGTCGGCCAGCAGGCGGTAGCGGTCGGTGTCGGCCATGACCGCCAGCATCTGCCGGAGCATGCCCTGGGGGTGGTAGCTGCGTTGCACGTCGGCCAGCACCCGCTGGTAGAGGTGGTCGCGGTCTTGCTGGAAGGCGGGGCTGCCGATCATCTCCAGCTGGGCCAGGGTGTTGGCGGCGATGTCGGCGGGGCTCTTGCTGGCCGGACGGGTCATGAGGCTGCGGCTCACGTCTGCGGTGGGGCCGGGCAAGCCAGGCGCGCCGCTGCTGCTCATGATGCTGGTGAGGCTGAGCACCCGCTGTGGCGCGGTGGCCGCCATGCGCTGGGAAATCATGCCCCCCATGCTCACACCCAGCACATGGGCGCGCGCCACGCCCAGGCCGTCGAGGATGCCCAGCGCATCGTTGGCCATGTCTTGCAGGCTGTAGGGCGGGTGCATCCCCATGCCAAACCGGTGCTTGACCATCGCCCACCCCAGGTTGGGTTTGCCCAGGTCGTCCAGGTGAGAGGACAGGCCGATGTCGCGGTTGTCGTACACCACCACCTGGTGGCCCGCTTGCACCAGGCCTTGCACCAGTGCGTCCGGCCAGGCCACCAGCTGCATGCCCCACCCCATGGTGAGCAGCACCGTGGACGGTGTGGGTTGGGGCGCCTGCCCCGCGGCCACAGGGGGCGAAGCCGGCGCGTGAACCACCACCTCGAAACTGAGGCCCTGGCTGTCGATTTTCATGGTGTGACGACCATTTCCGTTGCCGGGTCGGTCAGTTTATTTTCAATAGCCACAAACCCATATAAATAAAGCGATAAAGCACACATTTATATGAATTCCCGTTCGCGCAACCATTTGGTGGCCACCCATTTTTCACCCGCGAGCACCGGCGCACCGCCGTGCAGGGTCAGGGTGCTGGGGTGGGGCTTGGCGTAGCTGAAGAACACCGCATTGCCCCGCTGCGGCGCCACCACCAACCCTGCATCGGGAAAGGTGGTGCCGCCGCCCCGTTCGGGCTGGTTGAGGTACATGACCAGCGTGCCCACGCGCTGTCCCCCCCGCCTCAGTATGGTGGGTGTACCGGGCTGGCTGGGGTCAAAGTAGTCGTGGTGGGGCTTGTATTCGGCGCCCACGCCGTAGTGCAGCACCTGCAGGCCCTCGCCGTTTTCCAGGGGCCAGCGCAGCAGGCGGGCAATGCGGCTTTCGATGCGGGCCACCAGTTCACTCTCGGCCCGTTTGAAAAACATGCCCTGGCTGGTGCGGTCGGCGTTCACGGTTTCGCCGCCGGTCTGGTTCTCCACGGTCAGCGAACGGGCCATGCGCGGCGCGGCAGCGGCCACCAGGGCCTCGCACTCCTCGTCACTCAGCAGGTTGCCAAACACCACCACGCGGGGGTTGTCCAGCGTCAGCAACACCTGCACCTGCCGGTCACCCACATCCACCACCCGGGGGCAGTGGGCCAGGTCTGGGCCAGGCACGCGCACCGACAAGTCTGCAGGGAGGGCACGGGGGCCAGCCCCCGCGTCCCGGGCAGTGCCCGATGCGGGCTGGCTGGTCGGCACTGCGTGGGTCGGGGTGGCTGGGCTCGCCACCGGCTGCTGCAAGCCACCGGGCGCGGCGCCCGCCAGCTTGGATTCCTGCTCGGCCACATGCTGCGCCAGGGTGGACTCCATGGCCGACTCGGCCACGTCCGCCTGCCAGCCGGCGCTGGCCATGGCCTGCAGCACGGCTTCCGGCGGGTGACCGGCCAGCACCTGGTCAACGATCCAGCGGCGAAGTTCAGGGGTGATGGTTTGGGACATGGTCTCGCTCGATTGCCGCCATTTCACCACGGCCTGCGCGGCGAATGGGGGGAATACCGGGGGTCAGCGGGCGGGGGTGTCGCGCCGAAACACCAGCTCGTCGGGGGTCGACAGCGCTGGCTGCCAGGCATAGCCCTCGGCGTCGAATCCGCGCAGCGCCTCTGGCGTGGCAGCGCGGCGCTGGACGGCGTAGCGCACCATCAGGCCCCGCGCCCGCTTGGCCATGAAGCTGATGACCTTGTACTGCCCGCCACCCCGGTGCTCTTCGAACACGCAGCGCACCACGCGGGGTTTGAGCGCCTTTTTGTCCACCGCCTTGAAGTACTCGTCGCTGGCCAGGTTGATGACCACGGGCGACGCATCGGCGGCGGCGCGCTGGTTGAGGTAGTCGGCAATCTGGCTGCCCCAGAACTGGTACAGGTTGCGCCCCTTGGCGGTGGGCAGGCGGGTGCCCATCTCCAGGCGGTAGGCGTGCATCAGGTCCAGCGGGCGCAGCACACCGTACAGGCCACTGAGGATGCACAGGTGGTCTTGCGCCCAACCCAGCTCGGCCTCGCTGAGGGTCTTGGCATCCAGCCCTTCGTACACGTCGCCATTGAAAGTCAGCACGGCCTGTTTGGCGGTTTTCGGGCTGAACTTCGGGCGCCAGGCCTGGTAGCGGCCCACATTCAAACCCGCCAGCGCGTCACTCAGGCCCATGAGGCTGGCGATTTCCTGCGGCGAACGGTGTTTGAGCACCTCAATCAGCTCAGCCGCCTGGGACACAAACAGGGGTTGGGTGTGGGTGGCGGTGGTGGGCGGGGACTCGCAGTCCAAGGCCTTGGCGGGGGAAATGAGGAACAGCATGCGCGGATTTTGTCACGCCACACGGGGCCGAGCATCACCCGGCTGAATGCCCTACTGCTGGAAAAATACCCTCATTAACTCGTGCACAATTAAATTGTGAGAAACTAAAGGCATGCACCCTACAGCAATCCCCACATCCCACACAGCCTCTGGTCAGAACCCGGCGCTGCTGCTGGAAAACCAGCTGTGTTTTGCCCTGTACTCGGCCTCGCTGGCCATGACCAAGGCCTACAAACCGCTGCTGTCTGCGCTGGGCCTGACCTACCCGCAGTACCTGGTGCTGCTGGTGCTGTGGGCACAGGACGACTGCCCGGTGAGTGAGCTGGGAGAGCGCCTGTTTCTGGACAGCGGCACGCTCACGCCCTTGCTCAAACGCATGGAAGCGGCTGGCTGGATTCGCCGCCAGCGCAGCACCAGCGACGAGCGCAAGGTGCACATCCTGCTGACCCCGCAGGGTCGCGCGCTGCAAACCCAGGCAGCGTGCATTCCCGGCCAGATGGTCGATGCCTTGGGCTGCAGCCTGCCCGAACTGGCCCACCTCACCCAGACCATCCAGCGCTTGCGCGACCGTCTGCAAACCGCCCAGCCGGCGGACCCGACCTGACAACGGGCACACGCCCACCAGTTTTCAACCCCGCCCAAGGCCCTGCGCCGGGCCAACTCCCGAAAGGAAACCACCATGACCATTTCCCTCGACAAAGTGCTCTACACCGCCGTCGCCACCTCCACCGGCGGACGCGATGGCCGCTCCGTCAGCTCCGACGGCCTGCTGGACGTGAAACTGTCGCCACCCAAAGAGCTGGGCGGCCCCGGCGGCGCGACCAACCCCGAGCAACTGTTTGCCGCGGGTTACTCGGCTTGCTTCATCGGCGCCCTGAAGCACGTGGCCGGCATGCAGAAAATTGCCGTTCCCGCCGACACGTCCATCACCGCCAGTTTGGGCATTGGCCCCATTCCCCAGGGCTTTGGCATCAATGCCAAGCTGGTGGTGAGCCTGCCCGGCGTGGACCGTGCCGTGGCCCAAAAGCTGGTGGACACCGCCCACCAGGTGTGCCCCTACTCCAACGCCACACGCGGCAACATCGACGTGGTGATCGAGCTGGCCTGATGGCCCAGCCACCAGCGGCCCAATGGGCCGTTGGTGTGTTCGTAAAATCGGGGGTTCACCTTTTTCCAAGGCCAGCCCCCACCGCCTGCCCCGCGCAGCGCTCAGGGGGTCTGGCCCAGCCAGAGAGCCCCCATGTCAGACCTGACCACCCCCACCACCACCCAGCCCGAGCAACCCGGCCTGCAATCGCTGTCCAAATCGTTCGAGCCCGCCGCGCTGGAAGCCCAGTGGGGCCCCGAATGGGAAGCACGTGGCTACGGCACCGCCGGTTTCCGGGGCACGGGCACACCACAGGCGGGCGCACCGGCCTTCGCCATCCAGCTGCCGCCGCCCAACGTGACGGGCACGCTGCACATGGGCCATGCCTTCAACCAGACCATCATGGACAG
>PNML01000124.1 GCA_013823635.1 Polaromonas sp. | reverse complement strand
GTGATCACCCTCAAAAACATCGTCTTGCGCCGTGGCGTCAAGGTGCTGCTGGACAGCACATCCGTCACCCTCAACCCCGGCGAGAAGGTGGCCCTGGTGGGCCGCAACGGCGCGGGCAAATCGTCGCTGTTTGCGCTGCTCAACGGCAACCTGCACGAAGACGCGGGTGAGTTTTACATCCCCACCCAGTGGCGCATGGGCCAGGTGGCCCAGGACATGCCCGAAACCGAGCAAAGCGCCACCGACTTTGTGGTGCAGGGCGACACCGTGCTGCTGGCTGCCCAGCAAGAAGTGGACGAGGCCGAAGCGCTGGACGACCACGACCGCATGGCCCATGCCTACATGGCGCTGAACGACGCCGGGGCCTACGACGCCGCCGCCCGTGCGCAAGCACTCATCCTCGGCCTGGGCTTCAAAACCACCGAGTTGGACCACCCGGTCAACAGCTTTTCAGGCGGCTGGCGCATGCGCCTGCAACTGGCCCGCGCCCTGATGTGCCCCAGCGACTTGCTCTTGCTGGACGAGCCCACCAACCACCTGGACCTGGATGCGCTGGTGTGGCTGGAGGCCTGGCTGAAAAAATACGAAGGCACCATGGTCGTCATCAGCCACGACCGCGAGTTTCTGGATGCCGTGACCAACGTCACCCTGCACATCGACGCGGCCAAGCTGGTGCGCTACGGCGGCAACTACAGCAAGTTTGAAGACATGCGCGCCGAGCAAATGGCGCTGCAACAAACCGCCTTTGCCAAGCAACAGGAAAAAATTGCCCACCTGCAAAAGTTCATTGCCCGCTTCAAGGCCAAGGCCAGCAAGGCCAAACAGGCCCAAAGCCGCGTGAAGGCCCTTGACCGCATGGAAAAAGTGGCCCCGCTGATGGCCGATGCCGAATTCACCTTCGAATTCAAGGAACCCGCCAACCTGCCCAACCCCATGCTGGCCATGCAGGGCGTGAGCTTTGGCTACCCCGCGCCCGAGGGCTCACCGCAGGGCACACCGCCCACCGTCATCGTGAAGAACGTGAGCAAATCGGTGCTGGCCGGGCAGCGCATTGGCATTCTGGGGGCCAACGGGCAGGGCAAATCCACGCTCGTCAAAACCGTGGCGCGCGACCTGGCCCCCATTGGCGGCGAAGTGACCGAAGGCCGGGGCCTGAACATTGGCTACTTTGCCCAGCAAGAGCTGGACGTGCTGCGCCCCGCCGACAACCCGCTGGAGCACATGATCAAACTGGCCAAAGACCTGGGTACGGCGGGCAAGCTGGCCGGCCAGGCCACGCGCGAGCAAGACCTGCGCAGCTTTTTGGGCACCTTCAACTTCGGCGGCGACATGGTCAAGCAGGCCGTGGGCAGCATGAGCGGCGGCGAAAAAGCCCGCCTGGTGCTGTGCATGATCGTGTGGCAGCGCCCCAACCTGCTGCTGCTGGACGAACCCACCAACCACCTGGACCTAGCCACCCGCGAAGCCCTGGCCATGGCACTCAACGAGTTTGAGGGCACCGTGATGCTGGTAAGCCACGACCGGGCTCTCTTGCGCTCCGTGTGCGACGAGTTCTGGATGGTGTCACGCGGCGGCGTGGAACCCTTCGACGGCGACCTGGACGACTACCAGCGCTACCTGCTGGACGAGGCCAAACGCCAGCGCGAGGCGGTGAAAGAAGCCAGCAACGCGGCGGCCAAGGCCGCAAAGAAAGCGAACAAGGCCGCTTGGGTCTGAGGCCTGCCTGCAGGCGGGTTCGGGCATCCAAGCCCAGCGCATCACACCGTCAGCACATGGCCCACACGCGGATCTCCGCGTCCGGCCAACACCTGCGCATAAGTGCTGGCCACCACCTCGGGGCCGCTGCCAGCCTGGATCTTCAGCCACTCGTCGTCGGGCTGGGTCACGCGGGCCACAAACGCCTGCCACGCCGCCACCATGCGTTGACCCAGCACGGGGCCACCCCATTCGGCCTGACGCTTCTTGATGTGGGCCGGGGCAAAAAACAGCGTGGCGCTTGGGCCTGGCAGGTCTTTGGCGCCCCCCAGCTGGTCCACATGCGTGCCACCCACCGAGCAGCTGTGGGCCAGCGCGGTGAAGCGGGTGTGGATGGCACGGCGCAAGGCGGCGTTGCCCGCAAAGTCCACGTACACGCAGGGGGTGTCGGCGGGCAGCGCGTCCAACTGCTCGTAGGTCAGCACCCGGTGGTAGCAGCCCAGCGACTCACAAAACGCCACATTGGCCACCGACGTCAGGCCCACCACCTGCACGCCTGGGCGCTGCGCGAGCTGGAACGCTGCGCCATAAGCGGTTTTGCTGGATGCGCTGGACAACAGCACCACGCCCACCCCGAAAAAGCCGTTGTCGGCCAGAAAGTCGTCGATCAGCCACGAGGTGACGAACAAGGGGCGCAACAGCGCCTGTACGCCTTCTTGAGGCGCGGCGCTGGCCTGCGGCATGGCCGCAGCCGTGGCGGCTCCGAATGGGTCGGTGTCGCAGCGCAGGTACTGGTTGTACACCGGGTGCAACTGGGCGCGGTGTTCGGCGGCATCGCTCCAGCCCGCCGCCTTCACCCGCGCCGGGCTCAGCACCACCTGGTCGGCCATGGGAAAGTAGCCATACACCCGCTCACCCACGGCCACGTCGGGGTGTGCGGACTGTTGCACCGTGCCAAAACCCCACACCGGCAGGCAACCCCAGGCCGCGTCGCCGGTCGGGAAAAACTGCCAGTAGTTCATGGCATCGCCAAACGCGCCGTAGGTGATGTTGTTGGCCGTCAGGGCAAAGCGGTCCACCGTCAGGCGCACCTGCCCGGGGGCCAACGCCTGCGCGGGGCTGTGGTGCCATTGGGTGACGGCGAGTTGGTCCTTGCGGACCCACAGTTGGGTGTGGTTCATGGCGCGTCACCGTAGCGAATGCTTGCCCCGCCCGCAATGGGGCATGGGCGCACAGGCGACAGCCGGGCGTCCGCCCGCCCTGGTCACACGCGGATGCGTGCCGCCAATTCGCGCAAGCGCTCAATGCCCGGTTCCTTGCGCGGCCACACCAGCCCCACACCGTCGTCTTCGTAGCGGGGCAGCACGTGCAGGTGGGCGTGCGGCACGGTCTGCCAGCCAGCGGCGCGGTTGGCCTGCAGCACGGTGATGCCCTGGGGCTTGAACTCGGCCTCCACCACCCGAGCAATGCGCCAAGCCACGCGCATCATTGCGGCGGCCGTGTCTTCGTCCATGTCCATCAGGGTTTCGAAGGGACGCTTGCAGGCCACAATGACGTGGCCGTCGTTCACTTGGCCCGCGTCCATGAAGGCGAACACCAGCTCGTCTTCGTACACTTTGGCGCAAGGCCATTCGCCGCTCAGCAGCTTTTCAAACACGGTGGGCATAAAAAATCCTAAATCAATAGCTGTAACAACAATAAAATCAAGCGCCAGAGTCACTTTTCAATCAACATCAGCAAGGCCCCATGCCAACCGTCACCGGCATCGACCACATCTACATCACCGTCAGCGATCTGGCGCGCTCACAAGCGTTTTACACCACGGTGCTGGGCGGTGTGCTGGGGTTCAGGCACAACCGTTTCACGCTGGGGGGTGACCCCCATGTGCAGTTTTACAACAGCCACTTTGGCTACGTGCTGCGCCCGGCCCGGGTGACCCAGCCCCACCAACCGTACGCGCCCGGGCTGCACCACGTCTGCTTTCGCGTGGACAGCGTGGCCGACGTGGCGGCGGCGGCCCAGGCGCTGCAGGCCGCAGGCATTGCCGCCACCGATGCGGCCCTCTACCCCGACTACGCCCCCGACTACTGGGCCACCTTTTTCACCGACCCCGACGGCATTCGCCTGGAAATCACCAATTACCGGCTGGAGCGCCGACAACGCCACGACACATGGGACGCGTTGCCATGACCCCTGCCCCCCACACAGCCGCCCCGGGCACCGGGCCCGCCATCCGGCTGCGCCAGGCCAGCTTCCCGGAAGACACCGCGCCGCTGCTGGCGCTGATCCGCGAGTACCTGGACTGGCTGAACGTGGACGCCTGTGCCCGCAGGGCCGACCGCGAGCTGGCCGAGCTGGAAACCCTGTTCACCCCACCCAGCGGCCTGTTCCTGATGGCCCATGTGGACGGCGCACTGGCCGGCTGCGCGGGGTTGCTCAGGCACACCGGCACCACCGCAGAGCTCAAGCGCGTGTACGTGCGCCCCGCCCACCGGGGCCTGGGTTTGGGTGAACAGTTGGTGCGCCAGCTCATGGCGTTGGCCCCCACGCTGGGCGCCAACCGACTGATTCTGGACGCCGTGCCACCCACCCTGTTTGCGCAAGGCCTGTACCGGCGCCTGGGCTTCACGGAAACGCCACCCTACTACCCCGACCCCGCCGAGGGCACGCGGTTTTTTGAATTCCACCTGCCCAAGGACGCCCCATGTTTGTGGTGATTTTCCGGGCCACCGCCCGCACCCTCGATGCCGACTACAGTGCCACCGCCGCCCGCCTGCGCGAGCTGGCGCTGAACCAGTTTGGCTGCCTGGACTTTGCCGCCGTGACCGAGGGGGACCAAGAAGTGGCCCTGTCCTACTGGCCAGACGAGGCCAGCATCCGCGCCTGGAAGCAGCACACCGACCACCTGATGGCCCAGCAACTGGGCCGCGAGCGCTGGTACAGCAGCTACACGGTGGAGGTGGCTGAAATCACGCGCCGCTACAGCTCGGGCAGCCATCCGTGAGCCCAACCGCATCGGCCAACCCACCTGCGCCGCCCCAACGCCCCTTGGCCGCTGCGCTGTGGATGACCGGTGCCATCACCTCCTTCAGCACCATGGCCATTGCGGTGCGCGAACTGAAGGGCGCACACGACACCTTCGAGATCATGGCCGCGCGCTCGGCCGTGGGCCTGCTCATCGTGGTGGTGCTGGCCTGGGCCACCGGGCGGCTGCGCGACATTCGCGCCGACCGCCTGGGCGGTCATGTGCTGCGCAACGCGGTGCACTTCACGGGCCAGAATCTGTGGATCTGGGCGGTGACGCTCATTCCGCTGGCGCAGGTGTTTGCGCTGGAGTTCACCGCGCCCGTGTGGGTGCTGGTGCTGTCGCCCCTGCTGCTGGGCGAAAAAATCACGCGGCTGCGGCTGGTGGCGGCGGTGCTGGGCTTCGTCGGCATCCTGATCGTGGCGCGGCCCAACGTGCACACCCTGAACGTGGGCGTGGTGGCGGCAGCGGCCAGCGCCATTTGTTTTGCGCTGACCAACATCACCACCAAGCTGTTGACGCGGCGCGAAGGCATCGTCTCCATCCTGTTCTGGCTGACGCTGATGCAGCTGGTGCTGGGCTGCGTGCTGGCGTTTTGGGACGGCACGGTGCGCTGGCCCACCGCCGCCAGCCTGCCCTGGCTGGTGCTGGTGGGCGTCACCGGGTTGGCGGCGCACTTTTGCCTGACCAGCGCGTTGCGCCTAGCATCTGCCTCGTTCGTCATGCCGATTGACTTCATCCGCCTGCCCGTGATCGCCTTGGCCGGCACGGTGCTGTACGGCGAATCGGTCGATGCGGCGGTGCTGATCGGCGCGGCCATCATTTTTGCGGGCAACTACCTCAACATCCGCGCGGAAACCCGCCAGCCACTCGGCTGACGGTGGCCAGCGGTCAGTCGTCGTCCCAGTCCGGGGAACGCCCGCGCTGGGTTGGCTGGCGTGCCACCCGTTGGCTGAGTTGGCGCTGCTGGTTCAGCCAGCGCTTGAGTCCCGCGTCCTGCCGCACCAAGGCCAGCCCTGACTGCAAGGTGTCCACGGCGTCCTGCAGTTCGTCTTCCTGCTCGTTCAGCAGGGTTTTGAGGGTGTTTTCGTTCAGGCCCATGCCGGGCGGCACGCCGAACTCGTGCATCAGCGCCTGCTGGGTCTGGGCGCGCTGGCGCTCCCACTCGGCCACCTGGGCCTTGACCAGCAGCGTCAGCGCCTGCAGCTTGGCGTCGGGCATGGTGGCCACGGCAGCCGGGGCGGCCAAGGCTGCGCGTTGCTGGATGTCCACCAGCGTCACGTAATCCTTGCGGGCGTAGGCGGCGTTGGCCTCGCCCATGAGGGCGGTTTTGTGCAGGCGCACCTGGGGGTCGCCCTCGCGGTCGGGGTGCAGGGCGCTGGCCAGCTGGCGGTACAGGGTGCGCAGGCTGGCGTCGGCGTCGCCTTGCAGGCTGGCCTGCAGCAGTTGCGCCGGGTTGGGCGGTTGGCTGGCCCGCCGGGCTTGGCTTTTGGCATCGCGTTTGGCCTGCCGCTTGGCCGCCTTGGCGTCTTGCGCTTCGGCCGCCTGCTTCATGCGGGCGCGGGCGGCGTGCACCACATCGTCCAGGTCGGGCTCGGGCTGGTCGGGCAGCAGGGGTTCGCCCAGCAGGGCTTCCAGCCGTGCCCGCATGTCCTGGGCCTGGTCGCGCGCCAGTTGTGCCAGGGTGCGGGGGCTGTGCCGGTCGTGCACGGCGGCCATGTCGGCATGGCCTTGGGACACCAGCTGCTCGGCCAGGGCACACACCATCTGGGCGCCAAACTGGCGCTGCGCGGGGGTCAGCGAGGGGTCGGCCACGTGCTGGTCCAGCCACAGGGCCATGTCTTTCATCAGCGCCTGGCGCCGCTGCGCCAGCGGAAACACCTGGGCGGTGAGTGCGCGGCGGTGTGCGGTGGCCAGCGCCTCCATCTGCGCCATCTGGGTTTTGAGCTTGTCGATGCGCGCCAATTGCAGGTGGTAGGCCCGCGCCGCCGGCGACAACGGGGCAGCACCTTGCGCCACCACCGCCAGGCCTTCAGCAGGCGCGGCGGTGGCGCTGGGTGGGGGTTGTGGGGGTGGACGCTTGGGCATGGAGGCCGGACTATATAGTGGCCGCCATGGCCAAAGACAAAACCCTGTACAGCTGCACCGAGTGCGGCGGCACCAGCCCCAAGTGGCTGGGCAAATGCCCCAGTTGCGGGGCGTGGAACACCTTGATCGAAGCCGTGGCCGACACCGCCGCGCCCGCTGCCAAAAACCGGTTTGCCTCACTGGCGGCCGCCCAGCCCGTGACCACGCTGGCCGACATCGACGCGGCCGACTTCGAACGCCTGCCCACCGGCCTGGACGAGCTGGACCGCGTGCTGGGCGGCGGCATGGTGGAAGGCGGCGTGGTCTTGATTGGCGGCGACCCCGGCATTGGCAAAAGCACGCTGCTGCTGCAGGCGCTGCACCAGCTGAGCCTGACGGTGCCCACCCTGTATGTGACGGGCGAGGAGTCGGGTGCGCAAGTGGCGCTGCGCTCTCGCCGTCTGGGGCTAGATGGCAGCCAGGTGCGGGTGCTGGCCGAAATTTCGGTGGAAAAGATTCTGGCCACCATCGAGGCCGAGCGGCCCACGGTGTGCGTGGTCGACTCCATCCAGACCGTGTACAGCGAGCAGCTCACCTCGGCCCCCGGCTCGGTGGCGCAGGTGCGCGAGTGCGCGGCACAGCTCACGCGCACGGCCAAGGCCACGGGCGTGACGGTGGTGCTGGTGGGCCACGTCACCAAAGAAGGCGCACTGGCCGGGCCGCGCGTGCTGGAGCACATGGTGGACACGGTGCTGTACTTCGAGGGCGACACGCACAGCAGCTTTCGGCTGATCCG
>PNML01000123.1 GCA_013823635.1 Polaromonas sp. | reverse complement strand
TTATCAGCTTCGTGCTCGTCGCTGATGGCCTTCGTTTGTGTTAACAGGTCCTAGTCTCTCGGCCGCCGTCTGCCGGCGCCAAGATCAAGGAACCCGCGCGCACCGTGGAGGTCGCCTGCTTTCTGCGGTATTGCCTGTTCACCACCACGGACCAGTTGATTTTGATGGTACAGCGCCGGATTGCCGATCTGTGGCGCCAGACCGCTGCCGAGGTCCCCGCCACCGTCAACTGGGCGGCGATGTACAAAACGCTACTGGCCGAACTCGTGGCCTTGAGCGCCCAGGGCGCTGTGCCGGACGCCGAGCTGCGCGCACGGCTTGAAGCCTTGGTCATCGAAACCCAGAAACGCAAGCCACCCAGTCGGGCCTCCCTTGTGCGCGAAGGATTGATTGATGTCATTCGCCCCGTACGCTCACTGCTTGTGGCAATTGCAAAGCTTCCATGGCAAGCCACCGGAGAGCATCCCACCATCGACGCCCTGACGAAATTGAGCGCCTATTACGCCAGTAACATCAGAAAGTTGCCGGATGGCGTTGTCGCGCCAGGCCTGGGGAAGGTCTGGCAAGCCGCCATATCCAGCCCAGACCGGGAACGGGCGTTTCGGGCATTGGAGGTTGCCACCTTGTTTGCCCTGCGCCGCGCGGTGCGCAATGGATCGGTCTGGATCGAGCACAGCTTGAGTTTTAGGGGCCGTGCACGCCTGTTCTTCACGGACGAACGTTGGAAGGACGAGTCCAAGAAGCACTATGCCCGTCTGTCGCTGCCCGGCAAGGCGGCCACCTTTCTGAAGCCATTGTTGGCCAAGGTAACTGCAGGTGTCGATGCTGTGGCTGCGGCGGCACGCAGTGGCGTACTGCGCGTCGACGATGAACTCCACCTCTCAGTTTTACCCGCCGAAGACGAAGACCCCGAAGTCACCAAGCTACGGGCGGCTTTGGATCACCGCATCGGCGAAGTGCAATTGCCTGAAGTGATTCTGGCCGTTGACGCCCAGGTGCGCTTCAGCTGGATCATGCTCGGCCGTGAACCACGGTCAACAGCGGAACTGCTGATGGTCTATGCCGGCATCATGGCCCACGGCACCAGTCTGACAGCCATCGAATGCGCGCGCATGATTCCGCAGTTGTCTGCCACCAGCATCCGCCAGGCCATGCGCTGGGCACGGGACGAACGCCGTCTGAGTCAGGCTTGCCAGGCGGTGCTGGAGTTTATGCAACGCCACCCGATCGCCACCACTTGGGGCCGTTCAGACCTGGCGTCTTCTGACATGATGAGCATGGAGACAACCAAGCGGGTATGGCAGGCCCGGCTTGATCCCCGGCGCAACACGCCCTCCATTGGCATCTACTCCCATGTACGCGACCGCTGGGGAATCTTTCACGCACAGCCCTTCGTGCTCAATGAGCGCCAAGCTGGCGTGGCCATTGAAGGCGTCATACGTCAGGAACGCCTTGAAACCAGCCAACTGGCGGTGGACACCCACGGCTACACCGATTTTGCGATGGCACTGGCCCGGTTGTTGGGCTTTGATCTTTGCCCGCGGTTGAAGGAATTGAAACAACGCCACCTGTTCGTGCCTCGCGGCGCCAAGGTGCCAGCCGAAATAGCTGCGGTGTGCGAGGCCAATGTTGACGTTGCCCTGATCGAAAAGCATTGGGACAGCCTGGTGCATCTGGCGGCTTCGGTCATGAGTGGTCACGCCAGTGCGGTGGCAGCACTGGCGCGGTTTGGCTCTGCTGCCCAGGGTGACCCCATCTATGACGCTGGCGTGCAATTGGGACGTTTGCTGCGAACCGCGTTCCTTGCCGACTACTTTGTTAAGGACGCTTTCAGGAATGAATTGCGCCGGGTGCTCAACCGGGGGGAGGCGGTCAACGCCCTCAAGCGCGCCATTTACACCGGCCGGATCAGCCCGGCACAGGCCAAACGTGTGGACGAAATGCAGGCTGTGGCCGACGCGTTGAGTCTGCTGGCCAACATCGTCATGGCGTGGAACACGTCACAAATGCAGGCTGTTCTGGATCGCTGGTCGAACCGCCGCCAGGCCATTCCGCCGGAACTGATCGGAAAAATTGCTCCCACCAGGCTGGAAAGCATCAACCTGCGAGGCGTGTTCCGCTTTCCTGTTGACCGTTATGCCGACCAAATCCTGCCCTCGCGGCAGGGAGCACCGATAACTGGCACCAACGGATGAAACCGATCACGGTTTGACGCCACGAATCCCGGATTTGAAGGTGAACAGGAAAGCCAACAGAATCAACGATCTACCAACACCACCCCCGCGCCAGTGCTGGGTTTGCGTACCGCCAGTTATTGCACTGAAAACGAGGGGACCCCGTAGCCCACGCACCCGGCGCAAACAGTCCGGCAATCATGGCGGCGGCCGAGGCCGTGGCAAAGCGAATGGCTCGCATGAGGGTTCCCTTCCTTCTTGTGCTGTGAATGCGGCGCATTATTGCGGAGTTTGCACCCGCCCCGGTAAGCGGCTGTTCCCGGCCCCGTGTTGACGGTTTCATGGAACTTTTGCTGCGGCCCTGCGTTGAAAGAGGCAATGCGCCCCCTGAGCCACCTTGAAGAGAGCGACTGCATCGCCCGCGCCCAGCGCGGCGAGGTCGCGGCGTTCTCCGAACTGGTGGCCCGCTACCAGGACCGCATCTACCGTTTTTTGTTCCGCATGACGCGCTCGCAGGAGGATGCGCGCGAACTCGCCCAGGAGACTTTCTTGAACGCCTACCAGGCACTGCCCCGCTGGCGGCCGGACGCACAACTGTCCACCTGGCTGTTTCGCATCGCGCGCAACCAGGCGTTGGACCTGTTGCGCCGCGCGCAGCGTGTCGCGTTCGTGGAACTGGACGAGACCCTGTCCGAGCAGGTGCCTGCGGACACGCCCACGCCCGAGGCTGCACTGCAGGCCCGCCAGCGCATCGAAGCGCTGGAAGGCGCGCTGCAGCGGCTCTCGGTGGAGCACCGCGAGATCCTGCTGCTGCGCGACATCGAAGACATGGCCTACGAGGACATCGCCGAGGTGCTGGGCATCAGCCTGGGCACCGTCAAATCCCGCATTGCCCGCGCACGCGCCGGGCTGCTGCAACTCATGCCACGCTGAACGCAAGGAGCCGCCATGAACTGCCCTCGCACCGAAGACCTCTCCGCTTTGATCGACCATGCGCTGCCCGCGCATGCGCAGGTCGCGCTGCAGCAGCACCTGCACGCCTGCCCCCTGTGCAGCCAGCACCTTGCCGCATTGCAGGCACAGCGCCAGCAATTGCTGGCCCTGCCCTCGCCCGCGCTGGGTTTCGACCTGGCGGCGCAACTGCAGGACCGCCTGGCGCAGGACCTGGCGCAACGACCCACCCGGTCCCGGCGCACCGGCTGGAACCTGCTGGGCTGGATGCCCACGGGCCTCGCCGCGGGGGCCGCGCTGGTGTCCGGCGTATGGCTGGGGGGGCTGCTGCTGGGCACGGGCGCGGCCCTTCCGGCTGCCAGCCCTGCCATGGCGCGCGTGTTCGACCCTGTGCCACCGGGCGGGCTGTGCGCCGCCGCCGAAATCTGCCGTTTGCCGAGAACCCTGCCATGAAAAACCCTGCCTGGATTCGCACCCTGCTGGCGATCTCGCTGGCGCTCAACCTGGGCGTGGTTGCCGCACTGGTGCTGCGCCCTGCGCCGGACACGGTGCCCGAGGGCGGCGCGCCTCCCGTGGTCCACCTGCCCGAGTATCTGAAGCTCACCCCCGAACAGCGCGCGCGCTGGGAAGGAATGGAAACCCCCTTCCTCCATGACCTGTCGTCCAACTGGAGTGACATACGCCGCCACCGCGAAGCCCTGGTGCGCCACATCTTTGCTGACGCACCAGAGCGCACCGCCATTGACGCCGAGCAGGCCGCCATCGCCCGCCTGCAGGCCACGCAGCAACAGCGCGTGATTGACCAACTCTTGGCCGAGCGCGCCTTGCTGGACGACGCCCAGCGCACGCGGCTGCTGCAATTGCTGCTGACCCGCTATGCAGAAGAAGCCACCGAGGAGGAAATGCTGCACCGCAAGTGAACGCCGAGATGAGAGAAGGAAAAAGGTGCAAATCAGATGGAACATTGAGGCACCCCCTTCGTTGAAGTAGGCAAGGCAGCCACACATTCCCTTGAGCGGCTGCCTTGATGGTTCAACTTTTCAACGGAGCATTCTCATGAACACCTTCACCGCACTGCTGCTGTCCGCCGCCCTGGCATCCCCGCTGGCCGTTTACGCCGCCGACGCACACAACCATGGCGGCAGTGCCGAAACCCACCAACTGCAGCTCAACGCCGGCAAGAAGTGGGAAACCGACGCGCCGCTGCGCAAGGCCATGACGGCCGTGCGCGGATCGGTCACGCAGATCCTGCCCACCGCCCACTCGGGCAAGGCCACTCCGGCCGATTACGACGCCTTCGCCAACACCGTCAACCAGCAGGTCGCCTACATGGTGGAGAACTGCAAGCTGCCGCCCGCCGCCGATGCACAGCTGCACATCGTCGTGGCCGACCTGATGGCCGGTGCCGAGGCCGCGCAAGGCAAGCACGGCGAGGACAAGCGCGCAGAGGGCGTGGTCAAGGTGGCCCAGGCCTCCAATGCCTACGGCAAGTACTTCAGCCACAGCGGCTGGAAGGCCATCCCGCTGGCGGCCCACTAAGGGGCACACCGCAAGTACCGGAGGGGCGGCTGCACACCCCGGTGCATGCCAGCCCCCTTCCAAGCATTCATCTGCTGTGAGCGCCCCTTTGCGCCCCCCTGCGCAAGGGCGGGATATGCACGCTCCGGCAAACCAACACAGGATATTGAACATGACGCGTCGCCAACCTCCCCTTTTCTCCGTGATCGCAAGCGTGGCTGCCGTCGCAGCACTCGGTCTGCCAACGATGGCATTTGCCGGCTACTGGCACCCTGCCAACAACGAAGCGGGCGTGGTCGTTCACCCCGAGCACTTCAACAGTGATCGGACCCGTGAGCAAGTCAGGGCAGAAGCCGAGACCGCAGTGCGACAGAACCGCCTGTCCTATGGGGAAAGCAGCTTTTCGGAACCGGCACCCTCAACGGCTTCGACCAGGACCCGCCAGCAGGTGATCGATGAGATGCGCAACGAAACATCGGCACAACACAGGGAACGCCAATCGCTGTACCCGGGGGGCTGATGGGAAACACAACGCCCGCACGACGCGGGCGTTGCGTCTTCCGTACCGAGGGGCTTCAACCCAGGTACAGGTGGTTGGAGTGCTTGACCTCTTCCATCACCGCGTAGGTGCGCGTCTCGCGCACGCCGGGCAACTGCCACAACACGGCGCCGGCAAACTGGCGGTAGGCATTCATATCGGCGCAGCGCGTCTTGAGCAGGTAGTCGAAACCGCCGGCCACCATGTGGCATTCCATGACCTCGGGATGCACCTGCACCGCGGCCTTGAACTGGTCGAACACGTTGGGCGTGGTGCGGTCCAGCAGCACCTCCACGAACACCAGCATGCCCGCGCCCAGCTTGAGGGGATTGAGTCGCGCCTCATACCCCAGGATGTAGCCTTCGCGCGTGAGCCGCTGCACGCGCGCGAGCACGGCAGTGGGCGACAGCGCCACGGTCTCTGCCAGCTTGAGGTTGGAGATGCGTCCATCGTCTTGCAGGATCTTCAATATCCTGCGATCGATGCGATCCAGATCAGTGGGTAATTGGCCGGTCATTGAGCAAAAATTCGGTGGTGCTTGCCGATTTTAGTGATTCATTCGCCATTCACCCAAGGATGATGCGGCCCATGACAAACGCCGCCCCCCAAGCCGCCCCTTTCTCCCCTCGCCCCCGCGACACCGACCCGCTGCGCCTGGCGGTCACCCAGGCTTGCCGCCCGCCCGAGCCTGAGGCATTGGCGCCGCTGCTGGCGCAGGCGCGCCTGCCCGCTGCCATGGCGCAGGACATCCAGGCGCGCGCCCTGCGCCTGGCGCAAGGGCTGCGCCAGCGCGAACATGCCAGCGGCCGGTCCGGCCTGGTACAGGGGCTGCTGCAGCGGTTCGCGCTGTCCTCGCAAGAAGGCGTGGCGCTGATGTGCCTGGCAGAAGCGCTGCTGCGCATTCCCGACGCGGCCACGCGCGACGCGCTGATCCGCGACAAGATCGGTACGGGGTCCCCTCGTTTTCAGTGCAATAACTGGCGGTACGCAAACCCAGCACTGGCGCGGGGGTGGTGTTGGTAGATCGTTGATTCTGTTGGCTTTCCTGTTCACTTCTCAAACGGGTATCGTGGCCTCCCACTAATGGGGTTCACGATGCAGGACTGGCAAACGACGTTTTTGGGGATGCGTGAGCTGCCCCGCGATATCAGTGACTTCGAGATGAAGGCGTTTTTCACCTTCGATGGTGCAGAGCGCGAGGCAATCAATGCGCGCCGGGGTGACGCCCACAAGCTCGGTCTGGCGCTGCATATCGGGTTTTTGCGCATGAGTGGCCGCCTGCTGTATGCCTTTCGGGTGGTTCCCGTCGCCCTGTGGCGCCACTTGAGCGAGGAACTTGGCATTGCCACCCCTGATGTGGCTTCGCTGCGCACGCTGTACGGGCGGGAGAAGACACTGTTCGATCACCAGCAAGTAGCGTGCACGGCCCTTGGTTTTCGGTGGATGAGCGAGCACCAACGCCGCTCCCTGGTGCGTGAACTGCGGGACGAAGTGGCCCGTTGCGCCGACCGCGATCAACTGCTCGGGAGGGCCCGCCAATGGCTGTACAAGAATAAGCTGGTGATCGTGCACGAGCGGGCCATCCGGACTTTGATTGCGAGCGCACTCACCCAGCTCGAAGCGGAGACAGGTGCTGCAATCGCCGCCAGCGTCGATCCGGCAACCCTTGATCGGTGGCGAACCTCGGTTGCAGAGCTGCGCCCAGATGGACAAACCCAACAAAGCTGGCTGTGGTCGGCGCCGGCCAAGCACTCAACCCGCCAAATCAGCGAGGTACTTGAACGCATCGATCTGCTGTACGAGCTGGACGTTCATAAACACCTGACCGACATCCCCGATCTCATCTTGCGCCGTTACGCGCGCCGACTAGGGCGTGTTAACACTAATGTCGATCATGGCGATTGCGCCGGACAATCTCGGACATGGAGATCACGCCCGAACAATTCGCCACCATTGAGCACTGCCTGCCCAGGCAGCGTGGCAACGTCAGCCTGAGCAACCTGCAGGTGGTCAATGCGATCCTCTATGTGGCCGAGCATGGTTGCAAGTGGCGAGGACTGCCCAAGCGCTTCGGTAACTGGCACACGATCTACACGCGCATGAACCGCTGGACCAAAGCCGGCGTCCTTGATCGCATGTTCGAGGAGTTGCAGCGAGCACAGGTCGTGCGTATCAAGATTGAAGCGGTCTCACTGGACTCCACCAGCATCAAGGTCCATCCCGATGGCACGGGGGCGTTAAAAAAAACGGCCCACAAGCCATCGGCAAGTCCCGAGGCGGATGGAACACCAAGATTCATATGGTTGCCGCGGATGCTCGAACGGCCGTGACGTTCTCGCTTTCGCCTGGGCAGGCGCACGACGCCCCTGAAGGCCGGCGCCTGCTCAGCAGTCTTGGGCCGACCAGCAGACCGGTGCATTTGTTGATGGACCGTGCCTACGAAGGCAAC
>PNML01000122.1 GCA_013823635.1 Polaromonas sp. | reverse complement strand
TGAGGTACGCGCCCAGAAAGCTGAGCGCAAACAACCAGTGGTACATGCGGGTGGCGGCGTCAATGACCCGCCGTGACGGCACGGGGCCAGCCACTGCCTGGGCGGCGGGGCGGGCCTGGGTGCCGAGGCCTGTGGCAACAGATGCGTTCATGCTCAATCTCCCTGAAAAGCGGTGCGGTAGCGTTCATCCAGCCCCTTGGGAAACCGAAGGCTTCTTTCGTCGAAGTTGCCCTTGTCGGCGGCGCTGTGGCAAGCGATGCAGTTGGCGGCGCTTCTGACGGACGCGTGCTTCCAGACCTTGGGGGTGTCCACGTCGCGGTGCTCGCGCTCGAACCAGGCGCTGCGGGTGATGCGGTCGTCTGGCGGAGGAGTGGGGTCGCGGCGGACTTTTTTATAGGTGCCTGCGTTGGTTTGCAGCCAGGTGCTGATTTGCTGCACGGTGGCGGCATCCAGCGAGGCGTCGTCGCCATAGTGGTTATCCAGCGTGCCCATCATGCGTTTCCATGAGGCAGCGGGCAGCAGGCCTGGCGGGTAGGCCAGGTGGCACGAGCCACATTCTTCGGTGTACACCTTCAGCTCGTTGCGGGGCTGCAGGTTGTTGCTGTCGGCATGGGCTGCCAGGGGCGCGGCCAGGGCCAGCAGGCCGCAGGCCAGCCAGGCGGCCAGGCCGTGGTGAGACAGTGTGCGCATGGTGGGGCGCTCCGTTACTTCAGGTTGATCAGGTAGGCCATCACGTCGGCCTTTTCGGGGGCGGTGCATTCGCGTTTGAGCACGTCATTGCAGTTGCGGCGAAACCATTTGTCTGCCTTGGCCACGTCGGTGAAGGTTTTGGCGTTGAAGCTGGGGGCCAACGTGGGGATGACCTTGCCGGTGTTGGGGTGCTTGCCCTCTGTGGTGGGCGGCGTGTTGTGGCAAGAGGCACAGCTCCACTCGCCACCGTGGCGGCTGTTAAAGAACACCTTGCCCCGCTCGGCCGAGGCCGGGGCACCGGCTTCCACCGTCCAGCGCTTGAGCTGCTCGGCCGGGGTGGTGTCGGCAGCCAGCACCGGGCCACCCACCAGCAGCGCGGCAACCAGGGCGGCCATGCCGCGCAACCGGCGGGGGTGGCTGGCGCGGCGAGGTGCAGGGCGGGCAGCGCCGCCTGCAGCGGTGTGGTGCGCGGTGCGGGGAGCGGCGGGGGAAGTAAAAATGTTCATAAAAACTCCTGCAGAAAGGGTGGTGTTGAGCGAATGGGTCAAGTGTGTGATTTCGTGCTTGAACAGAGGCTGAAAGCGGCGTTCATGTGGCGTTCAGGAACCCACCGGCAAGACGTCATTCGGCTGGTCCATCCGCTTGCGGGCAGCCAGAAAGTCCCTGGGGCTGTTCACGCAATCCACCGCCAGCAGTTGGTTTTGTCGGTAATGCTCGACGCAAAAACGCGACCCGGACATGTCGCCAATGGGCACTGACTGGTCTGCACCCGCACTCAAACCCACCATTTGCAGCTTGTGTCCGTACTGGTCACTCCAGAACCAGGGCGTGGTGCCAAACGGGCGTCTCTGCCCCAGCAGTGCGGCAGCGGCGCCCTTGGCCTGCTCGGTGGCGTTCTGGACCGACTCCAACCTCAGCAGGCTGCCGTCGGGCTGCCTGCGCACGGTGCAATCTCCCGCTGCGACGATCAGCGGATCGGCAGTGCGGCTGCATGCATCGACCACTATGCCGCGGTCGCAAGGCAGCCCGGCTGCCTGCGCCAATGCATCGTTGGGCACGGTGCCCACGCCCACCAACACCAGGCCAGCGGGCAGCAACTGGCCGCTGGCCAACCGCACACCCCTGACCCACCCATCGGGGCCGGTCTCCAGTTGCTCTGCTGCTGCACCCAGCAGCAGTTGCACGCCGTGGCTGCGGTGCAGGTGGGCAAACCAGTCGGACATCACCGGGGCCAGTGCGCGGCTCAGCAAGCGGGGGGCAGCCTCCAGCACCGTGACGGCCACACCCATCGAACGGGCTGTCGCCGCCACCTCCAGCCCGATAAAGCCACCACCGATGACCACCAATGGCTGCATTTGCGCAGCACAACGGGCAAGGCCCTTGCTCAGCAGGGTGGCGTCTGCCGGTGAGCGAAGGGTGAGCACACCTGGGGCATTGGCACCCGGCAAGGCCAGTGTGCGGGGCCGTGACCCCGTGGCAAGCACCAGCCCGGCGTAAGGGAGCACCTCGCCGCTGCCCAGCACCACGTGGCAGGCCTGGCGGTCAATCGAGGCAACTGCCACACCGGTGCGCATATCAATTTGCAGACGCAACAGCTTTTCCGGGTCGCGCAGGGCAAGGGACGAGGCCGCCAGGTCGCCCAGCAGCCAGTCTTTGGACAAAGGCGGGCGCTGGTAAGGACCGCAGGCCTCGTCCCCCAGCAGGGTGATTGGCCCGTTGAACTGCGCTGCGCGCAAGGCCTCCGCCGCCGTCAGACCCGCAAGCCCTGCACCCACGATGACCACACCCACGGGTGCGGCCACGGCCTTCAGGGGTGTTGATGGGGGATGGGCCGGGTAGCGCAGTGAAGTGGTGGACATGGAGAGACAGCCAGGTGGGTTGAAGGTGCAGGGATGCTGCCCAGCCTGGGCTGTACCTGACCTGAAGCTGCCGTTCATCCCCTGTTCACCTGCGGCGGCCAAAAATCGGCACTTTCCGGCTTACCTGACCACGCACCATGACACTCATCACCACCTTTGTGACCTTTATTGCCCTGCTGGCCTGGGCTTGGGGCAGTGCCCTGTGGGCCCACGGCGCGGGCACCGACTCTGTGCCCTGGGCGGTGTACACACAGTCCTTCTACCTGAGCGGCGTGTTGTCCATCGGTCTGATGTCGCTGGCCATGGTGCTGGCAGTGCGCCTGACCTGGCTGGAGCGCCCCTTTGGCGGTATTGACCAGATGTACCGGCTGCACAAATGGACGGGCATTGCCGCTGTCGGGTTCGCGGCCATGCACTGGCTGCTTGAAATGGCTGACGACATTGTCAAGGCGCTGTACGGCCGCGCAGGCCGCCCGGCAGAACAGGAATACGGCGGCTGGCTGGGTGCCTTGCAAGATGTGGGCGAAGAGATGGGCGAATGGGCCATTTACGTGGCGCTGGCCATGCTCGTCATCACACTGTGGAAGCGGTTTCCGTACCACCTGTGGCGCCACCTGCACCGGGTCATGCCCGTGCTGTACCTGGGCGTGGCGCTGCATTCAGCTGTGCTGGCCCCGGCAGACTACTGGGCACATCCCATCGGCTGGTTGCTGGCGGGTTTGCTCACCGTCGGCTCCCTGGCCGCCGGGTGGACGCTGACCGGCCAGGTGGGCCGCAGCCGCCGGTACGCGGCCACGGTGGTCAGCGTGCAAACCCCCACGCCTGGCGTGACCGAACTGGTGTGCCGCGTTCAGGGTGCGTGGCGGGGACACCAGGCGGGCCAGTTTGCGTTTTTGACGCTGAACTGGTTTGAAGGCGCGCACCCCTTCACCATTGCCAGCGCCCCCCATGGGGACGGGTTGGTGACCTTCCAGATCAAGGCGCTGGGCGACTTCACCCGCCAACTGGGCCACCGCGCACAACCCGGCCAGCCCGTGACCGTTGAAGGGCCCTACGGCCAGTTCAAACTGAGCCGACAACGCCGCAGCGCACGCCAGATATGGGTGGCGGGTGGTGTGGGCGTCACCCCATTCCTGGCCTGGCTGGACAGCCTGGCCGAGGCCACCTGGCAAGGCGGCGCTGCGCCCGAGGCCGACCTGCACTACTTCACACGCCAGGCGGCTGACGACCCGTTTGCCCGGCAACTGCGCACCAGGTGTGCCGCTGTACCCAGCGTCAAGCTGCATGTGCATGAGAGCAACATCGGGCTCACCCCCACCCCCCCTGAGCAACTGGTGGCCGAGTCAGCCCAGGCCGGGCAACGGACGGAGGTGTGGTTTTGCGGCCCGGCGGGCCTGGGGCAACGGGTGCGTGCTGGCTTGAAACGCAAGCTGGGCTGGCGGTTGCGGTTCCACCAGGAAGCGTTTGAGATGCGCTGACGCCCCCAGACTGATGCCGTGGCGCCGACACAGCACCTGCTGCCAGCCACAGCCCGGCCCAGCCACCCCGCCCCGCGCTATCCTGCACCCACCAAGGACTTTTGATGCTGACCCACCCACACCCTGCCCGGTTTTTGCACGTGGCTTTTCTGCAACTTGGCCTGTGCCTGTGCCTGCTGGGCACCGGTGGGGCGGCGTTTGCCAGCGACGACGACGACCACGAACAGGCCCGCCAGGCAGTGGTGCGGGGCGATGTGCTGCCTCTGCGCCAGCTGCTCCAGCATCTGGACAGGCAGCGCCCCGGTGGGCACATTCTGGAGGTAGAACTGGAGCGCAAAGGTGGCCAGTGGGTGTACGAAATCAAGCAACTTGAAGCAGGTGGCCAGCTCGTCAAGGTCAAGCTGGACGCCAAAACCGGCGAACTGATCAAGGCCAAAGCGCGCAACCCATCACCCAGGCCCACCCAGCCATGAACACACCCCCGGAGCCCGCATGAGAATCCTGCTGGTCGAAGACGAACCCACCCTGAACCGACAGCTCGACATGGCCTTGCAACACGCGGGCTACAGCGTGGACGTGAGCGTGAATGGCCGCGATGCCTGGGCGCTGGGCGACGCTGAGCCATTTGACGCGGTGGTGCTCGACCTGGGCTTGCCACAGATGGACGGCCTGACCGTGCTCAAGCGCTGGCGCGCCGCCGGGCGCGGCATGCCGGTGCTGATACTGACGGCGCGCGACAACTGGCACGAAAAAGTGGCGGGCATCGACGCCGGAGCCGACGACTACCTGACCAAGCCCTTCCACACCGAAGAATTGCTGGCCCGGCTGCGGGGCCTCATCCGCCGAGCCAGTGGCTTGTCATCCCCCCTGCTGGTGTGCGGGCCGGTGGAGCTGGACACCCGCACGGGCCGGGTGACGCTGGACGGGCAAGCCATTGCCCTGACCAGCCACGAATTCAAGGTGCTGGCCTACCTGATGCACCACCCCGGCGCAGTGGTGTCGCGCACCGAGCTGACCGAGCACATCTATGCCCACGACAGCGACCGCGACTCCAACACCATCGAGGTGTTCGTGGGGCGGCTGCGCAAAAAGCTGCCTGCAGCGCTGATTGAAACGGTGCGCGGCCTGGGCTACCGGCTGGTGGCCCCGCCATGATCGGCCGGTGGTGGACAGGCCTGCGCGGCTCCTTGCAATGGCGGCTGCTGCTGGTCACGCTGCTGGGCATGGCCCTGGCGCTGCTGCTGACTGGCATCACCCTGTTCAACCTCTTCAGCGGGCATGTGCAGCGGCAGTTTCAGGCGGACCTGGAAGTTCAGCTGGAGCAACTGACGGCCCGGCTGGAGTTTGATGCCAGCGGCCAACCCGTGGTCGATGCCACCCAGCTGAGCGACCCCCGCTGGCTCAAACCCCTGTCCGGCCGGTACTGGCAGGTGGATGCCTATCCCCGCACCGCCAACGACGCGCCCGACACACGCAATGTGGCTGGCGTGCTGCGCTCGCGCTCGCTGTGGGACGAGGTGCTGGACTTGCCCCCTGACGTGGTGGCCGACGGTGCCACCCACCTGCACGAAATCGGCGGGCCCTCGGGCCGACCCTTGCTGGCCGTAGAGCGAACGGTGCGCCCGCCCGCACCCCACAGCAGCGCCTGGACGCTGGTGGTGGCCGCAGACGCCAGCGAAACCCAAGGTGCCATTCGGCGCTTTGCCCGTGTGCTGGCCGCCACCCTGGCCGTGCTGCTGGGGCTGCTGGGCCTGGCGTCGGTGGCGCAGGTGTGGGTGGGGTTGTCACCGCTGCGCGCCCTGCGGCAAGCGGTGTCGGCGCTCGACCAGGGCCATGAGGCCCGACTTCGGGGGCGGTTTCCTGCCGAAATTCAGCCGCTGGCCGATGGCCTCAACCGCGCCCTGCAGCGGCAGGAAGAGGGGCTGGCGCGCGCACGCACGCAGGCTGGCAACCTGGCCCATGCCCTGAAAACCCCGCTGGCCGTTTTGCGCCACTCGGCCGATGCAGCCAGCCAGCCCGACCAACCGCTGGCCTTGCAGCAGGTGGGGCAGCAGATTCACGAGCAGGTGGCCAAAGCCCAGCAGCACATGGACTGGCACCTGCGCCGCGCCCGCTCGGCGGCGCACGCGGCGGGCATGCAACGGCCACGCTGCGCCCTGTTGCCCACCTTGCACGGCCTTCAGCGGGTGATGGACAAGGTGTACGCCCACCGGCAACTGCGCCTGTCGGTGGCCAGCGACGCAGCAGACCCCTGGGTACCCGTCGAACAGGAAGACCTGCACGACATGCTGGGCAACCTGATCGACAACGCCTGCAAATGGGCACAGAGGTGCGTGCACATTCAGGTGGACCAGGACGGCCACGTCAGGGTGGAAGACGATGGCCCCGGCGTGCCCGAAGCCCAGCGCTCACTCATGTGCCAGCGGGGTCAGCGGCTGGATCAGCACACCCCCGGCTCGGGTCTGGGCCTGGCCATCGTGGCCGAGCTGGCGGAGTTGTACGGTGCCCAGCTGAGCTTTGGTGCCAGCCCCCTGGGTGGCCTCAGTGCCCAGTTGCGCTGGAACGCCCGGCCCCGGTAGGCGTTCGGCACAACAACAGGTGTGCCCGCGAAGGCTGTGGGCAAAGGCGGAGAACACAGCTGGTTTCATTATCATGGGCGCTCTTTTTTGTGTGCCCCGCATTCACCTCCCCCACTGAGCAAAGGTTTCCCATGCCCGCCTACCGTTCCCGCACCACCACCCACGGCCGCAACATGGCCGGTGCCCGCGCCCTGTGGCGGGCCACTGGCATGAAGGACGGCGACTTCGAGAAACCCATCATCGCCATTGCCAACTCGTTCACCCAGTTCGTGCCCGGCCATGTGCACCTCAAAGACATGGGCCAGCTGGTAGCCCGCGAGATCGAACGCGCCGGGGGCGTGGCCAAAGAGTTCAACACCATCGCCGTGGACGACGGTATTGCCATGGGCCACAGCGGCATGCTGTACTCGCTGCCCAGCCGCGACCTGATTGCCGACAGTGTGGAGTACATGGTCAACGCCCACTGCGCCGACGCGCTGGTGTGCATCTCCAACTGCGACAAGATCACCCCCGGCATGCTGATGGCCGCGCTGCGCCTGAACATTCCGGTCATTTTTGTATCCGGTGGCCCCATGGAAGCGGGCAAGGTCAACTGGCAGGGTGTCAACCTCAAGCTCGACCTGGTGGACGCGATGGTGGCCGCTGCCGACAGCGCCGTGTCGGACGAACAATCCGACGCCATCGAGCGCTCGGCCTGCCCCACCTGTGGCTCGTGCTCGGGCATGTTCACCGCCAACTCCATGAACTGCCTGACCGAAGCGCTGGGCCTCTCCCTGCCGGGCAACGGCTCCACGCTGGCCACGCACGCCGCACGAAAGCAGTTGTTCCTGAAGGCGGGCCGCACCATCGTGGAGCTGGCCAAGCGCCACTACGAGCAAGACGACATGAGCGTGCTGCCCCGCGCCATCGCCAACTTCAACGCCTTTGAAAACGCCATGAGCCTGGACGTGGCCATGGGCGGCTCCACCAACACCGTGCTGCACCTGCTGGCCGCTGCGCACGAGGGTGGCATCGCCTTCACCATGGCCGACATTGACCGCGTCTCGCGCCGCGTGCCCTGCCTGAGCAAGGTGGCCCCCGCCACCCAGAAGTACCACATGGAAGATGTTCACCGCGCCGGTGGCGTGTTCGGCATCCTGAGCGAGCTCAACCGGGCTGGTCTCATCCACGGCGAGTGCCCCACCGTGCACAGCCCCAGCATGGCCGAGGCCATGGCCCAGTGGGACGTGACCACCACCACCGACGAAGACGTCAAAACCTTCTACCGCGCTGC
>PNML01000121.1 GCA_013823635.1 Polaromonas sp. | reverse complement strand
GTGCTGGACGATGGCCGCCTGACCGACGGCCAGGGCCGCACGGTGGACTTCAAAAACACCGTCATCGTCATGACCAGCAACATCGGCAGCCAGCTGATCCAGGCCATGGTGGGCATGCCCTACGACGACCTGAAGGACGCGGTGTGGGGTGAGCTGAAAAACCACTTCCGGCCCGAGTTTTTGAACCGAATCGACGAAACCGTGGTGTTCCACGCACTCGACGCCAGCCACATCGCCAGCATCGCGGGCATTCAGCTCAAGGGCTTGCAGGCCCGCCTGCACGGCATGGACTTGCGCCTGGAGGTGTCGCCTGCGGCTTTGGATGAACTGGCCAAGGTGGGCTTTGACCCGCTGTTTGGTGCGCGGCCTTTGAAGCGCGCCATTCAGCAGCGCATTGAAAACCCGCTGTCCAAGCTGCTGCTGGAAGGTCACTACCCGCCCAAGTCGGTCATTGCGGTGGGTGTGGACCCGGTGCGCAACCCCGGTGTGTTCGAGTTTGCGCCCGCGCAGCCCATGGCGTGAGCGGGGGGCAGGGAGCGCCAGGCAAGGGTTTGGAGCTCGGGCTCTACCACGCGGGGTGGTAGGGCCCTACCATGCAGGCCATGAATGACCACCACCAGCCCCCCCTTGACCTGCCAGCCCTGTTTCACGCGCAGCACACCGCCAGCCGCGCCCTGATTGACGTGCCCCTGGCCTGGCGGCTGGAGCGGCTGCAACGTGTGCAGCACCTGGTGGAAACCCACGGTGCCGCGCTGGCCGATGCCGTGCAGGCCGACTTTGGCGTGCGCTCGCGCCAGTTGACCGATGTGGCCGACCACTTTGTGCTGCTCGCCGCCATTGGGCAACTTAAAAAGAAGCTGCCGCGCTGGATGAAGCCGCAGCGCGTGTCCACCCCCCTTTACCTGCAACCCGCCACCGCCCACATCCAGCGCCAGCCGCTGGGCGTGGTGGGCGTCATCGGCCCGTGGAACTACCCGCTGCAACTCACGCTGGGGCCGCTGGTGGCGGCGCTGGCGGCGGGCAACCGGGTGATGATCAAACCCAGCGAACTGACGCCCCAAAGTTCAGCCCTTCTGGCCGACCTGCTGCATGCGGTGTTTCCGGCCGACGAGGTGGTGGTGGTGCAGGGCGGGGCCGATGTGGCGCACGACTTTGCCAGCCTGCCGTTTGACCACTTGTTTTTCACCGGCTCCACCGCCGTGGGCCGCAAGGTGGCCGAGGCCGCGGCCAAAAACCTCACGCCCACCACCCTGGAGCTGGGCGGCAAGTCGCCGTGCATCGTGGACGCGTCGTGCGCGGCGGGCTCGGGGCTGGCCGATGCAGCCCTCAAGGTGGCCCACGGCAAGCTGCTCAACGCCGGGCAAACCTGCATTGCCCCTGACTACATCCTGCTGCCCAAGGGGCGCGAGGCCGAGTTTGAGCAGGCCTATGCCCACTCGGTGGCGCGCCTCTTCCCCACCATTGGCGGTAACCCCGACTACGCCAGCATCGTCACCGACCGCCACCACGCCCGCCTGACAGACCTGCTGGACGAGGCCCAGAAGCTGGGCGCCACCGTGCGCGAACTGGTGCCTGTGGCGGTCAGTTCAGGCATAGCAAACAAATCAATGCCATCAAGTGCTGGAGGTCAAAAAAGCTTAAAAATTGAAGGGCATCCCCGTCAAATGACGCCGACGCTGGTGTTCAACCCGCCCGCCCACAGCCGCCTGATGACCGAGGAAATTTTTGGCCCCATCCTGCCGGTGTTGACCTACACCACGCTGGACGAGGCCATTGCCCACATCAACGCCAGGCCCCGCCCGCTGGCGCTGTACTGGTTTGGTACCGACACCGCAGCGCGTGACCGTGTGCTCAACCGCACCGTCAGTGGTGGCGTGACGGTCAACGACACGCTGCTGCACATCGCCCACGACAACCTGCCGTTTGGCGGGGTGGGCGAAAGCGGCTGGGGCGCGTACCACGGCGAGGCGGGGTTCTTGCGCTTTACCCAGCAAAAACCGGTGCTGGTGCAGTCGCGCTGGGCCATGGGCCAGCTGTTCTACCCGCCCTACGGCCAGCGGTTTGAGCAAGTCATGGGCTTGCTCAAACGCTGGTTGTGACAGGGGTGTGCTGCGCTGGGTAAGGGCGTGACGCCCGGGTTGCAGCGCGCGGCCCAGTTGGCGCGTAACATCTCGCGCCATGAATTCCACCACGCTCAACGCGGCCTTGCCCGCCTCGGTTCCGTTTCGCCAAGACGCCGCCGTCATCGGTCTGGTCGGGATGGCGCATGCCACGTCGCACTTTTCGCACCTGCTGCTCGCGCCGCTGTTCCCGGTGTTCATGCGCGACTTTGGCCTGAGCTTTTCCGATGTGGGGCTGCTCATGAGCATCTTTTTTGTCATCTCGGGCTCCGGGCAGGCCATGGCCGGGTTTGTGGTGGACAAGGTGGGGGCAAGGCCGGTGCTGTTTGGGGCCATTGGTTTGTTTCTGGCGGCGTCGTTGGTGGCGTCGGCGGCCACCGGCTACGGCTGGTTGGTGGCGGTGGCTGTGCTGGCAGGCCTGGGGAATGCGCCGTTTCACCCGGCTGACTTCACCATCCTGAACCAGCGCGTGTCTGCCCCCCGGCTGGGGCATGCCTTCAGCGTGCACGGGCTCACGGGCAACCTGGGCTGGGCGCTGGCGCCGGTGTTTCTGGTGGGCATCTCGGCACTGTCCGACTGGCGCACGGCCTACCTGGCCGCTGCGGTGCTGTATGCCGGGGTGCTGGCGCTGCTGTTCACCCAGCGCCACCTGCTGAAAACCGAGGTGGTGGTGCGCCACGCAGATGTTCCCCAGGAGTCCGACCTGGCCTTCATGAAACTGTCCGTGGTGTGGTGGTGCTTTGGCTTTTTCTTCTTTTCCACCATGACGCTGGCGGTGGTGCAGAGTTTTGGCCCGTCGATTTTGAAGGCGGTTCACCACGCCAGCCTGGAAGTGGCCACCCTCACCATCACGGCCTACATGCTGTGTGGTGCGGTGGGCATGGCCATGGGTGGTTTTGTGGCCACCCAAACCCCCCACACCGACAAAGTGGTGGCCGGTGCCATGGCGGCCGGTGCGCTGCTGTTGCTGCTGTGCGCCACCGGCTGGCTGGGCACCTACGGCACGCTGGCTGGCTTGGCCGCCACGGGGTTTGCCGTGGGCATTGGCGGCCCCAGCCGCGATTTGATGATCAAAAAAGCCACGCCCAAAGGGGCGACGGGTCGGGTGTACGGGCTGGTGTATTCGGGCCTGGACCTGGGCTTTGCCGTGTCGCCTGTGTTGTTTGGCCTGTTCATGGACCGGGGCTGGTACAGCGCCACCCTGACCGGTGCCGCGCTCATGCTGCTGCTGGCCGTGGGCGCTGCATTGGGGGTGGGCAAGCGGACGGTGGCGCGGTGAGCGGTGTTGCCCTGGGCCGGTGACGACCGGTGTGGACATCACCCCCTCAAGTGGGACAAAGGCAACTCCGTGGTTGACTTGATGCACTGCAGCACGATGTTGGAGCGGATGTTGGCCACGCCTTGCAGGCGGGTCAGGGGCTTCAAAACCGACTCCGACAGGTCACTCAGATTGGCGGCAAAAATTTTCAGGATGTAGTCCGATTCGCCGGTCACGGCGAAGCATTCCACCACCTCGGGAATGTCCAGAATGTCGCGCTCAAAGCCGGCACCCTCGTCGCCACCGTGGCGGGTCAGGGTCACGTAGCTGATGGCGCGCACGCCCAGGCCCAAGCGCTCGGGACTGAGCAAGGCCACATGGGCACGAATCAGGCCGGCGGACTCCATGCGCTGTATGCGCCGACTCACCTGCGAGGCCGACAGGTGAATGACCTCCCCCAACTGCTGGTGGGTGGTGTGCCCGTTGGCCTGCAATGCGGCCAGCAGGCCAATGTCGTAGCGGTCAAGCAGCAAATTTGCGCCATTGTCTGAGTTCATGCGTGAATTGTGCGTGATGTGGTGGTTTGGTGGTGCAGGTTGCACACACTGTGCGAGCTGTTTTGATAAAAATCAAACCATTCACCACCACCGAGACTGGAGACAACACATGGCCGATTTGTTTGAGAACCCCATGGGCCTGATGGGCTTTGAGTTTGTGGAATTTGCCTCGCCCACACCCGGCGTGGTCGAACCCGTGCTGGAAATGCTGGGCTTCACCGCCGTGGCACACCACCGCTCCAAAGACGTGACGCTGTACCGTCAGGGTGGCATCAATTTCATCGTCAACCGCGAAAAGTTCAGCCCCGCCTGGTACTTTGCCCAGGAGCATGGCCCCAGCGCCTGCGCCATGGCTTTCCGCGTGAGGGACTCGCACAAAGCCTACAGCGCAGCCCTGGCCCTGGGCGCACAACCGGTGGACATGCAAACCGGCCCCATGGAGCTGAAGCTGCCCGCCATCAAGGGCATTGGCGGCGCGCCGCTGTACCTGATCGACCGGTTTGAAGACGGCAAGTCGATTTACGACATCGACTTCAACTTCATCGACGGTGTGGACCGCCACCCCGTGGGCCATGGCTTCAAGGTCATCGACCACCTGACGCACAACGTGTACCGGGGCCGCATGAGCTACTGGGCCGACTTCTACAGCAAGCTGTTCAATTTCAAGGAGATTCGCTACTTTGACATCAAGGGCGAGTACACCGGCCTTACCTCCAAGGCCATGACCGCGCCCGACGGACTGATCCGCATCCCGCTGAATGAAGAAGCTTCGGGCAAGAGCGGGCAGATTGAAGAGTTTCTGATGCAGTTCAACGGCGAGGGCATTCAGCACATCGCCCTGCTGTGCGACGACCTCATCACCAGCCTGGACAGGCTCAAGGCCGCCGGTGTGCCGCTGATGACTGCTCCCCCCGCCACTTATTACGAGATGCTGGAAGGTCGCCTGCCCCACCACGGCGAGCCGGTGGCCGAGCTGCAGGCGCGCGGCATTTTGCTGGACGGCACCACGGGCGAGGGCGGGCGCCGCCTGCTGTTGCAAATCTTCAGCCAGACGCAACTGGGGCCGGTGTTTTTTGAGTTCATCCAGCGCAAGGGCGACGACGGCTTTGGCGAGGGCAATTTCAAGGCGCTGTTTGAGTCCATGGAGCGCGACCAGTTGCGCAGGGGCGTGTTGAAGGCGGACTGAAGGCTGGCTGCGCGCCACCGCTGCTAAACCCCACTGTCCATGGGTCCAAGGGCAGGGGGTTAACGTGGCCATTTTCAGCCACAGCCGGAGACACACATGCACAAACTCACCACAACCGAACTCACCCACGCCCTGGCCCAGTTGCCCCAATGGTCGCTGGATGCCGCAGGCACAGGCCTGGTGCGCCAACTGGTGTTGGCCGACTTCGCACAGGCGTTCGGCTACATGGCCCAGGTGGCCCTGTGGGCCGAGGCCGCCAACCACCACCCCGAGTGGCACAACGTGTACAACCGCCTGCACATCACCTGGACCACCCACGACGTGGGTGGTGTGAGCGACAACGACGTGCGCATGGCCCAGCGCTGCGACCAGGCGTTGGCGCTGCTGCAGGGCGCGACCTCACCCCCAACAGGAGCCGTCCATGCCTGAGTTGACCCGCGCCCCTGCGCACCTGGCGGCGACACCATCGGCCTCAGCACCCGCAACCCCCCCGCAGGCCCACGGCCTGGCCGCAGGCCACCAGCCCGAGCGCCCCGACTGGACGGTGGACCAGGGCTGGCACACCTACACCGCCGCCGACCACGCCGTCTGGCAAACCCTGTTTGAGCGGCAAATGGCCCTGCTGCCGGGCCGCGCCTGCGACGAATTTGTGCAAGGCATGCAGGCCCTGCCCATGCAGGCTGACCGCATTCCGCGTTTCACCGAGCTCAACGAGGCCCTGCTGCCTCAAACCGGCTGGCAAGTGGTGGCGGTGCCTGGCCTGGTGCCCGACGACGTGTTTTTCGAGCACCTGGCCAACCGCCGTTTTCCGGCAGGCAACTTCATCCGCGGCCCCCACCAGCTTGACTATTTGCAAGAGCCCGACGTGTTCCACGACGTGTTCGGCCATGTGCCCATGCTGATGAACCCGGTCATGGCCGACTTCATCCAGGCCTATGGCCAGGGCGGGCTGCGCGCGGCCCAACTGGGCGTGCTGCCGCTGCTGGCGCGGGTGTACTGGTACACGGTGGAATTTGGCCTGCTGCGCCAGCACGGCGGCACGCGGCTGTTTGGCGCGGGCATTGCGTCGTCGTACACCGAAAGCCTGTTCTGCCTGGACGACCCCTCGCCCAACCGCCTGCGCTTTGAGCTGGAGCGCGTCATGCGCACCGACTACCGCATCGACGATTTTCAGGAAACCTATTTCGTGCTCGACAGCCTGGACGACCTGCTGCAACTGGCCCAGGTGGATTTCGCCCCCCTGTACCACCGCCTGTGCGACCAACCCAGCCTGCAGCCCGGTGACGTGCTGCCCCAGGACCATGTGTGGCACCGAGGCAGCGGCGTGTATCACCACGGCCAAAGCCAGACGTTGGCGCCCGCCACGACGCTGTAGGCAGCGGTCACGCCCCATACACGGCCCATTCGCGCCCTGCGCCACAATGGCGCATGACTTCTCCAACCCCTCACCCAACCCTTCAGTCCCAACCCGGCACAACACCTGCGGGTGAACCGACGTTGGCTTTTGCGTCAACCACAGCCCCTGCGTCACCCACTGGCCCCCAACTCGCCGGCCACCTGCTGGTCGAATGCCTGGTCGAGCAGGGCGTGACCCATGCCTTTGGCGTGCCGGGCGAAAGCTACCTGGCGGTGCTGGACGGTTTTCACCAGCACGCCGACCGCATCCGTTTCATCACCAACCGCCAGGAGGGCGGGGCGGCCTTCATGGCCGAGGCCCACGGCAAACTCACTGGGCGGCCAGGCGTGTGCCTGGTGACGCGCGGGCCGGGGGCCACGAATGCGTCCATCGGCGTGCACACGGCGTTTCAGGACTCCACGCCCATGCTGCTGCTGGTGGGTGACGTGGCCAGCGACTGCCGCGACCGCGAGGCCTTTCAGGAGGTGAATTACTTCAGCTTCTTCGGCCCGCTGGCCAAGCGGGTGGAGCGCATTGACGACGCCCGCCGCATCCCCGAATACATCGCTCGCGCCTTTGCCGCCGCCATGAACGGCCGCCCCGGCCCGGTGGTGCTGGTGCTGCCCGAAGACATGCTGACGCAAACGGTGGTGGCCCGCCCACTGCCCCGCGTGGAACCCACCGAGGGCTGGAGCGACCCCGGTGCGCTGCGCGAACTGCGCCAGTTGCTGCTGAAGGCCCAGCGTCCGCTGGTGCTGGCCGGTGGCGGGGGGTGGACGCCCCAGGCCGCCCAGGCCTTGCAACGCTTTGCCGAAAACTGGCAGCTGCCGGTGGCCAACGCCTTCCGGTTTCAGGACACCTTCGACAACCACCACCCGCAGTACGCGGGCGACGTGGGGTTGGGGCTAAACCCCGCGCTGGCCGCCCGTGTGCGCCAGTCTGATTTGCTCATTGCCATCGGCCCGCGCCTGGGCGAGGCCACCACCGGTGGCTATACGCTGATTGAGGCGCCGGTGGCGGCCCAGCAGCTGGTGCACATCCACGCGAGTGCCGAAGAACTCAACCGCGTGTACCAGCCCACGCTGGCCATTTGCGCCACCATGAACGCCGCCGCCCGCAGCCTGGAGGTGCTGACCGCGCCCAAAGACCTGCCCTGGGCCGACTGGACCGCCGCTGCCCACGCCGACTACCTGGCCAACATCGACCCGGCCAACGGCGGCATCACGCTGCCTGGCAATGTGGACATGCCGCAACTCATGGCCGTGCTGCGCCAGCACCTGCCCGCCGATGCGGTGCTGACCAATGGCGCGGGCAATTTCGCCAGCTGGTTGCACCGCTTCTACCCCTACCACGGGCTGGCCAAGGGCCACAAAACCCAGCTGGCCCCCACCAACGGGGCCATGGGCTTCGGTGTGCCAGCAGGGGTGGCGGCGGCCATCACCTGCCCTCAGCGGGTGGTGTTCACCATCGCGGGCGATGGTGACTTTTTGATGAACGGCCAGG
>PNML01000120.1 GCA_013823635.1 Polaromonas sp. | reverse complement strand
CCCGGAACGCATAGTCTGCCTGACGGAAGAAACCACCGAGTGGCTCTACCTGCTCGGGCAGGAGCGGCGCATCGTGGGCATCAGCGGCTACACCGTGCGGCCGCGCCGGGCCCGGGAAGAAAAACCCAAGGTCAGTGCCTTTCTCACGGCCAAAATCGACAAGATTCTGGCACTCCGGCCAGATTGTGTATTCGGCTTTTCAGACCTGCAGGCCGATATCGCGGCTGCGCTGATTCGCGCGGGTGTGCAGGTAACGGTGTTCAATCAGCGCAGTGTGGCTGAAATCTTTTCCATGCTCTACCAGGTGGCGGCGATAGTCGGTTGTGTGGAGGAAGGACAGCGGCAGATCGAGCGCATGCAGCAACATCTGGCTCACCTCAGTCGTGCGGCTGAGGCACTGGATGCACAAGGCAAGCGTCGCCCACGGGTGTTTTTTGAAGAATGGGACGACCCTCACATCAGTGCGATCCGCTGGGTGTCGGAACTGGTAGGCATCGCCGGAGGAGTGGATGTATTCCCCGAACTTGCTCTCCAGTCCATGGGGAAGGATCGCATCATCGCTGACGGTGAACAGATTGTTCAGCGGGCCCCCGACATCATTGTGGGTTCATGGTGCGGGAAGAAGTTTCGACCGGAAAAGGTGGCGGCGCGACCTGGGTGGGAGCACGTGCCCGCCATACAGTACAAACAGCTGTTTGAGATCAAGTCGGCCGATATCCTCCAGCCCGGCCCCGCTGCCCTGACCGACGGGGTGGATCAATTGCATCGCATCATTCACGACTGGCGGGTGACCTATGGTTGAGTACCCGGCTATCGAACTGATTCTGGGTGGGCAGAAATCGGGCAAGTCGCGTCTGGCCGAAAGTCGTGCCCATGCCTGGTTGGCCGCTTCGCCCCAGCGGCGGGCCGTATGTCTGGCCACCGGTCTGGCCGGTGATGACGAAATGCGTCGTCGTATCGAGCGCCATCGGCAGGACCGGGCCGTTCGTGTGCCGGGTCTGGTCACCCGCGAGGAACCCCGTGCATTGGCCGATGCCTTGCAGCAAGTGAGTCGTCCGGACACGCTGGTGGTGGTGGACTGCCTCACCACCTGGTTGACACAAGCCCTGATGCCCCCGCCCGGCCTGACCCCCGTGGCCGATATCGCCCACGAACGCCAGCAACTCTGCGATACCTTGGCCCGTTTGCCGGGCCCCGTGGTGCTGGTGGGCAATGAAATCGGGTGGGGAGTGATCCCTATGGGGGCCGAAGTCCGGCGATTTGTGGACGAGCTGGGCTTGTTGAATCAGGCCGTGGCTCAAATCGCTCACCGGGTGACGCTGGCGGTCGCCGGGTGCTCGATGACGGTCAAAGGAGTGGGCTGATGTGGCGCGGTGACTTTCAGCGGGAAGCCAAGGCGCTCTGGGTTGCACTCTGTGTGATGACTTGGGCCTTGGTGGGCCAGGCACAACCCATTCAGGTGGTGGATGATCGCGGGCGAACCGTGGTGTTGCCCTCGCCGCCTCAGCGCGTGGTGTCCATCCTGCCCTCACTGACGGAGACGGTGTGTGAGTTGCAGCAATGCCATCGCCTGGTGGGAGTGGACCGTTTTTCCAACTGGCCCGCGTCGGTGGAGTCCTTGCCTCGCGTGGGGGGAGGCATCGACCCCAACATTGAGGCGATTGTGGCTTTAAGGCCCGATGTGGTGCTGGTCGCGACGTCCAGCCGAGGGACCGATCGACTGGAGTCGCTGGGTGTCCGGGTCGTGGCGCTGGAGCCGAAAACCCATGCCGATGTGCAGCGGGTGATGAACACCGTTGCTGCGGTACTGGGCTTGCCCTCTGGCGAAGCCCAGCGGCTCTGGAAGCGGATCGAAGCTGGTGTGGACGCCGCCGCCAGGTCCGTGCCGCCAACCGTTCGCCAGACGCGGGTCTATTTTGAAGTGAATCGTGCGCCTTATGCGGCAGGTGCGGCTTCGTTCATTGGCGAGACGCTCACCCGACTGGGCGCTCAGAACATCATTCCGCCTGAGCTGGGCCCCTTCCCCAAACTGAATCCGGAGTTCGTGGTTCGTGCCAATCCTGATGTGATCATGGTGGGGGATCGGAACTTCGCTGGCCTGACGGACCGGCCTGGATGGTCCCGGATCGCCGCCGTCCAGCGCCAGCAACTCTGCGTGTTCAGCGTGGATGAGGCCAATGTCATCGTCCGACCTGGACCGCGCATGGCCGAGGGTGCCCGCCTGATGGCGGACTGCCTGAATCGTCACCTGGCACCCTGACTCATGCAACGCACCACCTGGCTGGCTTATGGATTGTTCGGCGCAGCGGCGATGCTGGCCCTGCTGGGGCTGGGCGTGGGCAGCCTGGGGCTGGAGCCCATCTGGGTCATGCTGGCCGATCCAGTCGCTGCGCAGATTGTCTGGGACATCCGGGCCCCCCGAACGCTTGGTGCATGGGCAGCCGGCGCGCTGCTGGGGCTGGCGGGTGCGGTGGCGCAGGGCCTGTTCCGCAACCCCCTGGCTGATCCGTTTTTGCTGGGCAGTGCGTCGGGTGCTTCGCTGGCCGTGGCGCTCTCTCTGGCCGCACTGGGTGTGTCACCTTTTGCCGCGACCTGGGTCATACGCCTGGGCCTGACCGGCGCGGCTTTTGTCGGGGCGGTGGCGGCTGTGCTGCTGACCTTGACGCTGGCCCGTGGCGTGCAGCACACCTTTCGCCTGTTGCTGGCGGGCGTGGTGGTGGGCATGGTGCTGGGTGCGCTGACTTCCATGGTCACGATCATGGTGCCTGAGGTGTTGCAGGCCATGCAGGCCTTCATGCTGGGTTCAACGGGCTTTGTGGGCTGGTCCGCATGGTCGATCATGGCAGTCGTGGGGGCACTGTGCCTGGTCGCTGCCATTTCTCTTTCCAAGGTGCTCGATGGTTTGAGCCTGGGCGAATCCACGGCGCAAAGCCTGGGCTTGCCCCTGCTACCCTTGCGGGCGGCGCTGGTGGCTGTGATTGCCCTGGCCACAGGCACGGCGGTGGCCCAGACGGGGTTGATTGCGTTTGTGGGGCTGGCCGCGCCGCATCTGGTGCGGGCCGTGGTCAAGACCACCTATTCGCGGCTGGTCGGGCTGTCCAGCCTCATGGGCGGATTGTTGCTGTTGTCGGCCGACTTGTTGGCGCGTGGGCTGATCGCGCCGCAGGAAATCCCCGTCGGGGTATTGACGGCCATTCTGGGCGGGGGGTATTTGCTGTGGCTGATGCACAGGCGTTCCTCATGAAACACGCGGCTTCCCCGATGGCGCTGCAAGCCGAAAACCTGTCGGTCTCGCTTGGGCAGGGCAGAAGGCTTCATCCGGTGCTGAACCACGTGGATGTGGCCATTCATGCCGGTCGCTGGACCAGCATCGTCGGCCCCAACGGCGCGGGCAAATCGACCTTGTTGCGTGCCTTGGCCGGCCTGCTGCCCTTGCAGAGGGGCCATGTGCAGCTGCTGGGCAAAGACCTGACCACTTGGCTCAGCCGCGCGCGTGCACAGACACTGGCTTGGCTGGCCCAAGGGGGGGCTTCCGACATGGGTGCCGACGACTTGCTGGTGCGAGATGTGGTCATGCTCGGGCGCTTGCCGCATCAGGGCTGGCTGTCGCCACCCAGTCCCAAGGATCTGGCCGTGGTCGAGGCGGCTTTGAAAAAGACCCATGCCTGGCCATGGCGGGACCGACCCTTCGGGGCTTTGTCCGGCGGGGAGCGACAGCGAGTGCTCCTCGCTCGCTTGCTGGCGGTGCAGGCCGAGGTGCTGTTGATGGACGAGCCTCTGGCCAACCTGGATCCGCCGCATCAGGCGGACTGGATAGATCTGGTCAGGGACCAGGTGGCCGAGGGCGGTACGGTGGTCAGCGTGCTGCATGAGATCTCCATGGCCTTGCTGGCGGATGATCTGATCGTCATGCGCGAGGGACAGGTGATCTATGCGGGTCCGGCTCACCAGCCTGAAGCCCACGAAGCCATTTCGGCCGTATTCGACCACCGGCTGCGCATTCACTCGCTGGGCGACCGCTGGGTCGCCTTGCCTCAATAAACAGGAGCCCTCGATGCAGACAGAGACCCCCCCGACCGAAAAACGCTACGACAGACCGGAAGGCGAGCGACGAGGGCTGATCATCGTTCATACCGGTGACGGAAAAGGCAAGAGCACTGCGGCTTTTGGTCTGGCCTTGCGTGCCCAGGGGCGCACCCATGTGCACGGGAAACAGGTTCGGATATTCCAGTTCATGAAGGTGCCCACGGCCCGTTTTGGCGAACATCGGATGTTCGAACAGATCGGCTTGCCCATTGAAGGGCTGGGAGACGGCTTCAGCTGGAAGAGCAAGGACCTGGATCATTCGGCACAATTGGCCCGCGACGGCTGGGCGCGCGCCAAGGCCACGATTCTGGATGGTGAGCACTTTCTGGTGGTGCTGGACGAGATCACGTATCCATTGATTTATGGCTGGCTGCCACTGGATGACGTGTTGCAGACCTTGCAATCGCGCCCCAAGGACGTGCACGTGTGCCTGACGGGGCGCCGCTGCCCGCCCGAAATCATCGAACTGGCGGACACGGTGACGGAGATGACCCTCGTCAAGCATGCGTTCAAGGCAGGCATTCCCGCACAACGGGGCATCGAGGACTGATCGTGGCCCTGCCCTCAGAGGTGAACCCCATGACAGAACTGCTCATCTGCACCACCTGCCGCCCGGCAGATAACCCGCGCGCGCATCGCGCCGCCGGCGATGTCCTGCTGGAGGCGGTTCAGGCCGAACAGGCTTTTGGTGGTCCGGAATGGGCCACCGTGCGGGTGCGCGGTGTGACCTGCATGGCCGGCTGCTCGCGCGCCTGTACCGTGGCTTTTCAGGCAGCGGGCAAATACAGTTACCAGTTTGGCGACCTCACGCCTTCTGAAGCGTTGGCTCGTCAGCTGCTCGAATGTGCTGTCCTGCACCATCGCACGCCAGAGGGTAATCTGGCCCGCGATGCCCGGCCGCCCTTACTGCAAAGCGGTATCCTGTGCCGCCTGCCGCCGCTGGAGCTCTCTACCGCATGAGCAACGCGACGATCCCTCCAGTTGCTGCCAACGAAGCGTTTGCCGTCACCGAACGTGAAGCGGTGTACCGTGCCATCTTCGAGCGTCGCGACATGCGCCATTTCGCTGGAGGTACGGTTGACCCCGTGGTGATGCGTCGGATCCTCACTGCGGCCCACCACGCCCCCAGTGTCGGCTACATGCAACCCTGGCGCTTTGTGCGAGTGGCCTCCCGTGCGCTGAGGGTCGATCTGAAGGCATTGGTGGAGCAGGAACGCAAACAGACCGCCCACGCCCTAGGCGAGCGGGCCGATGCCTTCATGCGCCTGAAGATCGAGGGCTTGATGGACGCGGCCGAAGTCTGGGTGGTGGCCCTGGCCGAGGGGCGAGAGCGCCATGTGTTCGGGCGACGCACCATGCCACAGATGGATCTGGCCTCTGTGGCCTGTGCTATTCAAAATCTGTGGTTGGCGGCCCGTGCCGAAGGCCTGGGCGTGGGGTGGGTGTCGATGTTTGATCCGCAAGCCGTGGCTGCTCGCCTGGGAATGCCTGATGGCGCCGAGCCGGTTGCATTGCTCTGCATCGGCCCGGTGCACCACTTCTACGACGAACCCATGCTGGAGCAGGAACGCTGGAGTCGCAGGGCCAGCTTGGACGATCTGGTATTTGAAGATGTTTGGGGCCGGGCTCCATGCAAACCTACGGCACCCCATGAATAACCGATCTCCAGTGTTGAACCATAAATGAATATGAGCCACAAGTGACCACAGGTGATCTCGACTGAGTTTTTCATGGACTTCATCGCCTTGCTTATCCCAGATGCCGCTGTGCTGGCTGGCGCGGTGCTGGTTGCGCTCGCGCTGGATGTGCTGTTCGGCGAGCCACCAGCGCGTCTGCACCCGGTGGTGGCCATGGGACATTACCTGGGGGCGGTCGGGCGTCGCGTGTCACGCGCGGTCGGCGCTGCCCCGCGGCCTGGGGTCGAGTTCTGGCTGGGGGCGCTGGGCTGGTGTGTGGGTGGGGCGCTGGTGGTGGCTCTCGCGCAGGCCGTCGTTGCCGCGATGCAAACCCTGCACCCACTGGCCCAGGCAGTTCTGCTAGGCGCTCTGCTCAAACCCATGCTGTCGTGGCGCATGCTGCGCGACGAGGTGTGCGCGGTTGAGGTGGCGTTGGCGGATTCGCTGGAGGCCGGTCGGGCGCGCGTGGGTCGGCTGGTCAGTCGGGATGTCACCGACCTGAGCGACATCCAGGTGCGCGAGGCTGCGGTGTCCACCCTGGCCGAAAACCTCAACGACTCGGTGGTGGCGCCGCTGTTCTGGTTCGCTGTCGCCGGTTTGCCGGGGGCGGTGCTTTACCGCTTTGCCAACACGGCCGATGCCATGTGGGGCTACCGCGGAGAGCGCCATGGTCGCGTCTGGACTTGGGCTGGGAAATGGGCAGCCCGGGCCGATGATGTGCTGTCGTGGCTGCCCGCGCGCCTCACGGGCGCCCTGATACTGGCCGTGGGCGGTGGCCTACACTGGAAGGAGCTGTCACGGCTGGCCCGCCTGACTCCTTCGCCCAACGGAGGCTGGCCCATGGGCGCACTGGCACTGGCACTGAACGTGCGGCTGGGCAAGGAGGGCGTGTATGTGCTCAACGAGCCGGCACCTGCGCCCTCGCCGAAACACATCGCTGCCAGCGTGGCGCTTTGTGGACGGGTGGTGTGGCTGGCTGCCGGGTTGCTGGCTGCGCTGGCGGTGACATTTTTGTGCTTGCATGTGGGGTGGCTCCCGCATGGGCGGGGAGGGATGTGAAATGACTTTTCCGCAGCGTGAACATGGCAGTACCGATGCCCAGGGCCCCGTCCGCTGGGATTTTTCGTCCAACGCCAATGCCTGCGGCCCATGCCCGCAGGTGGCTCGGGCGGTTCAGCAGGCCGATGCCTGCCATTACCCCGATCCGTCTTACGCGCAGCTGCGGCAGGCGCTGGCTCACCTGCATGGGGTGGCGTCCGACCGTATCCTGCTGGCCGGCAGTGCCAGCGAATGGATTCAGCGCCTGACCGGCTGGGCTGCCTTGCACCGTCGGCAGTCCGTTTGGTGGCCACGCCATGCTTATGGCGACTATGCCCATGCCGCCGCCGCGTGGGGCTTGGAGCGGTCACACCATCCATCGCAGGCCGCCCTGCTGTGGTTGTGCGAGCCGGGCAGCCCCTTGGGACAGAACGAAGACCTTGCCTCCTTGGCCACCCTGATGCAGCACCCGCATGCCCTCGTGGCGCTGGACTGCGCCTATCAGCCCTTGCGCCTGGATGGCTCGCCCGCCCTGAGTCCCAGCCTGCAGTCCAACTGCTGGCAGATCTGGTCGCCCAACAAGGCGCTGGGCATGACGGGTGTGCGCGCCGCCTACGTGATTGCCCCCGAGCTGGCACGCACCGCAGCCATGGAACTCGACGCGATGGCCGCCTCGTGGCCCGTGGGCAGTCATGGTGTGGCGCTGCTGATGCAGTGGAGTCAGCCCGAGGTGCAGGATTGGGTCCGCCGCAGTCTGAAGACGCTGTGGGCATGGAAGACGGCCCTAGTACATGACCTGATTGCCCGTGGCTGGCAGTGCCAGCCCAGTCACACGCCGTATTTCTGTGCCCGTCCACCATACCCCCTCCAGGCAGAGGCACTGCGTGCCCGTGGCGTCAAGCTGCGAGACGCCACCTCCTTCGGCCTGCCCGGCTGGTGGCGCCTGAGTGCCCAGCCCGATGATGCCCGTCTAGCCCTCACTGAGGCGCTGGACGCCCTGGCCCCAACAGAAAGCCACCCATGACCGCCGCTTGCATCATGGTCCTGGGCACCACCAGCGGTGCCGGCAAAAGCTGGCTGGCGACTGCCTTGTGCCGTTACTACGCCGCCCAAGGCTATCGAGTGGCCCCGTTCAAAGCCCAGAACATGAGCAACAACGCCCGGGTGGTGCCAACGCCCAGTGGCGAATGGGGAGAAATCGGCAGTGCCCAGTATTTTCAGGCCCTCGCAGCCCGAGCCATACCGGATGTGCGCATGAACCCCGTGCTGCTCAAACCCGAGGCCGATACCCG
>PNML01000119.1 GCA_013823635.1 Polaromonas sp. | reverse complement strand
CGATGTCGGCCACCAGGTGGTCCACCGCCACGGGCACCTGCCACTTCACGCTGGCCGCGGTTTTGCCTTTGGGCACACCGGCCACGTCACCCACCCCGAACACGTTGGGGTAGCGCTTGTGGCGCAGGGTGCCACGGTCCACCTCCATCCAGCCGTCGGCGGCAAACGGACCTTCCTGCCAGCGCAGCGGGCTGTTGCGCACGGCATCGGGCGCGCGCATGGGGGGAATCACGTTGATGAAGTCGTAGGGCTGCTCGGCTGTGCCGGTGGGTGTGCTGAACACCGCCAGTCGTTTGCCCAGGTCGATGGACTGCAGCACGCGCTCGGTGTGGGTTTTGATGCCCCGTTCACCAAACAGCATGCGCACCTTTTCCGAGACGATGGGCACACCGAAAAACGCCTTGTTGTGGGCGTTGTAGATGACCTCGGCCTTGCCCCGGTTGCCCCGGCGGCGCAGGTGGTCGTCGGTGATGAAGGTGTACTTCAGCGGCGCACCGGCGCATTTCATTTCGGTGGCCGGTCGGCTGAACACCGCCACACCACCCGTGTCCGCAAACGCCGACAGTGCCCCCCAGGTGGCCTGCGCTGCAGCAGGGCTGTGGTAGATGCTGCCCATGCCGTTTTGCCCGATCTGGCTGGTGTCCATGCCAGGGATGGCGTCGTAGTCCAGCTTCAGGCCGGTGGCCACGATCAGGAAGTCGTAGGGCACGCTGCGCCCCCCATCGGTGACCAGCTTGTTGCCTTCCGGGTCGAATTCGGCCACGCCCGCCTGAATCCACTCCACCCCCTGGGGCAGGTAGTCGCTGGTGGCGCTTTGCACGTAGCTGGCGGGCTTGATGCCCGAGGCCACGAGCGTGAAGCCGGGTTGGTAAAAATGCGCTTTGCGCGCATCGATCAGGGTGATGCTGGCACCGCGCAGCCTCGCCGCCAGGCGGGAGGCGGCGGCCAGACCGGCAGCGCCCGCGCCGGCAATCACGATGCGCGCCTTGGTGTGGGTGGGGTCGGCTGCGTGGCTGGTGGACGGCGCCGTGGCCAGTGCGGCCACGGCTGGCACCCCAGCCAATCCGGCCAAAAACCGCCGTCGACTGGCGGCCAAGGCCGGGTGTGGGGAACCGGCGGATGCCGACTCGCTGTGGTTCCGCGTCTGCGGGCTTGGTGGCGGTGGGTGCTTCATGCTTGTCTCCATCAAAATGGCATCCATACTTATGGGGGTATGTGATGGCGTCCATTTTTGGAGCCAACCCAGCTGGGGAAGTTGACTTTCATCAAGGCGAGCGGCCAATTTCCACGGGGTTTACCCGCAAGGGGATGGCGCCCACGGTGGTGTGGATGCAAACGCCATGTCGACAAGTGCATACTTATTCACATCGTTGGCCAATTCATTGAATGCGCATGACCCAAACCGCTCAAATTTCCATTACCCGACAGTCGGGCTACCAGTTCCTGGTGGATTTCGCGCCTGGCATTCCCCCTTTGTTGGCCGATGAGCCACCACCACTGGGGTTGGGCCAAGGTCCATCGCCTGTCCAGATGCTGATGGGTGCCGTGGCCAACTGTCTGTGCGCCAGCCTGACGTTTGCGTTGCAAAAGTTCAAGCAAGACCCGGGCAAGCTGGTGGCCACCGTGGAGGCGTCCATGGACCGCAACGAGTCCAACCGCTTGCGCATCACCTCGTTCAAGGTGGACATCCAGCTGGGTGCCAAGGGCAGCGACCTGCTCCACCTGGACCGGGCCCTGGCGCAGTTTGAGGAGTTTTGCACCGTCTCCATGAGCGTGCGCGAGGGCATTCCCATGACCGTCAGCGTGAGCGACGGCACGGGCACCCGCCTGAAGTGAACCCGCGCAGCGCTGCCGCCTGACCTAGCGACCCTGGGCCGTCAGCCGCAGCAGCGTCTGCTGCAGCACCCGTGCGTCGTTGCTGGCGCGGTGGCGTTGCAGCCGCAGGTCCTTTGTCACCTGTTCGCGGGTGGTTTTCCAGCGCGCCATGGCTTCTTCACTCAGCAGGGTGCGCAAGTCTTTGAGCTGGAAGGCCTGCGGCGTGCAGGCCGCGTCAAACAGCTTGGCCAGCCATTGGTAGTCGTGGTACCAGGCGTCGGTGAACACCGTCTGGCCGCGCAGGCAGTCATTCAATTGCATGGCCACTGTGCGGGCGGGTTTGCCAAAGGTCGCCAGGGACTGGCGGGTGATGCCGTGCATGTGCTCGGCTTCCGCTGTCCAGTGCTGCCACTCGGGTTCGGGCGTGATCAGGCTGCAGTAGGCCTGTCCATCGGCGCGCACCAACCCCACTTCTATGGGGTAGCTGCCAGCACCGAAGCCAGACGCCTCGACATCGATGACGCACTGCAGGGGCATGCTACATGCGTGAGGGCAGCCAGGTCACCAGCGCCGGGAACCACCACAGCAGCGTGACGGCCAGCACCATCAGGAAAAAGTAGGGCATGGTCACGCGGGCGATGTAGGTGATTTCGCGCCCCGTCATGCCTTGCAGCACAAACAGGTTGAAGCCCACGGGCGGCGTGATTTGCGCCATTTCGACCACGATGACGATGAAGATGCCGAACCAGATCAGGTCGATGCCCGCTGCCGTCACGGTGGGCAAAATCACCCCCATGGTCAGCACCACCATGGAAATGCCGTCCAGAAAACACCCCAGCAAAATGTAGAACAGCGCCAGCGCGAACAGCAGCACGGCGGGCGACAGGCCCAGGCCGCCCACAAACTCGGCCAGGTGGCGCGGCAGGCCGATGTAGCCCATGGACAGCGTCAGAAACGCAGCGCCCGCCAGAATGAGCGCGATCATGCAGTACAGCCGGGTGGCCCCCATCAGCGCATCGACAAAGGTTTGCCGGTTGAGCGAGCCTTGCAGGCCAGACAGCAGCAGCGCCCCCACCACGCCAATGGCGGCGGCCTCGGTGGCGGTGGCCACGCCGGTGTAGATGGAGCCGATGACGGCGGCAATGAGGGCCATGACCGGAATGAGGTGGCGCGACTCGCGCAGCTTCTCGCCCAGCGGCATGTCGGCATCGGCCTTGGGCACTTGTTCGGGGTGGCGCAGCGCCCAGATGGCCAGCGAGCCGCTGAACAGCGTGGCCAGCAACAGGCCGGGAATGACGCCCGCCACGAACAGCTTGGCAATGGACACCTCGGCGGCCACGCCATAAACGATCATGATGATGGAGGGTGGAATCAGCAGCCCCAGCGTGGCCGAGCCGCCCAGCGAGCCAATGACCTTGTCCATGGGGTAACCCCGGCGCTCCAGCTCGGGAATGGTCATCTTGCCGATGGTGGCGCAGGTGGCGGCCGACGAGCCCGACACCGCCGCAAAAATGGTGCTGCCCAACACGTTGGTGTGCAGCAGGCGGCCGGGCAAGCCATTGACCCAGGGGGCCAGGCCCTTGAACATGCTTTCGGACAGCTTGGTGCGGAACAGGATTTCACCCATCCACACAAACAGGGGCAGGGCGGTCAGCGTCCAGCTGCTGGCCGAGCCCCAGATGGTGATGGCCATGGCGTCGCCCGCCGGGCGGCTGGAGAACAGCTCCATGCCCACCCAGGCCACACCGGCCAGTGTCAGGCCAATCCACACGCCGCTGCCCAGCAGCGCAAACAGGGCCACCAGCAGCAGGGCGGTGATGAGCATCTCATTCATGGCGTGTGTCCTCGTTGCTGCTGTGTTGGCGCCGACCGCGCAGCTCCAGCACCCAGTCGTCCAGCAAGGCCAGCCACAGCACGGTGGTGCCCACGGCCATGAGGATTTGCGGTATCCACAGCGGCGTGGCGTCGCTGCTGGTGGAAATGTCGTGGAATTCGTGCGACTGCCAGGCCAGGCGCCAGGCGTACCACGCAAACAGCGAGGCCAGCAGCACACCCACCGTCAGCGCCCACACCTCCATGCCCTTGCGCGCACCCCCGGTCAGGCGACCGATGATGAGCGTCACACGGATGTGCTCGCCCTTTTTCAGCGTGTGGGCCAGGGCCATGAAGCCCGCCCCCGCCATCGCGTAGCCCGCGTAGGCGTCGGTGCCGGGCACATGGAAGTGCAGCAGCCGACCCAGGACGGAGGTCAGCACCATGGCGAGCACACCCACCATGCACAGCGCTGCCAGCCAGGCCGCGCCGAGGTATATGGAATCCAGCAGTTTGCGCATAGGGGTGTGGGTGGGTGCCTGGTGGGGAGGTGGTGGCGCGTGGGGCCTTACTTGCGGTAGGCGTCGAGCATGGCCTGGCCATCAGCGCCGGCCTTGTCCAGCCACTCTTTCAGCATGGTGTCGCCCACCTTGGTGAGGTCGGCCTTGAGGGCGGCGGACGGCGGTGTCACGGTCATGCCGTTGGCCTTGAGCGTGGCCAGGGTGTCGGTGTTGACCTTGCGCGACTCGGCCCAGCCGCGCGTTTCGGCGTCGGCGGCGGCTTTGAGCACCGCGTCTTGCGTGGGCTTGTCCAGCGCGTCAAAGGCCTTCTTGTTCACCAGCACGGCGTTCTTGGGCAACCAGGCCTGCACGTCGTAGTAGAACTTCAGGTGCTCGTACAGCTTGCTGTCCACACCGGTGGCGCCCGAGGTCATGTTGGTTTCCACCACGCCGGTGGCCAGCGCCTGCGACAGCTCGGCGGCCTGCACGGTCACGGGTTGCGCCGCCACCAGCTCGGCGATGCGGCTGGTGGCGGGGCTGTAGGCGCGCCACTTGCTGCCCTTCAGGTCGGCCGCGCTGGCGATGGCCTTTTTGCTGTACAGGCCTTGCGGTGGCCAGGGCACGGTGTAGAGCAGCGACATGCCTTGCTCGGCCAGCTTTTTCTCCAGGATGGGTTTTTGCGCCTTGTACAGCTTCATGGCTTCGTCGTAGCTGTCGGCCAGGAAGGGCAGGCCGTCGGCGCCGAACATCTGCCACTCGTTCTGGTAGGCCGCCAGCAAAATTTCACCGGCCTGGGCCTGGCCGCCTTGCACGGCGCGCTTGATTTCCGGCCCCTTGAACAGCGAGGCACCGGGGTGCACGGTGATTTTGAGTTTGCCGCCGCTGGCCTTGTCCACGTCGGCCGCGAAGGTGGCAAGGTTGACCGAGTGGAAGTTGGTGGCCGGGTAGGCCGAGGGCAGGTCCCACTTGGTTTGCGCGAAGCTGGCCCCCGAGAGGGTGAGGGCGGCAGCGGCCAGGGTGAGGTGGAAGGCACGGCGTTTCATGAAGGCTCCAATCAGGAATGAACAACGGACTCAGGTGCTGAGCAAAACACGTGCCGGGTCCCGGGCGGTGTCCACGGCGGACCACCGCCACCCGGCTGCACCGAATGTAAAAGTCGGCCCGCGAATTGGGATGGGTGTTTTCCCTTGTTGTTGACAAAATGTTGGTAAATCGTTGTCGAAAACTTTAGACTTTGCCGCAGCGAGCGGGTGGGTGCGGCACATCGACCGGGTGCGTCCGGCTTGGCCCGCTGCGCTGCACAAGGAGAGGCACATGGTCAGAAAAGCACAGGGGTCTTCAGGGGGAGTGGCCGAGGCCATCGTGTCGTCGGCCCACCTGGTGTCGCCGCAGAGCGCGGAGATGAGCGAGTTCGAGTTCGGCCTCATCGTGGCGGGCAACGCCTTTCACCGCTGGGTGGTGCACTGCATGGCCGCTGCGGGTCTGAAAGACCTGATGCCGCTGGACGTGCTGGTGCTGCACCACGTCACGCACCGGGCGCGCGACAAGCGGCTGAGCGACATTTGTTTCATCATGAACGTGGAAGACACGCACCTCATCAACTACTCGCTCAAAAAGCTGCAAGGCCTGGGCGTGGTGGCCTCGCGCAAAACCGGCAAGGAAGTGACGTATGCCGCCACCGACACCGGCCAGGCCTATGTGCAGCGCTACCGCGAAATCCGCGAGAACTGCCTGATCGACGCGCTCAACGCCGACGACGCGCTGAACAAGGACATTGGCGAGCTGGCCCGCCTGCTGCGCGTGCTCTCGGGCATGTACGACCAGGCGGCGCGGGCGGCGGCCTCGCTGTGAGGTGCTATGCATTTTTGCCATTTTTCTTGAAATGAAAAATGGTTCTGCCGCTTATTTTTAGTCATTGTTTGCTACTGAAAAAACTGGGTTTTTATGACAATTTCAGCTCCCAATCGGCCTTCTGATTCGACCCCGTCAGCGGACCGCTGGCAGTTCTGGGTGGACCGGGGCGGCACCTTCACCGACATCGTGGCCAAGCGCCCGCTGCCCGGTGGTGGCTTTGACCTGCTGACCCACAAGCTGCTGAGCGACAACCCCGAGCACTACCGCGACGCGGCGGTGGCGGGCATCCGCCATTTGCTGGGGTTGGCACCGGGCGAGCCCATCAGCCCCGACCGTGTGGCTTGCGTGAAGATGGGCACGACAGTGGCCACCAACGCGCTGCTGGAGCGCAAGGGCGAGCCCACGCTGCTGGTCACCACACGCGGCTTTCGGGACGCGCTGCGCATTGCCTACCAAAACCGCCCGCGCCTGTTCGACCGCCACATCGTGCTGCCCGAGCTGCTCTACAGCCGTGTGATCGAGGCGCAAGAGCGCATGGGCGCGCACGGCGACGTGGTGCAACCGCTGGACGACGACCACCTGCGCGAGCACCTGTGGGCCGCCTTCGACGCAGGCCTGCGCAGCGTGGCCGTGGTGTTCATGCACGGCTACCGCTACACCGCCCACGAGGCCAGGGCCGCCGAGCTGGCGCGCGAGGTGGGCTTCACCCAGGTGAGCACCAGCCACGGCACCAGCCCCATGATGAAGTTCGTCAGCCGGGGCGACACCACCGTGGTCGATGCCTACCTCTCGCCCATCCTGCGCCGCTACGTGGACCAGGTGGCCGCCGAGATGCCGGGCGTCAAGCTGTACTTCATGCAGTCCAGCGGCGGGCTGACCGATGCCCAGGTGTTCCAGGGCAAAGACGCCATCCTGTCCGGCCCGGCCGGTGGCATCGTGGGCATGGCCCGGACAGCGGAGTTGGCCTTTCAGAATTCTGCAGAGCTGGCCGGGCACGCCAAGGTCATTGGCTTTGACATGGGCGGCACCAGCACCGACGTGAGCCACTACGCGGGCGAATTCGAGCGCGAGTTCGAGACCCAGGTGGCCGGGGTGCGCATGCGCGCGCCCATGATGAGCATCCACACCGTGGCCGCCGGTGGCGGCTCGCTGCTGGCGTTTGACGGCTCGCGCTTTCGGGTGGGGCCAGAGAGCGCCGGGGCCAACCCTGGCCCGGCCAGCTACCGGCGCGGCGGCCCGCTGGCCGTGACCGATGCCAACGTCATGCTGGGCAAGGTGCAGCCGCGCTACTTCCCGAAAGTGTTTGGCCCGCAGGGCACCGAGGCGCTGGACGCCGACGTGGTGCGCCAGCGCTTTGCCGAGCTGGCGCAGCAGGTGAACGCGGCCACGGCCAGCGCGGCGCAGGCGGCGGGTGCAGGCCATGCCGCCGACGCCCCACCTGGCCAGCCCGCGATCACCCCCGAGGCCTGCGCCGAGGGCTTCATCCAGATTGCCGTGCAGCAGATGGCCAACGCCATCAAGAAAATCTCGGTGGCGCGCGGCTACGACGTGACCCGCTACACCTTGCAGTGCTTTGGCGGCGCGGGCGGCCAGCACGCCTGCCTGGTGGCCGACGCGCTGGGCATGACCCGCGTGCTGGTGCACCCGCTGGCGGGCGTGCTCAGCGCCTACGGCATGGGCCTGGCCGACCAGAACCTGATCCGCGAGCAGTCCGTCGAACTGCCCCTGAACGCCGACACACTGGCCCAAGTCGCCCCGCAGCTGGCCGCGCTGGCCGAGCAGGCCCGCACCGAGCTGGCGCAGCAAACGCAAGGCGGTGCGGGTGAAGACCCCACCCCCGCCGTGCAGGTGCACCGCCGCGCCCATGTGCGCTACGCGGGCAGCGACGCGGCGCTGGTCGTGCCCTGGGGCGACATGGCCGCGCTGCAAGCGGGCTTCGAGGCGGCCTACCGCCAGCGCTATTCCTTTTTGATGCAGGGCAAGGCGCTGGTCATCGAGGCGATCTCCGTCGAGGCCGTGCTGGCGGGCGACGCCCCCGCCGAGCAGGCCCAAGCCCTGCACCCCGAGCGCCCCGTGCCCACCCGCGAGGTGCTGCCCATGCACAGCGGCGGCCAGTGGCACGACACCCGGCTGGTGGTGCGCGAAGACCTGCGCCCC
>PNML01000118.1 GCA_013823635.1 Polaromonas sp. | reverse complement strand
TGGCCGTGGGCCGCGAGCTGGGCCTGGACCTCGCCCGTCTGAACGTCAACGGCGGTGCCACCGCGCTGGGCCACCCCCTGGCCGCCACCGGCGTGCGCCTGACCATCACCCTGGCGCGCGAGATGCAGCGCAGCGGCGTGCGCTACGGCATTTCCAGCGCCTGCGTGGGCGGCGGCCAAGGCATTGCGCTGCTGGTGGAAAACCCTCTCGCCGCCTGAATTACACACCAATCCACCATTTAACGCCCACCAATATTCAATAGTTTGCTATTGATTTCAACATCAAAGGAGCCCTGTCATGCGCATTGAAGGACAAGCCGCCCTGGTCACCGGCGGGGCCTCGGGCCTGGGTGAAGCCACCGCCCGCGAGCTGGCCCGCCTGGGTGCCCAGGTCGCCATCCTCGACGTGAACCTGGCACTGGCCCAGGCCGTGGCCGCCGACATTGGCGGTGTGGCTTGTGCCTGCGACATCACCAACGCCGAGAGCGTGGCCGCCGCCATGGCCGCGGCCACCGCCGCCCACGGCCCCGCCCGCATCCTGATGAACGTGGCCGGCGTGGGCACCGCCAAGCGGGTGGTGGGCAAAGACGGCAACGCCGCCCCGCTGGAAGACTTTGCCCGTGTGGTCAACATCAACCTCATTGGGGCCTACAACATCAGCCGCCTGTTTGCCGCGGAGTGCGCCAAGCTGCCGCCGTTGGAAGATGGCGAGCGCGGTGTGATGCTGTTCACCGCCAGCGTGGCCGCGTTTGACGGCCAGGTGGGCCAGCAGGCCTACAGCGCCAGCAAAGCCGGGCTGGTGGGCATGACGCTGCCCATGGCGCGCGACCTGGCGCAACACGGCATCCGGGTCTGCACCATCGCGCCCGGCCTGTTCGCCACCCCGCTCATGAAGACCCTGCCCGAGCCGGTGCAGGCCTCGCTGGCGGCCAGCATCCCCTTCCCGCCCCGGCTGGGCAAGCCCGACGAATTTGCCGCGCTGGCGGCCCACATCGTCACCAACACCCACCTGAACGGCGAAACCATTCGCCTGGACGGTGCGTTGCGCATGGCCCCCCGCTGAAAGCGAACACCCCATGACCGAACCGACACCAGCAACCCCAGCGACCGCCACCGCCCCCAAAACCATCGTCTACGAGGTGGAGGTGATGTTTGGCGACTGCGACCCGGCCGGCATCGTCTTCTTCCCCAACTTTTCCAAGTGGATGGATGCGTCGTCGCTCAACTTCTTCGTGAAATGCGGCGTGCCGCCCTGGCGCGAGCTCGTCAAGACGCGCGGCATTGTGGGCACGCCCCTGCTGGAGATCCACACCAAGTTCATGCGCCCCGCCACCTACGGTGAGCGCCTGCACATCCACACCAGCGTGACCGAGTGGCGCGAGAAGGTGTTCATGCACAGGCATGTGGTCATGCGCGGCGACACCGTGCTGTGCGAAGGCACCGAGGTGCGGGCCTTCGTCATCCACCCGCCCGGTGAGCCCGACCGCATCAAGTCCATCCCCGTGCCCGAAGACATCCGGGCGCTGTGCAGCTGACGCCGTCGCTCCACCCCCATTCGATTTCCCCGTTCCCCGTCAGTCCAACCCATCAGGAGACACACCATGAAACTGAAAACCACCGTTCTGAGCGCCGCCGTGCTGCTGAGCCTGTCCGGCGCCGCCTTGGCCGACATCACCATCGGCGTCAGTCTGCCGCTGACCGGCCCCGCCTCCGGCCTGGGCATTCCGGTGAACAACCAGATCAAGCTGTGGCCCACCTCCATCGCCGGTGAAAAGCTCAAGGTCGTGGTGCTGGACGACGCCACCGACCCCACCAACGGCGTGAAAAACGCCAAGCGCTTCGTGACGGAAGACAAGGCGGACATCATCATGGGCTCGGTCGCCACACCCGTGGCCATCCCCATGGCCGGGGTGGCCGCCGAGGCCAACACCCCCCACCTGTCGTTCTCACCCGCCGTGCTGCCCCCTGGGCAGGACGGCTGGACCTTCCGCATGCCCCAGTCCAACGCCGTGATGTCGCACGCCATGGTGGCGCTGATGAAAAAGCAGGGCATCAAGACCGTGGGCTTTCTGGGCTACACCGATGCCTACGGCGAGAGCTGGCTGAAGGACTTCACGGCCGAGGCCGAGAAAAACGGCATCAAGCTCGTGGCCACCGAACGCTTTGCCCGCAGCGACACCAGCGTGACCGCCCAGGCCCTGAAGCTGGTGGCCGCCAACCCCGACGCCATGCTCATCGTGGCCTCGGGCTCGGGTGCCGCCATGCCCCACATGGCCGTGGTGGAACGCGGCTTCAAGGGCAAGATTTTCCAGACCCACGCTGCGGCCTCGCGCGACCTGATGCGCGTGGGCGGCAAGGCCGTCGAGGGCGCCTATGTGGTGTCCGGCCCCGCCGTGATTGCCGAGCAGTTGCCCGACAGCCACCCGTCCAAAAAGGTGTCCATGGACTTCGTGGCCCAGTATGAGAAGGCCTATGGCCCCGGCAGCCGCAACCAGTTTGCGGGCCACGGCTACGACGCCATCTTGGTGATGGAAAAAATTGTGCCCATGGCCCTGAAGAAGGCCAAGCCCGGCACGCCCGAGTTCCGCGCCGCGCTGCGTGACGCCATGGAAACCATGGGCCGCACCGTGCTGGCCCACGGCGTACTGAACTGGACCAAGGAAGACCACTGGGGCTACACCAACGAAACCGGCGTGATGCTCAAGGTGGTCAACGGCGACTGGAAGGTCGAGTAAACGCTGACCAGGGGTGCGGTCTCCACCGTCAGTGGCCGCACCCCTCCATTGCATACACAAAGCTCCACCAGCGCTTGTGCAGCGTGGTTTTCTAGCTCTGTTTTTGAAACATCCCCCACTTTCCCCACCGCCCAGGACCACCCCATGGACCTCACCATTGCCGGCATCCTGATGCTGGACGGCATCACCAACGGAGCCGTGTACGCCTTGCTCGGGCTGGCCACCGTGCTGGTGTTCGCCGTCACGCGCGTCATCTTCATTCCCCAGGGGGAATTCGTGGCCTATGGCGCGCTCACCCTGGCCATTTTGCAAACCGGGCAGGTGCCTGGCACGGCCTGGCTGCTGTTGCTGCTGGCCGGCCTGGCCGCGCTGACCGATGCCGCCCAGTCCTGGCGCGCCCACCGCGAAGTTGGCACCGCCCTGCTGGCCGCCGCACGGACCCTGTGGCTGCCCGCCGCGGTCTGTGGCCTCACCGTGTGGGCTGCGCCCCAGCGGTTTCCGCTGGTGGTGCAGGCCGTGCTCACCATTGCCGTGGTCACCGCCTTTGGCCCGCTGGTGTACCGGCTGGCCTACCAGCGCCTGGCCGATGCCGCGCCGCTGGTGCTGCTGATCGTGTCGGTGGGCGTGCACTTTGCCCTCACCGGCCTGGGTTTGCTGTTTTTCGGGGCGGAGGGGTTTCGCAACCCCTCCTTCTGGGATGCCCGCTTCAACCTGGGTCCGCTGATGTTGTCGGGCCAGGCGCTCATCATTGTGCTGACCTCGATGGCGCTCATCGTGCTGCTGTGGCAGTTCTTCGAGCGCACGCTCTACGGCAAGGCGCTGCGCGCCACCGCCATCAACCGCCTGGGTGCCCGGCTCATGGGGGTGTCCACCCACCAGGCGGGCCAGCTCACGTTTGCCATGGCCGCGCTCATCGGCGCGCTGTCGGGCCTGTTGATCGGCCCCACCACCACGGTGTTTTACGACTCAGGCTTTCTGATCGGCCTCAAGGGTTTTGTCGCCGCGGTGATGGGCGGCCTGGCCAGCTACCCCGCTGCCGCCGTGGGCGCGCTGTTTGTGGGGCTGGTGGAGGCGTTCGGCTCGTTCTGGGCCAGCGCGTTCAAGGAAGTGATTGTGTTCACCCTCATCCTGCCCATTCTGGTGTGGCGGTCGATGACGGATGGCCACCACGGAGAGGACCACTGATGAACCCCGTTCCTGTTTGGGCCCAGCGCGCGGCGCTGCTGGCCACCTTGCCGGTGCTGGCGCTGCTGCCGCTGCCGGACTTCTGGATCACCCAGCTCAACTACATCGGCCTGTATGCCCTGGTGGTGCTGGGCCTGGTGTTGCTGACCGGCGTGGGCGGACTCACCTCGTTCGGCCAGGCCGCGTTTGTGGGCATTGGCGCCTACACCAGTGCCTACCTCACGGTGAACATGGGCCTGTCGCCCTGGGTCACGGTGTTCGCGGGGTTGGCCATCACGGCGGTCAGTGCGCTGCTGGTGGGCTGGATCACGCTGCGCATGTCGGGCCACTATTTGCCGCTGGCCACCATCGCCTGGGGCCTGTCGCTGTACTACCTCATGGGCAACCTCGACGCCCTGGGCAAGTACGACGGCATTCTGGGCGTGCCCAGCCTGATGCTGGGCGACTGGGACCTGAGCCGGGGCCGGCCCTTCTTTGTGCTGTGCTGGGCGCTGGTGTTGCTGGGGGCGTTTGCCCTGCTCAACCTGCTGGACTCGCGCACGGGACGCGCCATCCGTGCCCTGAAGTCGGCCACGCAAATGGCCGAGGCCATGGGGGTGGACACGCTGCGCCACAAAATTGGCATCTTCCTCATCGCCGCACTGTTCGCCAGCGTCTCGGGCTGGTTGTTTGCGCACTTCCAACACACGGTCAACCCCTCGCCCTTCGGGTTGAAGATGGGCATTGAGTACCTGTTCATGGCGGTGCTGGGCGGCGTGGGCCATGTGTGGGGCGCCATCACGGGCGCACTGTTCACCAAGCTCATGGAAGACCAGTTGCAGGTGTGGCTGCCCCTGTGGATAGGCACCAGCGGCAGCTACGAGGTCATCGTGTTTGGCGTGGTGTTGGTGCTGGTGCTGCAGTACCTGCCCAACGGCACCTGGAGCCTGGTGGACCGGTGGTTGCCCGCCACCCCCCGCCAGGCCACCTGGGACAACGCGGCCACCGGCAAAGGGCCTGGGCTGAGCGAACGCAGCAAGCCCGCCATGGGTGAGGTGGTGCTGGATGTGCACCAAATCCGCAAGCAGTTTGGCGGCCTGGTAGCGGTCAACGACATCAGCTTTCAGGTGCGCGCCGGGCAGATCGTGGGCCTGATCGGCCCCAACGGCGCGGGCAAGTCCACCACCTTCAACTTGGTCACCGGGGTGCTGGGGCTCACGTCGGGCACCGTCACCTTCCGGGGAGAGGTCATCAGCGGCTCGCCGTCGCGGGTGATTGCCCAGCGCGGCATGAGCCGGACCTTCCAGCACGTGAAGATGATTCCCGACATGACCGTGCTCGAAAACGTGGCCCTGGGTGCCCACCTGCGCGGGCACAAGGGCGCGCTGTCGGCCATGCTGGGGCTGGACACCGCCGAAGAACAGCGCCTGCTGGGCGAGGCCGCGCGCCAGTTGCAGCGCATTGGCATGGGCGAGCTGCTGCACGAGCAGGCCGGCAACCTGGCCATGGGCCAGCAGCGCCTGCTGGAAATTGCCCGCGCCCTGTGCAGCGACCCCGCCCTGCTGCTGCTCGACGAGCCCGCCGCCGGTCTGCGCCACAAAGAAAAAGAAGCCCTGGCCGCCGTGCTGCACCAGCTGCGCAGCGAGGGCATGAGCATCCTGCTGGTGGAGCACGACATGGACCTGGTGATGGACGTGACCGACCACATCGTGGTCATGGAGTTCGGCACCCACCTCATGGAGGGCACGCCCGAGCAAGTGCAACAAAGCCCCCAGGTGCGCGCCGCCTACCTGGGCACCGACCACTGAAGGCCACGCATGACCACCCCACCCCACACCGCCAGCACCACCACCGCCACCCCACCGCTGCTCCAGGTCAAGGGCCTGCGGGCCGGTTACGGCAAGGCCGAAGTGCTGCACGGCATCGACCTGCAGGCCGCACCGGGCAGCGTCATCACCGTCATCGGGCCCAACGGCGCGGGCAAGTCCACCTTGCTCAACGCCCTCATGGGCGTGCTGCCCGCGCAGGGCCAGGTGTTGTTTCGGGGCCAGGACATCAGCCGCCTGTCGCTGGAAGAGCGCGTCATGCAAGGCATCGCCCTGGTGCCCGAAAAGCGCGAGCTGTTTGGCACCATGCCCGTGGAAGACAACCTGGTGCTGGGCGGTTTTCGGCAAATGCGCCTGAAAAAGCCCGGCTGGCGCGACGAGCTGGAGGCCGTGTACCAGCGCTTTCCGCGCCTGCGCGAACGCCGCACGCAGCTGGCGGGCACGCTGTCGGGCGGCGAGCGCCAGATGCTGGCCGTGGGCCGCGCCCTCATGTCCCAACCCACGTTGCTGATGCTGGACGAACCCAGCCTGGGCCTGGCCCCGCTGGTGGTGCGCGAGATCTTCAAGGCCGTGGACGAGCTGCGCAGCACCGGCGTGACCATATTGCTGGTGGAACAAAACGCCCGCGCCGCCCTGGCCGTGGCCGACCACGGTTATGTGCTGGAGATGGGCGACATGGGCCTGAGCGGCCCCGCCGATGACCTGGCCAACGACCCCAGGGTGATCGACACCTACCTGGGCGCGGCTCGCAAGAAGGCTGCTTGAGGTTTCTGGGGTTCGGGTCGGGGTTGGGTTCGGGTCGGTTTGGCTCGGCGGGCGTTGTGGTGGCGGGCCAGGGTGAGTCAGACGCTGCGTCGGCATGGGCAGGGGCCTCCGATGACTGCTGCGCATTCATAAGTCGGCCCCCACCCACACCGCCCCATCGCCCGCCCCACCCTGACCCGCTGCGCTGCGTCCCCTCGCTTGTTGCCCCTTGTTCGCTGAATTTCACGTCGGGCTTCAGGTCGGGTTTCGACCGTTGGCATGCCCAGGTCCGCTCGGGTGGGGTGTGGGCCAAGGCCCGACTGATGAATGCGCAGCAGTCATCGGAGGGCTTTGGCCCACACCCCGCCCGAGCGCAGAGCGAAACAACGCCGCCCACCCAATGAATTCAACACTAAAACACCACCTACCGCTTACCCATATTGGAAAGTTTGCTACACATGAACCACCAACCCAACACCGCTGACATCCAGTTCATCCTGCACAAGGTGTTGCAGGCCCCGGCGCAGCTGCAGGCGCTGGCCCCGTTTGCCGACACCGATGCCGACCTGATGGCCCAGGTGCTGGACGAGGCCGGTAAGTTTGTGGCCGACAAGATTGCGCCCCTGCAGCGCGTGGGCGACGAGGTGGGTTGCCGCTTTGACGCCGGCACCGTCACCACGCCCCCCGGGTTCAGGCAAGCGTATGCCGAGTTCTGGCAAAGCGGCTGGGCGGCCTTGTCTTGCGCGCCCGAAGACGGCGGCCAGGGCCTGCCCGAGGCGCTCAACCAGGTGCTGTACGAAATGCTCAGCGCCGCCAACCACGGCTGGACCATGGCCCCCGGCCTGCTGCACGGCGCCTACGAATGCATTCGCCACCACGCCAGCCCCGAACTGAAAGCCGCCTACCTGGCCAAGGTGGCCAGCGGCGAGTGGCTGGCCACCATGTGCCTGACCGAAGCCCACGCCGGCTCCGACCTGGGCCTGGTGCGCACCCGCGCCCTGCCCGATGCGGCAGCAGAAGGCCAGGGCCTGGGCACGGTGCACCGCCTGAGCGGCACCAAAATTTTCATTTCGGGTGGCGAGCACGACCTGACCGACAACATCGTCCACCTGGTGCTGGCCCGTTTGCCCGATGCACCCCCCGGCCCCAAAGGCCTGAGCCTGTTCCTGGCACCCAAATTTCTGCCCAATGGCGAGCGCAACACCGTGGTGTGCGAGCGCATCGAAGAAAAAATGGGCCTGCACGGCAGCGCCACCTGTGTGCTGAGGTTTGACGACGCCACCGGCTGGCTGGTGGGCGAGCCTGGCAAAGGCCTGGGCGCCATGTTCGTGATGATGAACGCCGCCCGCCTGCACGTGGGCCTGCAAGGCGTGGGCCTGCTGGAAGCCGCCTGGCAAAAGGCCGATGCCTACGCCCGCGAGCGCCGCCAGATGCGCGCGCCCGGCCCACGCCAGGGCGGTGCCGAAGCCGACTTCATCATTGCCCACCCCGCCATGCGCCGCATCCTGGACACCCAGCGCGCCTGGGTGGACGGTGGGCGCGTGCTGGCCTACCGCACCGCCGTCGAGCTGGACATGGCCCGCCACCACCCCGACGCCGGGCGCCGCCAGGTGGCGCAGCGCTGGTGCAGCCTGGTCACCCCCGTGCTCAAGGCCGCTTGGACCGACCAGGCCTTTCACGGCGGCAGCGACTGCCTGCAGGTGTTTGGCGGCCACGGCTACGTGAGCGAGTGGGGCATTGAGCAAATCCTGCG
>PNML01000117.1 GCA_013823635.1 Polaromonas sp. | reverse complement strand
GGCGCGGCAAAGGCGCGCACCCACAGGTCGGGTTCGGCGTCATCGCTGCCTTTGCTGGCTGCACCGGCGTGGCCACCACCACTGTGTCCCGCTGCCGGTGTGGAGAGTGCAAAGGCGCGGGCTTCGCGGCTGCTGCGGGCGATCAGGGGCACGGCCTCTGCGGCGGGCGAGGCGGCGGCCACACCCACCTTTTGGTTCAGGGCTTTCAGCGCGGCGTGGTCGGGCGTGAGGGCCAGCACGGTGTCGGCGCTGTCCAGCAGCAGGCCCAACCACTCAGGGCCGTTGTTCAGTGTTTGCGCGGCGCGCACCTGCGCGGCCGTCAGGCCCAGCGCGGCCAACACCTTGGCCAGGTGCGCGGCGTCCGGGGTGTGGCGCGCCAGTGGCGGGGCGGCAAAGGCCATGCGCCCGGCCACCTCGCGCAGCGTGACCACGCCCACGCCGCATTCCTGGCGCACCACGCCCGGCTCACGCGGCTGGCCACCGTGGGCCAGCCAGGCGTGGCAGGTGCCCAGCGTGGGGTGGCCGGCAAACGGCAGCTCGGCCCCGGGCGTGAAGATGCGCACGCGGTAGTCGGCCCCGGCAGCCGCGCCTTCTGGCGTGGGGGGCAGCACAAAGGTGGTTTCCGACAGGTGGGTCCAGTGCGCAAAGTGCTGCATGGCCCCATCGCTCAGGCCCGTGCCGTCCAGCACCACGGCCAGCGGGTTGCCCAGGTAAGGCTGGGCGGTGAACACATCGACCTGCTGGAAGGGTCGCAGGCGAGCGGTGGGCGCGTCACAAGGGGTCACTTTGGTATAAAAATGGCGTTTATTTGATAGCTGATAACGATGCACATATTGCGCTTGTGGCCATTTCTGTTCTCAAAATAACCGCCAATAACGATAGCGATGGCCTGGTCGGTTGTCCTCTGCCACAGGCCCGCCCGGTCACACCCCCGCCTGTGCCTCGCGGATGGTTTGGGCCAGCGCGGCAATGCCGGTGTTGATTTGGTCCACGCTGGCCGTCACAAAGGACAGGCGCATGCTGCGCGGGTCGGCGTGGTCGGCGTAAAAGGCCGAGCCGGGCACAAAGGCCACGTTGTGGTCCACGGCCTTGGGCAGCAGCTTCACCGCGTCCAGCCCGGCGGGCAGGCGCGTCCACAGGAACATGCCGCCCACCGGGCGGTTCCATTGCAGCGAGGCGTCGCCACCGCCGTGGCCGGTGTGGCCAAACTCGCGCTCCAGCGCCGCCAGCATGGCCTCGCACTGGCTTTTGTACAGCGCGCGGATGGTGGGCACATGGCGGTCGATGAAGCCGTCTTTCAGCACCTCGGCCACGATGCGCTGGTTGAAGCTGGGCGTGTGCAGGTCGGCGGCCTGCTTGGCCTGCAGCAGCTTGGGGTACAGCGCCTTGGGCGCCACCAGGTAGCCCAGGCGCAGGCCGGGGGCCAGGATTTTGCTGAACGAACCCAGGTACACCGAGCCGTCGGGGTGGCGTGACGACAGCGAGGCGGGCGGGGGCGCGTCAAACCACAGGTCGCCGTAGGGGTTGTCTTCAATGATGGGCAGGCCCACTTCGGCGGCCACGGCCGCCACCGCAGCACGGCGCGCTTCGGTCATGGTGCGGCCGGTGGGGTTTTGAAAGTTGGGCAGCAGGTACACAAAACGGGCGGCATCGGCACCGGTGCCTGTTTTGGCTTTCAGGTCAACGGGGTCCACACCGTCGTCATCGCTGTCCACACTGACCACGGTGGGCTCCATGGGGGTGTAGGCCTGCAAGGCACCCAGGTAGGTGGGCGTTTCCACCAGGATGCGGCTGCCCGCGTCGATCAGGATTTTGGCCACCAGGTCCAGGCCCTGCTGCGAGCCGGTGGTGATGAGCACCTGGTCGGCGCTGACATCCATGCCCTGCTTCTTCAGGTCCTGCGCCACCCAGTCGCGCAGCGGGCCGTAGCCCTCGCTGGCGGCGTATTGCAGGGCGCTGCGGCCGTCCTGGCTCAGCACCTTTTGGGTGGCCTCGGCCATGGCGGCAATCGGGAAGGTGTCTGGCGAGGGCAGGCCTCCGGCAAAGCTGATGATGCCGGGCTTCTCGGTCACCTTCAGGATCTCGCGGATCACGGAGGGGTTCATTTTTTCGGCGCGGAGGGCCAGTTTCCAGTTCATGGCGTGGGTTCCTGAGGGGAGGGTGAGGCAGACGTGATCGACAAGGCGGACAAGCTTAACCAGTGCGGGGCGGGGTTGGGTTCCAGGGGTGTTCAGGGCCTGGGTGTGGCCAGCCGCTTGCCCATGAACACGGTGGCCACCACGGCCAGGGCAAAGCCCACGGTCATGGCCTCCAGCGGTTCACCCAGCAGCGGCACGGCGGCCAGGATGCTGATGAAGGGTTGCAGCAGCTGCACCTGGCTCACGCGCAGCGCCCCGCCGATGGCCAGGCCACGGAACCAGGCAAAAAAACCGGCCCACATCGAAAACACGCCGGTGTAACCCAGGGCCAGCCAGGAGGCGGTGTGAATTGATCCCTCGGGCCAGGTGGCCCAGGCCACCGGCAAGGCCACGGGCAGGGCCATGACGCACATCCAGCAAATGACGCGCTCGGCCCCCAGCTCGGGCGTGACGCGGGCGCCAAACACATAGCCCAGCGAGGCGGCCAGCATGGCCCCCAGCAGCAACAGGTCGGCCCATTCAAAGGCAAAGTGCCCGGTGTGCTGCCAGGCGCGCAGCAGCGAAAACACCACCACCAGCGCACTGCCCAGCGCCGCGCACAGCCAAAAGCCCAGGCGCGCCCGCTGGTGCAGCACCCAGGCGGCCATGGCGGCGGTGGCCAGGGGCAGCAGGGCGGTCAGCACGGCGGCGTGGCCCGAGCTGACCTGGCGCAGCGCCAGGCCCAGCAGCAACGGAAAGCCCAGCGCATTGCCCAGCACGGCGATGAACAGCGGCTTGCGCTGGTGCGGCAGGGGCAGGGGCGAGCGCGTGGCCAGCAAAAACACGCACGACAGCGCACCCGCAATCACCACCCGCGCAAAGGTGATGAACCAGGGCGAGAGCTGCGGCGCGTCCACCGAGCCGGTGGCCAGGCGCGTCATGGGCAGGGTGAGGGCAAACACCGTCACCCCCAGCAGGCCCAGCCAGAGGCCACGGGTTTCGTCGCTCATGCCGGGCGTGGGTCCCGCCGAGGCCGCCAGTGCGGGGCTGGGCAGCGGCGCGGCGGCGCGGTTGGGTGGGTTCACGGTGGTCATGGGGTGGTGGTGGCGGGTATGGCGGGGGCCAGGGCGCTGGCCAGCATCCAGGCGGCGGTCAGGGCCAGCACGGCGGCCATGGTGCGGTTGAACCACACCAGCCGCTGCCCGGTGGGCAGACCATTGGCCATGGGCCCGGTCAGCCAGTCGCGCAGCAGGGCGCCCACCAGGGCGTAGGTCAGGTTGCTGAAGAAGGCAAACGCGGCCATCAGGGGCAGCACCTGCAGCGTGCGGCTGGCGGCGTCGGGGCGCCCGGCAATCCAGCCCGCCACAATGGCCAGGGCCAGCATCCAGGCCTTGATGTTCACAAACTGCAGGCCCACGCCCTGCCAGAAGCCCACGTCCAGGCGGGCCTGGTCGGCCTCGGCCAGGGTGCGGGTGCGTGCCAGCCGCCAGGCCAGCCACAGCAGGTAGCCCAGGCCCGTGCCCAGAATGCCCCAGCGCAGCAGCGGCACCCCCACCACCAGCGTGCCCAACCCAGCCGCGCACAGCAACAGCAACAGCGTCCAGCCCACGGGCACCGCGCACACAAAGTGCAGAGCCCCCCGCAGTCCCCGGTTGGCCGCCAGCGCGGTGGACAAGGTGGTGTTGGGCCCTGGGGTGAAACTGGCGGCGGTGGCCAGCAGCAGCAGGGCAGACAGTTCAGAGGGGTTCATGTGGTGGGTGGTCGGCCATGTGGTTGGCGTGGGGTTGGCGGGGTGGTGCAGGCACGGGCAATCACGCCAATGTAGCGATTGCAGCCATACACCCACCACACAGACAGACGCAGCAGATAATCTTCTGTGTGGTTGGCGCCTGCCATACAGCCACGCCCCGGCCAGAGGGCCGGTGAACAGGAGTTGCCATGTTGCTCAAAACCCCCAACCAGTCGCTGACCGAGCAGCTGTCGCAGCGGCTGGCCCACCGCATCCGCGACCGGCTGCTGCCCGCGGGCGCCCGTCTGCCCAGTGTGCGTGAGTGCGCCCAGGCCCAAGGTGTCAACCCGTCCACCGTGGTGGCGGCCTACGACCAGCTGTTGGCCTGGGGCCTGGTGGAGTCCAGGCCACGGCGGGGGTTTTTTGTGCGCGAATTTGATAAAAAATGGCATCCAGCGCCCGATGGCATTGATGATTCAGCTCACTTTTCAGATTCCCTGGCGGCGCGCGTTGGTGGCTTGGCCGCTGACGCGCCCGACGCCCCCCTGACGGGGCTGGCGGAGCGTGGGGGTGGCGCGGGTGTGGCCGCACCGCCGGTGGCCTCACCCGTCAACGCCACGGCCCTCATCCGGGCCATGTTCCACCAGGTCAGTGACCAACCGCAGCCCGGCATGGGGGTGTTCCCGGCGGACTGGCTGGCGTCGCCCTTCATGGCAGCGGCCGTGCGCAAGGTGGTCAGCCCGGCGGCGTTGCAGGCGGCGTCCCTCAGCTATGGCGAGCCAAAAGGTGACTTGGGGCTGCGCCAGGCCCTGTCGGCCAGGCTGCGGGCCATGGCCATTGACGCTTCGGCCAGCCAGATCATCACCACCGTGGGCGCCACCCACGCGCTGGACGTGGTCAGCCGCACCCTGCTCAAGGCGGGGGACGCCGTCATGGTCGAGGAGCCCGGCTGGGCGGTGGAGTTTGCCCGGCTGGATGCCTTGGGGGCCCGCATCCTGCCGGTACCACGCGGACCGCTGGGGCCTGATCTGGACGTGATGGCCCGCTACTGCGAGGCCTCACCCACCGGCGCACCCCCGAAGTTGTTCGTGAGCGTGAGTGTGCTGCACAACCCCACAGGCCTCAGCCTCAGCCCCGGCCACGCGCACCGGGTGTTGCAGCTGGCCGAGCAGCATGGCTTTTACGTGGTGGAGGACGACACCTACGGTCACATTGCGCCCGCGCACGCCACCCGCATGTCCGCGCTGGATGGGCTGCGGCGCACCATTTATGTCAGTGGCTTTGCCAAAATCCTGGCGCCCAACTGGCGCATTGGCTTTTTGGCGGCCCCCGCCGAGCTGACCGAACGCCTGCTGGACACCAAACTGCTGGGCACGCTCACCACCCCCAGCCTGCTGGAAAAAGCCCTGGCCCACTGCATGGAACAAGGGCAATTGCGGCGCCACGCCGAGCGCATACGCCTGCGGCTGGACACCGCGCGCAGCCGCAGCGTGAAGCTGGCGCTGGCGGCGGGGTGCCGCTTCGCGGCTGAACCCGCAGGCCTGTTCGGTTGGGTGGACACGGGCGTGGACACCGAGGTGCTGGCCCAGCGCATGCTGGACGAGGGCTATTTGCTCGCCCCCGGCGCACTGTTCCACGCCGTGCGGGCGCCCAGCACGCTGATGCGCATCAACTTCGCCACCACACAAGGCGCGGCGTTCTGGGCCACGTTTGAGCGGCTCAAACGCACCTTGCCCGGTGGACCCAGGGCGGCAGCTTAGTGTCCTCAGCGGCTGGCCGGGGGCGACAACTCGTCCAGCCGCTCCAGTGCGGCCAGCAGCTCGTCGTCAATCTCGGCGTGCCGCTTGGCCAGTGCGGTGGCCTGGGCGGGGTCGGTGCTGTAGAGGCTGCCATCGGCCAGGGTCTGGTCGATGCGCTGTTGCTCGGCTTCCAGGGTTTTGATCTGGGTTGGCAGGCCATCCAGCTCGCGCTGCTCTTTGTAGCTGAGTTTCTTTTTGGGTAGCGATGTGGTGACAGCAGCATTGCGCTGCAGGTCTTTTTCTTTTGAAATTTCAGTGGGCGCGGTGGTGGGCACGGCCTGCGAGGCCGCTGCGGCGGTGGGTGTGGCGGCGCGGGCCAGGGTGGTCGAGCGGGCCGACTGGGTGAGCCAGTCCTGCACGTCGCCCTCGTATTCGCGCCACAGGCCGTCTCCTTCAAACGCCAGGGTGCTGGTCACCACGTTGTCCAGAAAGCGCCGGTCGTGGCTGACCAGGAACACCGTGCCGTCGTACTGGTCCAGCAGTTCTTCCAGCAGTTCCAGGGTGTCGATGTCCAGGTCGTTGGTGGGTTCGTCCAGCACCAGCACGTTGGCAGGCCGGGCGAACAGGCGGGCCAACAGCAAGCGGTTGCGCTCGCCGCCCGACAGGGTGCGCACCGGGGCATTGGCCCGTGCGGGCGAAAACAGGAAGTCGCTCAGGTAGCTCTTGACGTGGGTGCGCTTGCCGTTGATCTCTATCCACTCGCTGCCGGGGCTGATGAAGTCCTCCAAGGTGGCGTTCAGGTCAATCTGGTCGCGCATCTGGTCAAAGTAGGCCACGGTCTGCTTGCTGCCCTGGCGCACCGTGCCCTCGTCCGGCGCGAGTTCGCCCAGAATGAGCTTGAGCAGCGTGGTTTTGCCAGCGCCGTTGGGACCAATCAGGCCCACCTTGTCTCCCCGCAAAATGGTGCCACTGAACTGCCGCACCACGGTCTTGCGGCCAGACGGTCCGTCAAAGTGTTTGCTGACCTTCTCCAGTTCGGCCACGATTTTTCCGCTGGCAGAGCCTGTGGCCAGGTCGAGCTTCACGCGGCCCACGGCGTCCCGGCGCTGTGCCCGGGCTTCGCGCAGGTGGGCCAGGCGGGTGATCCGGGCCTGGGCCCGTGTGCGCCGTGCCTCCACCCCTTTGCGAATCCACACCTCTTCCTGGGCCAGCAATTTGTCGGCCCGGGCGTTGATGATGGCTTCCTGCGCCAGTTGCTCTTCCTTCAATGTCTGGTATTGGGTGAAGTTGCCGGGGTAGCTCAACAGGCGGCCACGGTCCAGGTCCACCATGCGGGTGGTCACGCCATCCAGGAAGGCGCGGTCGTGGCTGATGACGACCGCGCTGCCTTTGAAGTCGTTCAACAGGCCTTCCAGCCAGCCGATCGAATCCAGGTCCAGGTGGTTGGTGGGTTCGTCGAGCAGCAACACATCCGGGCGACTGACCAGGGCTTGGGCCAGGGCCACGCGCTTCTTCAACCCGCCCGACAGGTTGCCGATGCGCGCGCCGGGGTCAAGGTGGAGGCGCTGCAGGGTTTCGTCCACCCGCTGCTCCCAGTTCCACGCGTCCAGTGACTCGATGGTCGTTTGCAAGGCGTCCAGGTCCAGTCCGTCGGCGCCGCTCAGGTATTGGTCACGGGCCGCAATGGCGGTCGCCAGGCCCTGGCTGGCCACTTCGAACACGCTGGAGTCTGCGTCCATGACAGGCTCTTGCGGCACGTAGGTGATGCGTATGCCGCCCTGAACCTGCAGCAGCCCGTCGTCGGGCTTCTCAATGCCCGCCAGAATTTTGAGCAGCGACGACTTACCGGTGCCGTTGCGGCCGATCAATCCCACGCACTCCTGGGCCTCCAGGGAGAAATCGGTGTGGTCTAGCAGGGCCACATGGCCAAAGGCCAGCTGCGCGTCGGTCAGGGTAATCAAAGCCATGGGAAGGGGTCTCTATATATACGGGGGGCGGCGGAAGGGTGCCTGGCCCAAGGCGCGGCAGGCGCGCCAAATCTGGCAAGGTGGCAGACTGGGTGATTATCCTTGTGCGGGCGTCGGGAGCGCGCTTCCCCGCTGGGCGGTCCCGTTTCCGGCGGCCGTTGAGCGGCCGGACTGACATCAAACTGCGGGGGTGAACAGCAGCGCACCCACCGGGCTGAAACCCGCACCAGTCCTGGGATCTGAGGCATTCACGTCACAGGAGATACCCTCGATTCGGCCACTGAAGGCCTGTTTTTTTCAAAAACCTACCGAAACGCCAAAAACCCGTTGTACAATCCCGCTCCCCGATGCAGCAACGCATCAATTGCTCACAGCAAGACCGCACCAGGGGGCGCTTAAAGTCAAAAAACATTTTGACGGATGGTAAAAAAAGGTGCTAGAATACGAGGCTCTGCTGATCACAGCGGGGCGGCAAGCTGAAGGGTTTGCCAAGTGGATCATTAAAAAATTACAGCCGATAAGCGTGGGCGTTTGAAGGCGGGCTCGAAAGGGTCTGGTGCCTGAAGTTCTTCGGAACGACAAACGCTCATGGAATAGTAAAGAAGTGAATTCACAGTAATGTGAAGTCACCTCAATTCCGTTTTATGAGTTGCTCTGAAAAGAGCGAAAAAATTCAAGATCGAACTAAAGAGTTTGATCCTGGCTCAGATTGAACGCTGGCGGCATGCTTTACACATGCAAGTCGAACGGTAACAGGTTATGCTGACGAGTGGCGAACGGGTGAGTAATGCATCGGAACGTGCCCGA
>PNML01000116.1 GCA_013823635.1 Polaromonas sp. | reverse complement strand
CTGGCAGGCATGGGTGTGTGGTGTGAGACGGTGCAACAGTGGGGTCAGCCGGGAATGTCCGCTTCCACCAGCCAGGCCAGCAACTGCAGCGACTCCTGCCAGCCCAGGTAACAGGCCTCGGTGGGGATGGCGGCCGGAATGCCGGTTTGCACCGCCGTCAGCTCGGTGCCCACCGATACGGCCTTGAGGCTGATGGTGGTGCGCATCGTGCCGGGCAGGTGGGGGTCATCAAACACATCGGTGTTCACGATGCGCTCGTTGGGCACCAGCTCCAGGTACTCGCCGCCAAAAGCGTGGACATGACCGTTGCTCAGCTGCGTGAACTGCATGCGGTAGCGCCCACCCACGCGGGCGTCCATGGCGAGCACCTTGCCGGTGAAGCCGTGGGGTGGCAGCCACTTGGCCATGGCGTCGGGGTCCAGAAACGCGCGGTACACCCGCTCGGGCGGGGCGCGCAGCACGCGGTGCAAGGTGACGGTGCCGGTTTCTGTGCCAGTGCGCATGGTGGGGCCTTTCGGTTGGGATTGCCTGTCCAGGCCGCTGACCAGCCTGAGCGCGGGTGTGATGGCCCACGTCGGACATTGTGTGCCGGGCGGCGCCCTCAGGCCAGCACCACCCGCACCCCCAGGGGTGCACCGCCCTGTGCCAGCGCCAACAGGCGGTCGATGTTGGGGTGCTTGCCGGGGTGGGCGTGGGCGTCGGCCGTGTGTTCGGCGTACCACTCCAGGCCCAGCGTGGCCGCCGCAGGGGTGAGGGTGCCGCCATACAGCGCGGCCAGCGCGTGGTGCACGGCGACAGACCCCGCCTGGCCGGGCTTGTTTTCCAGGGTGGCCAGCGCTTGGCCGTCGGCGGTGGCCAGTTGCAAGGCGGCGACGTGGGCGACAGTGGGGAGTTGTTGGAGGCGGTCAGAGAAGTTCATAAAACAGAGCTTAAAACATATGTAAATAAAGCGCTGAAGGCTGATTTTGTTATAAATCTGGTGTGGCCGTGCCGCCTCCAGCGCCTGGCACCCGGGGCAGAATGCCCGCCACCGTTGCCCCATTGTTCCCCATGTTGAACCCCGCCCCCATGACCCAGACGCCCCGCCCTTACCCCATTGGTACCCCCGGCCAACCCTGGGGCGATGCCGAGGTGGACCAGTGGCGTGCCCGCCAGGTGCGCCAGCGCAGCCACGCCGACGACGTGGTGCACGCCATCGAGCGCCTGGGCGGCACCTGGCAGGTGCTGCACTATGGTGATCTGGTGTACTCGGAGGCAGGCTCGCCCGAAGGCGCCGGGAGCGCTGACCAAGGCGGCGCCTACCCGCTGCTGGCCCTGCGCAGCCAGCCCTGGCAGCCCCAATGGCCCAGCGTGTTGGTGACGGGTGGCGTGCACGGTTACGAAACCAGCGGCGTGCTCGGTGCGCTGCGGTTCGCCCAGCAGCGGGCCGCCCGCGGTGCGGGCCGGGTCAACCTGCTGGTGGTGCCCTGCGTCAGCCCCTGGGGTTACGAGCGCGTGCAGCGCTGGAACTTCGACGCAGTGGACCCCAACCGCTCGTTCCGCGCCAGCGCGCCCGGCCAAGCCCCCCCGGCCCAGGAGGCCGCCGCGCTGATGCGCCTGGTGGCCGAGGTTCAGGCGCAGATTCAGGCGCAGGGTCAGGCCAAGGGCGGGGGCGGTTTTGCCGCCCACATCGACCTGCACGAAACCACCGACACCGACGAAACCGAGTTCCGCCCGGCCCTGGCCGCCCGCGACGGCCAACCCTTTGAGCCCGGCACCATTCCCGACGGTTTTTACCTGGTGGACGACACCGCCAACCCCCAGCCCGCGTTCCAGCAGGCCATCATCGGCGCGGTGGCGCAGGTCACCCACATCGCCCCGGCGGACGGGCGGGGCCACCTCATTGGCTCACCCGCCGTGGGGCACGGCGTCATCCGCTACCCGCTGCAGCGCCTGGGCCTGTGCGCGGGCATGACCGGCGCGCGCTACACCACCACCACCGAGGTCTACCCCGACAGCCCCCGCGCCACGCCCGGTCAGTGCGTGGCCGCCCAGGTGGCGGCGGTGGAAGCCGCCATTGGTTTTGTGCTGGCCCAGCACGCGGCCAGCTGAACCAGCGCGGCAGTGCCCCCTCCCACCCACCCGCGCATGAGGCCCACCCCATGAACCTGGAATTTGCCCAGTCCACCCCCACAGCCCGCTCCATTGGCGCGTGGGTGGAGGCGCACTACGCCCTGGGCCCGGTGGTGGACAGCGAGTTTTTGCGCCGCAGCTTCAACCAGGTGTACCGCCTGACGTTTGCCAGTGGGCGGCGGGTGGTGGCGCGCCTGAGCGCCGACCGCCCCCGTGGCCGGCCCAACGTGCAGTTTGAGGCGGCGGCGCTGGGGCACTGGGCCGCCCAGGGCGCTCTGGTGGCGAACTGCATACCCGCCGCCAACGGGGATGTGAGCGTGGACGTGCCACTGCCCGAAGGGGGGCGCCCGCTGATGCTGTTTGACTTTTTGGAGGGTGCCTTCACCGGCGACGCCCCCGCCGACATCCAGGCCTTCGGGCGTGGCCTGGCCCACCTGCACACCGCAGGCCAGGGCTATGGCGGTGTGGCCAGCGCCTACACGCTGGACCTGGAGCACCTGCTGTGGCGCCCGCTGCAACGCCTGCTGCAAGCGCCCACCGTGACGCCCGAGCTGCGCCCCCGCTACCAGGCCCTGGCCCAGCGCCTGAACGACCGCATCGTGGCGCTGGGGCCTTTGACCCAGGTGCTGTGCCACGGTGATGCCCATGGCCAGAACAACTTTGTGGTGGACGGCCCCAACGGACACCGCCAGGCGGTGTTTTTTGACTTTGACGAAGCCGGGCCGGGCTACCTGGCCTACGAGTTGGCCGTGTACCCCTGGAGCCAGCACCCGCACCTGCCCGACACGCCGTTGAGCGACAAAACCCTGACCCGCTGGCGGCACTTTCTGGACGCCTACCGCGCCGTTCGCCCTGTGGACCCCGCCGACCTGGCTGCCATCGCGCCCTTCATGGCGGTGCGCCAGTTCTGGCTGCTGGGCGAGTACGCGGGCCGCACCGCCGTGTGGGGTTCACAGGCCATGCCCACCGACTACCTGCAACGCCAGGCCACCGTGCTCACGCAGTGGGAAGACTTGGCCCTACCCAGTTGAGCGGCTGAGCGTCTTTCGCTCAGGCCTGCCAGACCCCGAAACCGGCTGAGCGCAGGTCGATGCCGATCTCAATTTCCCGCTCCACCGCCTCTCGGTAGGGCATGGGGTTGAAGCCCTCGTACAGGTCGGGCAACAGGCGCAGGCCGTAGCGGCGCACATAGGTGTTGGCCTGAATGCTCGCCTTGTGCTTGTCAAAGCGCACATCGGGGTCCAGCCCGGTCATGCCCACATAGACGCAAGGCTGGCCCTGGACGTAGCCAGGGTTACACCGCCTGAACTTGGCCTCCTGCAGCACGTCTTTGGACAGTTCAACCACGTACACATGGTGGTGCGCACGGCGGGCCATGGTGGTCAGGCGCTGCGGGTGCGCGTTCAGCGCTGGGGCCGGGCCAACACCAGCGCAATGCCACCCAGAATGGCCACCGACGAGGCGGCCAGGGGCCAGCTCACGGCCTCGCCCAGCAGCAGCACGCCACCCAGCGCGGCCAGCACGGGCACGCTGAGCTGCACCGTGGCCGCGTGGGTGGCCTGCAAGGCGGGCAGGGCGCGGTACCACAAGGCATAGCCCAGGCCAGAGGTGACGGCGCCCGAGACCACCGCCAACCACAGGCCCTGCGCGTCCCCGCGCAGCGTGGGCCAGGCCAGGGCCAACAGCAGCAGCGCCATGGGCACGGTGCGCACAAAATTGCCGCAGGTGGTGGCCACCGGGTCTGCCGCGCCCGCCGGGGCGGTGGTGGCTTTGCCCCGCAATGAGTAAATGCCCCATGCCACACCGGCCCCCAGCATGGCCAGCGCATCGGGAAGCGCCGGGGTGACCACGCCAGGCAGCATCAACGCCACCAGGCCCGCCAGCGCCACGGCAAAGCCCAGCCACTGCAGCGGGCGCAAGCGCTCGCCACGGGCCAGGCCCCAGCCAATCATGCTGGCCTGCACGGCACCAAACAGCAGCAGCGCACCCGTGCCGGTGCTCATGCCCACATAGGCAAAGCTGAAGAGGGCGGCGTAGGCAAACAACGCCAGCGCCGAGCCCCAGTTGCCTGCCAGGGGTCGGCGGTCTGGCGGGGTGGCCTGTGGACTGGCCGTTGCCCGCTGGCGCAGCCACACCAGCAGCCACAGCATGGCCGCCCCTGACAGCAGCCGCACCGTGGTGAAGCTGGCGGCGTCCAGCGCCGTGGTTTTCAGGGCCATGCGGCACAGCACCGAGTTGCCCGCAAACGCCAGCATGGCCAGGGTGGTGAGGGCGGCCAGGCGCCAGGTGGACAGGGTGGGGGTCATGTGGAGGGGGAGAAGCCGTTGGTGGCTGGTGCGGCTGTGTCAAGACACAACCATTGTGTACCCGCCATGGGAACCCCTGAGTGGGGGGGTGCAGGCATGCGGCGTGCCGCCTCATGCCCGTACAGGTGCGCGTCGTCCCAACCCATTGCGGCCTGAATCACCTTGTGCATGGCCCGAAGGGTGATGTCTGGGGTCACCAACACACCGCGGTAGGTGGCGGGTTTGAAAACCTTCAGTTCAATCCGAGGCAGGTACGCGTTGTGAGAATCGTGCATGGTGGCTCCAAGGGAGAAACATGGAGGGGTTGCCGAATCGTCCGCGCCTGCCAGGGCGAAGGCCCCAGTTTGCGCAAAAGCAGCTCGGTGGACCTGACGTGTAGGACGCTTCAGGGTTGCATCGATGTGGGGGTATCGCCCTGTACGATGCTGAAAAAACTCAGGGAGAAAAAACAAATGGCCAGCAATACCAACCAAAAACTCGCCGTCCTCATTGACGCAGACAACGCCCAGGCATCGGTGATCCGGGAGCTGTTGGAGGAAGTTTCGCGTTACGGCACCGCCACCATCAAGCGCGCCTATGGCGACTGGACAACCACCAACCTCAAAGGGTGGAAAGAGGTGCTGCACACCATGGCTGTGCAGCCCATTCAGCAGTTCAGCTACACCAGTGGAAAAAACGCCACCGATTCCGCGCTGATCATCGACGCCATGGACGTGTTGCACACAGGGCGTGTGGACGGCTTTTGCCTGGTCAGCAGCGACAGCGATTTCACCCGGCTTGCCACCCGAATCCGCGAAGCGGGCCTGGTGGTGTACGGGTTTGGCGAGCGCAAAACGCCGGAGCCCTTTGTGGCGGCGTGCGACAAGTTCGTCTACACAGAGATTCTGCGCATCCAGCCGGAGGAGAAGAAGCCTGAAGACATCAGTACCAGCAAACCTGACGACGAGGCGAATCCGGCCAAAGTGGCAGAGTTGCCAAAGCTGAAATCCTTGGTGCTGAAAGCGCTGGAAGCCGTGGCTCGTGACGATGGGTGGTCCACCTTGTCTGCGTTGGGCAGCCAACTGAACCGCATTCACCCGTCGTTCGACCCACGCAACTATGGGGTCACCAAACTGGGTGACCTGATGCGAAAGCAGGCCTATCTGGAAACCAAAGAGGTCGTCGCAGGAGAGGCCGGTCAGCACATCAATTTGTACGTTCGCCGCAAACTGCCAGTGGCGAGCGCGCCTGTGCCGAAAGCCGGTTGAGGGTTGGTGACAGGTTGAGGCGGTGCGTTCACCCTGCGCAGAGTTTTTCACGCTTGGCAAGTCGCAGGCAGTCGTGCTTGCCCTTTAAAATAGGCGCCTTATTTGATGATAAATAAAGCATCAAAATTGGAGTTTAAAGCCATGGACACCGTTCTCAGCCACCACAGCGTCAGCGTGACCGATCTCAAGCGCAACTACGCCAGCATCCTGGCGCAGGCCGACGACGAGCCCGTGGCCGTGCTCAACCACAACCGGCCCGAAGCCTACCTCGTGCCCGCCCCTTACTTCGAGCGGCTGATGCAACTCCTGGAAGACCTGGAGGATGCCAAGCTGGCACGCGAACGCGCCAATGGCCCGTTTGTCGAAGTCAACCCGCAAGACCTGTGATGCAGCACGGCATGGCCTACAAGCTGCGTTTTCATGAACTGGCGTGGGCCGAGTGGCAAAAGCTGGACGGCAGCATCAAAGCCCCGCTGAAAAAGAAACTGCTGGAGCGGCTGGAGCAACCCCGCGTGCCATCGGCAGCCCTGTCGGGCATGGGTGACTGCTACAAGATCAAGCTGCGGCAAGCGGGCTACCGACTGATTTACCGTGTGGACGACGACGTGGTCACGGTGAGCGTGATTGCCGTTGGCAAGCGCGACAAGCTGGCAGCGTATGACACTGCAGCACAGCGTAAGAATGATCAAAGTTCATAGCTGCTTTCGATTGTCAATAAAGAGCTTGCGGCCGATAGCCGAGCGCGTCGATGGCCTCGAACTGCGCACCCAGCACCACGCGCCGTTGCTGAATCTGCGTCAGAAACGCGTCCCGGTGGCGGACGAGGTAGGGCGCAGCCGTCGCCAGCGCTTCTGGCTCCCGCGCGATCACCAGCGACAGGTCAAACAGGTCTCGCGCTGTGGCCCGGTCGCCCCGGTGCCACAACTTCTTCGCCACGATCTCGGCGGCGGTTTCCACCTTGACCGTGCGCCCCAGCAGCGTCCATTCGTCATACGGTTGCGCCGTGAGGTTGGGCGAGGCCACGAAGTCGATCTCGCCCTCTGGCCGCAACAGCTTCACGTAGCCCGGACCCTCCACATAGTCCGCCGACACACGCTCGGCCGCATCGCTCAGCCGGGGCGACACAAAGCCCAGGTACTGCGGGTCGGGCACAAAGATGTCGATGTCCTTGCTCAGCCGGTGGCCGTGCCGCAGCATCAGCACCGTGCCGCCGCCAAACGTCCAGTACGGATCGCTGATGCCGCTCCGGCCAATCTCGTCCACCAGCGTGAAGGCGTGGCCCAGCAAGCTTTGCCACACGCCTTCGGGCATGGCGCTCGGTTGGGTAGATTGGTTCATGTCCAGGCCGCGCGTGGCGACTGCAGCGCCTGCGCCCAGGCCGTCAGGTGTTTCCACAGCGTCTTGGGTGGCGTGTGGGTGCGTTCGGCCACCTCCGCCACCCCGGCCACGATCAGTGGCAGAGGCGCTTCGTCCAGCAGCGTGGCCACCTGCGGCACCAACGCTGTGGGCAGTGTGCCTGCCACCAACGCGTCGGCCAGGGCGCCCGGCGACAACGCCTGCCTGTAGCTCACGCTGGCCGTCTGACTCAGCAAGGCCAGCGCGTGCGCTTGCGGTGTCCGTGGTTGTGCGGTCAGGTCCAGGCCCAGCAGGTTCAGCAGCGCCAACAGCTTGGCCGCGCCCAGGTCCACCAGAGAGCCGTTTTCCAATTGGTTGATGGTGGCGCGCGACAACCCGGCCAACCTCGCCAGCCGCGCCTGCGAAAGACCCAGCGCCTCCCGACGGGCGTGCACGAGTTGACCGATGTCTGCGAGGTTCATGGCTGGAGTGGAGCACCAAGCCTGAAATGTGTCAAACATATTCGACATATTTTGGTGAATTCCATGTCAAACATTGTCGTGGCCTGCTGACGCTGCGAATGAGGGAGGACGGATGCGGTTCACCCAATGATTCTCAAAATTCATAGCTGCTTTCGTTTTATGAATAAGCGATAGAGCCATATTTTATTGCATAAACGCGCGGGTGGTGAAGGGCGCTGCATCCCGCAACCCAGCGCTCTCCCGCGCAAGGCGGGCAAAAGTTGCGGCATCATCTCCGTCAGGGAGATTGAACAAAAACACATGGCCACACTGATACCCGCCATCAGCACCTGCGTCTCGCGCATGACGCCGGGCGAGCGCCGCACCGCCGAGCGGCTGGAGCAAAAGCTCGACGCCGACTACCTGCTCTGGTACGACGTGGCCGTGGGCCCCCGGCACCAGCACCCCGACTTTGTGGTCATGCACCCGCGCCGGGGCATCCTGATCCTGGAGGTCAAGGACTTCCGGCTCTCCAACCTCATCCACGCCAACAAGCAGACCTGGGACATCCACGGCGATCTGGGCCCCAAGACCATTCCCAACCCGCTGGAGCAGGCCCGGCAGTACGCGCACCAGGTGGTCAACGCGCTGGAGCGCGACCCGCAGCTGGTGCAGCCCGAGGGTCGGCACCAGGGCAAGCTGGCCCATCGGTGTACCCGCCGTTTAAGGCGTCCAGCTGGTTGGCGAGTTCCAGCGCTCGGGCACCGCGTTGTCCTGATTCCCAGCGGGCAATACCAAGCGGTGATGATCGACGAGGGCCACGAATTTGCACCCGAATGGCTCAAGCTCGTCACCCAAATGGTGGACCCCGCCACCAACAGCCTGCTGGTGCTGTACGACGACGCGCAAAGCATTTACGAACGCGCGCGCAGCAAACAGTTCAGCTTCAAGAGCGTGGGCATTCAGGCGCAGGGGCGCACCACCATCCTGAAAATCAACTACCGCAACACGCGGCAGATATTGCACACCGCCAGCCTCGTGGCGGCGG
>PNML01000115.1 GCA_013823635.1 Polaromonas sp. | reverse complement strand
GTACAGCGCGTTCATGATGTGGGTGGCGCCTTGCAGCGCGTCGGTGCCGCTGTCGGGGATGGCGGCGTGGGCCATGTCGCCCTGCACCGTCACTTCCAGTTGCAGGCAGCCGTTGTGGGCCACCACCACCTGGTAGCTGAAGCCCGCGGCAATCATCAAATCAGGTTTTGTGTGCCCGTGTTTCAGCAGCCAGCCGGGGCCGACGTTGCCGCCAAATTCTTCGTCGTAGGTGATGTGCAGTTCCACGCTGCCCTTGAGTGGCAGGTTGTGCGCCTGGGCCACGGCTTCCAGCGCGCGCAGCGCAAACGTGAAGGTGGAAAAGTCGCCCTTGCTCACCGCCGTGGCTCGGCCGTAGATGCGGCCTGTGGCGTGGTCGCCCACCACCTCGCCGCCGTAGGGGTCGTGCGTCCAGCCCTCGCCGGGGGGTACCACGTCGCCGTGCACGTTCAGGGCGATGGTTTTGCCGCCTGCGCCTGGCGTGCCAAAGTGCCGCCGCACGATGAGGTTGGTGATGCTCTGCAGCCCCTCGGCCTGCACCTCGGCGGCGGGCACGTCGAAGCGCTCGGCGGGGTAGCCCATCTCGGCCAGCAGCGCCAGGGTGCGCTCCGCGTGGGGGGTGTTGTTGCCGGGCGGGGTGTCGGTGGGCACGCGCACCAGTTGCTGCAAAAAGCCGATTTGCTCGTCAAAGTGGGCATCCACCCAGGCATCAATCTGGTCAAAGTGGGTGGCGGCTGGGTGTGTCATGGGGGGTCTCAGTGGCGAAAATGGGTGTTAAATTAAATAGCTGAATGTCTATATCAATAAAGCGCTGGGTGCCTAAAAAGCTTGAAATGACTCTGTGGCCAGTTGGTGCAGCAGGTGGCTGAAGGCGTCCACGGCCAGCTGCATGTCGTTGGCGGTGGTGCTTTCCAGCGGGTTGTGGCTGATGCCGGCATTCTCCCCGCGCACAAACAGCATGGCTTGGGGCATGACACCGTGCAGCTTCATGGCGTCGTGGCCCGCGCCGCTGGGCATGCGGTGCAGGGGCAGGCCGGTGGCGGCCACGGCAGCTTCCCAGCGGGCTTGCCAGGCGGGGGCGCTGGGGGCGGCGCTGGCGCGCATGGTTTCTTCCAGGCTGAAGCTGAGGCCGCGCTGGGTGCAAATGGCTTGCAGTTTTTGCAGCACGTCGCGCTCCAAGGCATTGCGTTGCGCGTCGTTGGGCGCGCGCAGGTCCAGGCTGAACTGGCACACGCCGGGCACCACGTTGATGCTGCCGTTGGGCACCTGCAGTTGGCCGATGGTGGCCACGCTGTCGCCGTCTTGCGCGGCGCGTTGCTCGGCGTACAGCGCCAGCTCTGCCACGGCGCAGGCGGCGTCGCGGCGGCGGTCCATGGGGGTGGTGCCAGCGTGGCTGGCCTGGCCCACCACTTCACCCACGTAGCGCACGCTGCCGTTGATGCTGATGACGATGCCCAGCGGCAGGTTCAGCTCATTCAACACGGGGCCTTGCTCAATGTGCACTTCCACAAAGCCCAGGTACTGGGTCGGGTCGCGCCGCAAGGCTTGGATGGCGGGCAGCGTGGCGGGCAGGCCGACGGCTTGCATGGCTTGGCGCATGGTGGTGCCGTCGGCGTCGGTCTGGTCCAGCCAGGCGGGGTCAAAGCTGCCGGTGAGGGCGCCCGAGCCCAAAAACGTCGCTTTGTAGCGCTGGCCTTCTTCCTCGGCAAAGGCCACCACCTCGATGCCAAAGGGCAGGCGCTGGCCTGCCTGGTGCAGCGCCTGCACGCTGGCCATGGGCACAAAAATGCCCAGCCGCCCGTCGTACTTGCCGCCGTTGCGCACGGTGTCGTAGTGGCTGCCGGTGAGCAGTGTTTTGGCTTCGGGTTGGGTGCCCAGGTACCGCCCCACCACGTTGCCCACGGCGTCCACATTCACCTCGTCAAACCCGCACCCGCGCATGCGCTGGGCAATGTCGGCGGCGCAGGCCTGGTGGGCGGGGGTGAGGTAGGTGACGGTGAGTTGCCCTTGCTCAGCAAAGCCGGGGTCGGAGTGGCGGGCCAGGTCTTCGTGCCAGTCCCACACCTGTTGGCCAATGGTGGGCTCGGCGGCGAACTTGTCGTTCAGCCGAATCTCGGCAATGCGGTGGATGTTGCGTATGCACTCGGCCAGCTCAAAGTCGGGGTGGCCCTGCAGCCTGCGCTCGAAGGTGCTGATGATTTGCCGCTTGGTCAGCCCCACGCCACGTGGCCCACGCACGGCCAGGATGAAGGGCCAGCCGAATTTGGCGTTGTAGTCGGCATTCAGTTGCTGAATATGAGCAAACTCTTCAGGTGTGCATTGCGTCAGGCCCGCTTTTTGTTGCTCGTTGGTCGATTCGGCGGTGAGCGTTTGGCTGACCATGGCCTTGCCCGCCAGCTCGGGGTGGGCGCAGATGAGGGCCTTTTGGGCATCGGCACCCGCCTCGTTCAGCAGTTGCGCCATGGTGTGCTTGAGGTGCGCCAGCGATTGGAAGGGCCGGTGCGCCATGGCTTGGCCCGCAATCCAGGGGGTGTGCTCGTACAGACCGTCGAGCATTTTGGCGGCGACGTCGGGGGGGGAAGCGTTGAGGCGTTCCAGGGTCAGGGGTGTGGACATGGCGTGTGCGGTGAAAGTGGGCGCTGCAGGGTGCAATGGCGTGCGGCAGGGTGTGAGCGCTGACGCAAGAAAGGGGCCGGAGCCGGCTCAGCCGGGGTAGGGGTGGGTGGCCTTCCAGTGGCGGGCAATGTCAATGCGCCGCGCCACCCACACGCCGCTGTGGGCCTGGATGTGGTCCAAAAACCGCTGCAGCGCGGTGATGCGGCCCGGCCGACCCAGCAAGCGGCAGTGCATGCCCACGCTCATCATCTTGGGGGCGTTGAGGCCGTCGGGGTCGCCCTCGGCATAGAGCGCGTCAAACGTGTCTTTCAAGTACTGAAAAAACGGGTCGGCGTGGCTGTAGCCCTGGGGCAGGGCAAAGCGCATGTCGTTGCAGTCCAGCGTGTAGGGCACGATGAGTTGGGGCACCACGCTGCCGTCGGTTTTTTGCACCTTCATCCAGAAGGGCAGGTCGTCGCCGTAGTAGTCGCTGTCGTAAGCAAAGCCGCCGTGGTCGGCCACCAGGCGGTGGGTGCGGGGGCTGTCGCGCCCGGTGTACCAGCCCGCGCCGTGCAGCTGCTGGCCGTGGTCGCCGGTGAGGCGGGCCAGCGTCTCCATGGCCAGCGCCATGTGCTCGCGCTCTTCGGCCTCGGGGGTGTTCTGGTAGTGGATCCACTTCCAGCCGTGGCAGGCAATTTCGTGGCCCCGGGCCAGGAATGCGGCGGTCACGTCGGGCGAGCGCTGCAGGGCACTGGCCACACCGAACACGGTCAGCGGCAGCTGGCGGCGGTCGAACTCACGCAGGATGCGCCACACGCCCGCGCGTGAGCCGTATTCGTAAATGCCCTCCATGCTCATGTGCCGGTCGGGGTAGGCGGCCGGGTTGAACATTTCCGACAGAAACTGTTCGGACGCCGCGTCGCCATGCAGCACGCAGTTTTCGCCGCCTTCTTCGTAGTTCAGCACAAACTGCACGGCCACCCGGGCACCGCCCGGCCAGCGGGCATGGGGGGGGTGTTCGCCGTGGCCGGCCAGGTCGCGGGGGTAGGGCAGGGTGGTGTCGTAGGTCATGACAGGGCCATGGAAATGTCGCTGCTGGGCAGCTTGCGGTCGAACTGCAGGCCTTCTTCCACGTGCTGCAGGTGTTCAGCCATCAGCTGCACGGCGCGGGCTTCGTCCCTGGCGGCCAGTGCTTCAATGATGGCGGCGTGTTCGTCGCTGGAATGCTCGGCGGCGCTGGTGCTCTGGTACATCAGGGTGATGAGGGCGCAGCGTGCAATCAGCCCATCCAGCAGTTGGGCCAGCACGTGGTTGCCCATGAGCTCGGCCATCACCACATGAAAGTCGCCCAGCAACTCGGTGCGTCCGCTCACGTCCTGTTTGGCCACAGCGGCCTTTTCCTGGGCCACATGGGTTTTGAGGGCTTGGATGTGCGCGGGCGTGACCTGGCGGACAAATTCGCGGGTCATTTCGGTTTCCAGCATGCGGCGCACGGCAAACACCTGGCGCGCCTCGTCGGCCGAGGGGGTGGCCACAAAAGCACCGCGAGCGGGCTCCATGCGGATGAGGTGGTTGCGCGTCATCTGGAACAAAGCTTGCCTCACCAATGTGCGGGACACGCCAAAGTGGTCGGCCAGCTTTTGTTCGGCCAGCTTGGTGCCAGGGTGCAGGCGGTGCTCCACAATGGCGCGGGTCAGCGATTCGACGATGCGCGTGGTGGACGACTCGGGCAAGGCATCGCCCTCGGGCGACGACAGGGGCATGGCGGCGGTGTTCATGCGGTTCATCATACGCAGAAAAGGGGTTTGGTGGCAAAAAGTGTATACACTTTGTTGCGCCAATTGACCGACTGTGGTGGCCCTCGCGGCGTGCGGGGTTGACCAGGTTTCAACGGAGGCTTCGATGGGATTGAGCACACACGTTCTGGACACCATGCACGGTTGCCCCGCTGCGGGCATGGCGGTGTCGTTTTACGCCACCGGGGGCGCCCAGCCCGAATTGCTGGGGCGCTTCAGCTTGAATGCCGATGGCCGCAACCCCAACGGCCCCCTGCTGGACAACGCCAGCCTGCGCGTGGGCACCTACCGCCTGGTGTTTGATGTGAAGGGCTACTTTTCTGGGCGGGGCGTGCCGCTGCCGGAGCCCAACTTCCTCGACCAGGTCAGCCTGGATTTTGGCGTGGCCGACACCAGCCAGCACTACCACGTGCCTTTGCTGGTCAGCCCGTGGAGCTATTCGACCTACCGGGGGTCGTGAGTCGGTTGACTATATGAATCTTCATATGAGGTTCATATGGTCTGGAAAATAAAATTGGTGCATCCAGCCCGCCGATCGGCGGTGGGCCGGTGGTTTTGTCCACCCCTTACCACGCTCACCCCATGACCCAAGTCACCAACACCGTGCGCTTTGTGCTCGACGGCCGCATCGTCGAAGCCCAGGGCAAGCGCCGCACCACCACCGTCCTCGATTACTTGCGCGAAGAACTGCACCGCACGGGTACCAAAGAGGGCTGCGCCGAGGGCGACTGCGGTGCCTGCGTGGTGCTGGTGGGGGAGCTCAACGCTGCGGGCAACGGGGTGGACTACCAGCCGGTCAATGCCTGCATCCAGTTGCTGCCCACGCTGGACGGCAAATCGGTCAAAACCGTCGAGAGCCTCAAAAAGCCCGACGGCACCTTGCACCCGGTGCAAGCGGCCATGGTCAAGTGCCACGGTAGCCAGTGCGGCTTTTGCACCCCCGGCATCGTCATGAGCCTGGCGCACGTGGTGCAGGTGGTGCCAGGCCGTGGCCAGCCCCTGAGCCGCACCGAAATCAAAGACGCGCTCAGCGGCAACCTGTGTCGCTGCACCGGCTACAAGCCCATCGTCGAGGCCGCCGAGCAGGCCTGCACCACCGCGTTGGCCACCGACCCGACCAGCCTGGGCATCGACAGCAGCGCCGACGTGCCGCTGCTCAAGGAAATCAAGCGGGCCACGCACCCCACCTACAGCCTGGACGGTGACATCGTGGTGCAGCCCGTGGTGCGCACCAAAAAGGGCAGCGAATTCGTCAGCCCGGCCACGCTGGCCGAGGTGGCGCACTACCTGCAGCACCACCCCGGTGCCACCCTGCTGGCGGGCAGCTCCGAAATCGGCTTGCAGGTCAACAAACAGTTTGCCCGCCCTGGCCACATTTGCTACCTGGGCAATGTGGCCGAGCTGAAAACCGTGGCCGAGTCTCCCAAGAGCTGGCGCATCGGCGCCATGGTGTCGCTGGAGCGCGTGCTGGAGTTGGTCAAGGATGCCTTGCCGGACTTTGCCGAGGTGCTGCGCCGCTTCGGTTCGCCCCCCATCCGCGCCACCGCCACGCTGGCCGGGAACATCGCCAACGGTTCCCCCATCGGCGACAGCATGCCTTGCCTGATGGCGCTGGGCGCCACACTGGTACTGCGCAAGGGCGCCAAAACCCGCACCGTCGCGCTGGATGCGTTCTACACCGGCCAGAAGCAAACCGTATTGCAGGCGGGCGAGTTCATTGAGGCCATCGAACTGCCCAAGCCGGTGGCCGGCCAGACCTTCCGCGCCCACAAGGTGAGCAAGCGGTTTGAACAGGACATTTCCGCCACCTGCTGCGCCTTGTCGTTCAGCTTGGTGGGTGGCAAGCTGAAGAATGTGAAGCTGGCCTACAACGGCCTGGCCCCCTCGCCTTGCCGCGCCCCCAAGCTGGAAGCCGTGCTCGAAGGCAAGGCCCCGGCCGATGTGAGCGCTCAGGCGCTGGACGCGGCCATCGCCGCCAGCTTCACCGCCCGCGACGGCCTGCGCGCCACCTGGGCCTACCGCTCGCTGGTGGCCCGCAACCTGGTGCTGGGCTTTCTGGAAGAAGCCGCACCCGCCACCGCCGCCGTTTGATTGCAGCCAGGAGACTTCCCATGAACGCACCCACCCCCTTCCACGTGCTGGCTCAGTCCCAACAACAGGGCCAGGACCTGGTCCACGAGTCGGCCAACCTGCACGTCAGCGGCGAAGCCACCTACATCGACGACATCCCCGAACTGCGCGGCACGCTCTACGCGGCCCTCATCACCTCGCCCGTGCCCCATGGCGAATTGCTGGGCGAGGGCATTGACCGCGAAGCCATCCTGCGCGAGCACGGCGTGGTGGCGGTGTACACGGCCAAAGACATCCCCGGTGAAAACAACTGCGGCCCCATCGTCCACGACGACCCCTTCCTGGCCGTGGGCAAGGTGGAGTTTCTGGGACAGGCCGTGGCCGTGGTGGTGGCGCGTGAAATGCTGTACGCCCGCGAAGCGGCCCACAAGGCCAAGGTGCTGGTGCGCGAACTGCCCCCCATCCTGACCATTGAAGAAGCGCTGGCGGCCAACAGCTTCGTCATGCCCGCCAAAGGCATCGTCCGCGGCGATGCGGCGGCAGCCATTGCCAGCGCGCCCCACCAGGTGAAGGGCACCACCCGCACCGGCCAGCAGGAGCAGTTCTACCTGGAAGGGCAGATCACCTACGCCGTGCCGCGTGAAGGCGGGCAGCTGACGCTGTATGTCTCCACCCAGCACCCCGACGGCAACCAGCGCGAAGCCGCTGCCGCATTGAACCTCTCCACCAACGATGTGGAAGTGATTTGCCGCCGCATGGGCGGTGGCTTCGGCGGCAAAGAGGGCAATGCCAGCATCTTCAGCCAGAGCGCCGCGCTCGCCGCGTTCAAGCTGCAAAAGCCGGTGAAGCTGCGCGTGAACCGCGACGACGACATGATGATCACCGGCAAGCGGCACGACTTCCGCATTGACTACGAGGTGGGTTTTGACGACAACGGCCGCATCCTGGGTGCCGACATCACGCTGGCCTCGCGCTGCGGCTACAGCACCGACTACTCCGGCCCGGTGAACGACCGCGCCTGTCTGCACATCGACAACTGCTACCACATCCCTGCGCTCAAGCTGGTCAGCCACCGCTGCAAGACCCACACCCAAAGCGCCACGGCCTTCCGGGGTTTCGGTGGGCCTCAGGGCATGTTTGGCATCGAGACGGTCATTGAGCACATCGCCAGCACCCTGGGCAAAGACCCACTGGAGGTGCGCCGCCTCAACCTGTACAAAGATCCGTCCATTTCAGGTGACGTGGCCACCATGACCACGCAGTACAACCAGCTGATTGAAGACTGGGTGGGCGACCAGGTGATTGACCAGGTGGCCGCCAGCGCCCGCTACGACCAGCGCCGCGCAGAAGTGGCTGCCTTCAACGCCGCCAACAAGCGCCGCAAGCGCGGCCTGTCGCTGGTACCCTTGAAGTTTGGCATCAGCTTCACCGCCACCATGCTGAACCAGGGCGGTGCGCTGCTCAACATCTACATGGACGGCTCGGTCAGCGTCAACCACGGCGGCACCGAAATGGGCCAGGGCCTGAACACCAAAATGGCGCAGGTGTGCGCCGATGGGCTGGGCATCCCGGTCAGCCGTGTGCGCGTGACCGGTACGGACACGCAAAAAGTGCCCAACGCCTCGGCCACATCAGCATCGAGCGGGGCCGACATCAACGGCGCGGCCATCATGAACGCCTGCGCGCAGATGCGCGAGCGGTTGGCGCCCGTGGCCGCCCGCCTGCTGGGTTGTGACGCCAGTGATGTGGAATTTGTAGCTGACTTCGCATGCAGAATAAGCGCCAGAGGCCAAAACGATGCCAAAAAAGTGGCCTGGCCCGACTTGGCCAAGCAAGCTTGGCTGGACCGCGTGGGCCTGTCGGTCACGGGCTTTTACATGACGCCCGAAATCAAGTACGACTTTGCCACCCTCAACGGCAAGGCCTTTTACTACTACTGCTACGGCGCGTCGGTCAGCGAGGTGGAAATCGACACCTTCACCGGTGAGTGGTGGCTCAAGGGCGTGGACATCGTCCACGACGTGGGCCGCAGCATCAACCCCGCCATCGACAAGGGCCAGATCGAAGGCGCCTACGTGCAGGGCATGGGTTGGCTGACCATGGAAGAGTGCATCTGGGACAAGAAAGGCAAGCTGCTCACCCACGGCCCCAGCACCTACAAAATCCCGGTGGCGGGCGACGTGCCCGAGCA
>PNML01000114.1 GCA_013823635.1 Polaromonas sp. | reverse complement strand
CATGCAAGAAGTGGTGGCCACCGCCCTGCGCCACCAGCCCCACGGGCGCGGCACCGTGGGCATGGTGCAGGTGCACCCCAACAGCCGCAACGTCATCCCGGGGCGCGTGAAGTTCAGCATCGACCTGCGCAACAGCACCGACGCGTTGGTGGACCAGATGGCCGACGAAGTGAAGGCCCGTGCCGCCAGGCTGCAGGCCGACACCGGGCTGGGCATACAGATTGACCTGGTGTCCAGCTACCCCGCACAGGGCTTTCATGCCGACTGCATTGACGCGGTGCAACGTGCAGCGAAAGAACTGGGCTACAGCCACATGCCCGCCGTCTCAGGCGCGGGCCACGACGCGGTGTACACCGCCCGCCTCGCCCCCAGCGGCATGATCTTCATCCCCTGCAAAGACGGCATCAGCCACAACGAAATTGAGGACGCCAAACCCGAACACATCACCGCCGGGTGCAACGTGCTGCTGCACGCCATGCTGGAGCGGGCGGGGCTGGCCTGATGGGCTTTGTGGGGTTCTGGGGCGCCGCTGGGGCTCAGGCGGTCAGGCCGCAGCCGCGCAGCACCAAGTCCACCACATGCCGGGTGGCGCGCTCGTGGTCGGCCTGGGTCAGCTCGGTGCGGCCCAGCACGGCGCGAACCTGCACGTCGAAGTCGGCATAGGTCTGGGTGGCCGACCAGATGGTGAAAAACAGGTGGACGCTGTCCACCGGGGCCATGCGGCCCTGGGCAATCCAGCCATCGACCACGGCGGCCTTGGCGCGCACCAGTGGGCTGAGGTGGCTGTGCAGCAGGTCGCTGAGTTCGGGTGCGCCGTGCAGCAGTTCGTTGGCAAATACCCGTGAGGCATGGGGCCGCTGGGCGGACTGGCGCATTTTGTCGCGGATGTAGCTGGCCAGCGCGGTGGCGGGATCGGCCTCGGGCGTGATGCCGTCGGTGGGCGCCAGCCAATCGCGCAGCGTGCGGTCGAGCACGGCGCGGTACAGCTCTTTCTTGTTGCCGAAGTAGTAGTGCAGGTTGGCCTTGGGCAGGCCAGCGGCTTCGGCAATGGCGGCCATGGTGGCCCCGCCAAACCCGGCCCCTGCAAACACCCGCTCGGCGGCTTCCAGAATCAGGGCCTGGTTGGCCTGGCGTATCTGGCCTTTGGCCGTGTCGGTGGTGGCAGTGGTCGGGCTGGGCTGGGTCATGGCGGCGTTTACTTGCTGGCGGCCTCCCACACGGCGTGGGTGTAGGCGGCTTTGCCGGGGTCCTTCTTGATGACGGGGGAGGAGCCACCGGTCATCAGCACCTTGACGGTGCGCTCGTACGCAGCGGGCTCCAGGTAGCCGATCTTAGGTGTGCCAGCGGTGCTGATGAGCTTGGCCACGTTTTCCATCTGGCGCTTTTGCGCCGCGACGGTGGCGCTGCCCGAAGCGTCCTGGGCCACCACAATCTTGGCGGCTTCTTCCGGGTTCTTGACCGCTTCGTTCCAGCCCTTGAACGTGGCCTTGAGGAACTTGCCCATCTTGGCGACGAACTTGGGGTCCTTCAGGCTGGACTCCAGCACGTAGAGGCCGTCTTCCAGCGAGGCCACGCCTTCTTTTTCGTAGAAGAAGGTGACCAGGTCGCTTTCTTTCACGCCCGCATCGATCACCTGCCAGTACTCGTTGTAGATCATGGTGGAGATGCAGGCGGCCTGGTTTTGCAGCAGCGGATCGACGTTGAAGCCCTGCTTGAGCACCTTGATGTCGCTGTCCACCTTGTAGCCCAGCTTGCCCATCCAGTTCAGGAAGGGGTACTCGTTGCCACCGAACCAGACGCCCAGGGTCTTGCCCTTGAGGTCGGCGGGGCTGTTCACGCCGCTGGCCTTTTTGCAGGTCAGCATGAGGCCCGATTTGTCAAACACCTGGGCAATGTTGACCAGTGGCACACCGGCTTCGCGGGCGGCCAGGGCGTCGGGCATCCAGTTGACGATGGCGTCGGCCGATTTGCCGGCAATCACCTGCACCGGCGACACATCGGGGCCGCCGGGCTTGATGGTCACGTCCAGGCCCGCGTCTTTGTAATAGCCCTTGGCCTGGGCCACGTAGTAGCCCGCAAACTGGGCCTGCGGCACCCATTTCATTTGCACGGTCACTTTGTCGGCGGCCTGGGCGCTGACGGCACCCAGGGCCAGTGCCACGGCGGCGAGCACGGGCGTCCATTGGAAGCGAGATGTCATGGGGAACTCCTTACAGGTTGAACAGATGGAAAAACAACACACAGCAAACACACTCACGCAGCCCTGGCCCTCTGGGCCTCAGCGCGCCCGCACCGACGGGTGCCAGAAGGCCACCCGCCGTTCCAGCCTCACCAGCGCGGCATAACCCAGCGAACCGGTCACCGCCGCCACGGCAATGGCGCCCCACACCAGCGGCATTTGCATGCGCGCGGCCTCGGTGGAGATCCGGAAGCCCAGCCCGGCCGTGGGTGACCCGAAAAACTCCGCCACGATGGCCCCGATGAGCGCCAGCGTGGCGTTGACCTTCATGGCCCCCACCACAAACGGAAAGGCCGCGGGCAGGCGCAGGTGGCGCAGGGTCTGGCCGTAGGTGGCCGCGTAGGTGTGCATGAGTTCGCGCTCCAGCCGGTCGGCGGCCTTGAGCCCGGCCAGCGTGGACACCAGCATGGGGAAAAACGTCATGAGCACCACCACCGCGGCTTTGCTGGGCCAGTCAAACCCGAACCACATGACCGCGATGGGGGCCACACCCACCAATGGCACGGTGCTGGTGAGCGAGGCAATGGGCAGCAGCCCGCGCTGCAGGAACGGCAGCCGGTCAATGGCAATGGCGACCGCAAAACCCAGCCCGCAGCCCAGCGCCCAACCCACCAGCACCGCTTTCAGCACCGTTTGCACGAAGTCTGTCCACAGCAGGCCGCCGTGTTCGCGCATGGCCAGGGCAATGTGGCCGGGGGCGGGCAGCAGCACGCGGGGCACCTCCAGCGCGGTGGTCAGCAGTTGCCAGAACACCAGCACCCACAGGCCAAACACGGCAGCGGCCAGCCAGGCATCCCACGCAGCGGGCAGCCGCGCTGGCCCCCGGCGCGTGGGGCCACCCGCGTCGGGGGTTGCCCACAGCGCACACCGCTGGACCGATGCCGCCGCCAGGGCGGCCAGGGCCAACACGCCCAGCCAGTAGCCCGCTGCACCGCTGGCTTCGCCCAGCGAGGGGGGCAGGCCCAGCCAGGCCCAGGCCGCTCCCAGGCTGGTGGCCACCAGGGCCAGGGTGGCGGTTTGGCCGGTGGCGCGCATGGCCAGCCAGGCCGCGCCCAGTGCCAGCAGCAAGCCGAGCAAACCCCGGGCCGTTTGCCAGGCGTGTGGGGTGGGGGCGGTGTGGCCTTCGCCGGGCAGGCTCACGCCAAAGGCCAGCGACAGCACCAGCAGGGCCAACGCGGCCAGGCCCAGCAAGGCGCCCGACAGCGGGGGGCGGGGGTTGGGGCGCGGCAGGCCTGCCTCGGTGGTGTGGGTGGGGGTGCTCATGCTCGCCTCCGGTGGCGCAACACCAGCCGTTCGGCCAGACCAACCAGCGAGGTCAGCGCCAGGCCCAGCAAAGACGCCATGACCAGGGCCGACCAGATTTGCACGGTGTTGCCGTAGTAGGAGCCCGTCAGCAGGCGCGAGCCCAGGCCAGCCTGGGCACCGGTGGGCAGCTCGGCCACCATGGCCCCCACCAGACCGGCGGCAATGGCCACCCGCAGCGACGGAAACAGGAACGGCAGGGCCGAGGGCATGCGCAGCACCCACAGTGACTGCCAGCGGGTGGCGGCGTAGGTGTGCAGCAACTCAGTCTCCAGGCGCTGCGGCGCGCGCAGGCCCTGCACCATGGCCACCGTCACCGGAAAGAAGCACAGGTACATGGCGATGACGGCCTTGGGCAGCACCCCATCCAGTCCCATGCTGCCCAGGATGATGAGCACGATGGGCGCAATGGCCAGCACCGGCACGGTTTGCGAGGCCACGATCCACGGCAGCAGCGCTCGGTCCAGTGTGCGCGAGTGCACGATGAGGGCGGCCAGCACCAGTCCCATGACCGTGCCCATGGCAAAGCCCAGCAGCGTGGCCTCGCCCGTGACCCACACATGGAACAGCAGGTTGCGTGGGCTGTCGATGGGCCAGTCGACCAGGCTGCTCCAGAAGTCCTGCGCCACCTGGTGCGGCGCGGGCAGCACGGGCCGCTGCATGGAGAGGGTGGCGCGCAGCAGGTCTTGCCAGTTCCAGGGCTGGTCGCTGGGGTCGAGCACCCGCTCGATGGCGCCGGGCGCGTTCAGCCACCAGGCACCGGCATACCAGAGCAGCAGCAGGGCGAGCACCAGTGTGGCCACCGGCAGCAGCGAGTCGCGCCAGTGGGGGGTGTCAGTGGTGGCCATCGGCCAGGGCCTCCCGCACTTCGTGCGCCAGTTGGGTGAATTCGGGTGTGTCGCGCAGGCCCAGGTGGCGTTCGTCGGGCAGGGTGGAGTCGATGACCTTGACGATGCGCCCCGGCCGGGGCGACATGACCACGATGCGGGTGGACAGGTACACCGCCTCGGCAATGGAGTGGGTGACGAACAGCACCGTGCGCCGTTCGCGCTGCCAGAGTTGCTGCAGCTGCTCGTTCAGGTTGTCGCGGGTGATTTCGTCCAGCGCGCCAAAAGGTTCGTCCATCATGAGGATGCGGGGCTCGAACGCCAGCGCCCGCGCGATGGACACGCGCTGCTGCATGCCACCCGAGAGCTGCCAGGGGTACTTGTTTTCAAACTGGGCCAGGCCCACGCGTGCCAGGTGCTCGCTGGCCACGGTCTGGGCCTCGCGCCGGGCCATGCCCTGCAGCTGCAGGGGCAGCATCACATTGCCCAGCACGGTGCGCCAGGCAAACAGCGCGGGCGCCTGGAACACGTAGCCGTAGGCGCGCTTCAGGCGGGCGTCGTGCGGGTTCAGTCCGTTGACCAGCACTTCCCCTGAGCTGATGGCCTCCAGGTCGGCCACCACCCGCAGCAGCGTGGTTTTGCCACAGCCCGAGGGGCCGATGAGCGAGACGAACTCGCCCTGGCCAATGGTGAGCTGGATGTCGTGCAGCGCATGCACCGGGGCGTCCGGCGCGGGGTACACCACGTTGGCGCGGTTGACCTGGACGGCAACGGCAGCAGCGGTGCCGGGGCGGGTTTCAGACATGGGGCGGGCGTGAAGAGGCTGGGCGGAACCAGGGGGGTGGACAACAACTTAACCAAATGGTCAACAACTGCCACCCAAAGCAAACGACATGCCAGCCGCCGCGGTGCCGTGAACCCGCCATTCACCCGCCGATGGCGCCGTGGCGGTGCATCGTTGGCGTTCGGGGTACGCTCGTGCACCGGTTTGATGCGTTTAAGGATCTGAAAAAGTTGATCGAATGGTCAGAAATGGCACGGGTCTTGCAGCGGATGTCCGGTGCATGCCCCGTGCCTGTTGTCACCACCGTGGGTGGTGGCCAGGTGTTTTCATCCTTGAGTCGTTTTCAGGAGTTTTCATGTCAGCCACCCGCCGTCAACTTGTCATCCTGGCCGCTGCAGCGGCCGCCGCTGTGGCCCCCGGCCTGTCGTTTGCCCAGTCCAAGGTCAAAGTGGCCGCTGTCTACACCGTGCCGTTCGAGCAGCAGTGGGTCAGCCGCATCCACAAAGCCCTGAAAGCCGCCGAGGCACGCGGTGACATCGAATACAAGGCCTCCGAAAACGTCACCAACGCCGACTACGAGCGCGTCATGCGCGAGTACGCCACGGCGGGCAACCAGCTCATCGTGGGCGAGGCCTTTGCCGTGGAAGCCGCCGCCCGCAAGGTGGCCAAGGACTTTCCCAAAACCTCCTTCCTGCTGGGCTCGTCGGGCAAGCCCCAGGCCCCCAACTTCAGCGTGTTTGACAACTACATCCAGGAACCGGCCTACCTCAGCGGCATGGTGGCCGGGGGCATGAGCAAGAGCGGAAAAATCGGCATGGTGGGTGGCTTTCCCATCCCGGAAGTCAACCGCCTGATGAACGCCTTCATGGCCGGCGCCAAGGAAATCAACCCCAAGGCCGAATTCACGGTCACCTTCATCAACAGCTGGTTCGACCCACCCAAGGCCAAGGAAGCCGCGTTTGCCATGGTGGACAAGGGGGCCGACGTGCTGTACGCCGAGCGTTTCGGCGTGAGCGATGCCGCCAAGGAACGCAAGGTGCTGGCCATTGGCAACGTGATCGACACCCAGCCCCAGTACCCCGACACCGTGGTGGCCTCGGCCCTGTGGCACATGGAGCCCAGCATCGACCGCGCCATCCAGCTGGTGAAAGACGGCAAGTTCAGCGCCGAAGACTACGGCGTGTACTCCACCATGAAGCACAAGGGCGCTTCGCTGGCACCGCTGGGCACGTTCGAGAAGAAAGTGCCCGCTGCGGTGGTGGCCAAGGTCAAGGCCAGAGAGGCCGAGATCCTGGCGGGCAAGTTCACCGTGGTGGTGGACGACAACGCGCCCAAGTCCAGCGCCAAATAAGCACCACCCGGGCTGACCATGAGCGATTCGCCCGCACCCGTCCTGCGCATGCAGGGCATCACCAAACGCTTTGGGCCGCTGGTGGCCAACGACGGCATCGGCCTCACGCTGGGGCGCGGCGAGGTGCTGGCCCTGCTGGGCGAGAACGGGGCGGGCAAGTCCACCCTCATGTCCATCCTGTTCGGGCACTACGTGGCCGACGAGGGGCACATCGAGGTGGATGGCCAGCCCCTGCCGCCGGGCAACCCGCGTGCCGCGCTGGCGGCGGGCATCGGCATGGTGCACCAGCATTTCACGCTGGCCGACAACCTCAGCGTGCTCGACAACGTGGTGCTGGGCAGCGAGCCGCTGTGGCAGCCGTTTTCGCGCCGGGGCGCGGCCCGCGCCCGACTGCTGGCGGTGTCGCAACGTTTTGGCTTGCCGGTGCAGCCCGATGCCAAGGTGGCCACCCTGTCGGTGGGCGAGCGCCAGCGCGTCGAAATTCTGAAGGCCCTGTACCGGGGGGCGCGCATCCTCATCCTGGACGAGCCCACCGCCGTGCTCACCCCACAGGAGAGCGAGGCGCTGTTTGACACCCTGGCGCAGATGGTGGCGCAGGGCCTGTCCATCATCTTCATCAGCCACAAGCTGGGCGAGGTGCTGCGCGTGTCGCACCGCGTGGCCGTGCTGCGCCAGGGCAGGCTGGTGGCCGAGGCCCCGGCCCAGGGCACCACCCAGGGCCAGCTGGCGCAGTGGATGGTGGGCCACGCCATCGACCCGCCGCAGCGCCACCCCGCGCAGGCGGTGGGGCCAGCGGTGTGCGTGCTCGACGGCGTGAGCACCGCGCCCACGGGCCGCGACCGCTTGCAAGCGGTGTCGCTGACCCTGCACGCGGGCGAGATCGTGGCCATTGCCGGGGTGTCGGGCAACGGCCAGGTGGCGCTGGCCGATGTGCTGTGCGGCGTGCGCGCCACCACGGCGGGCCAGGTGTCGCTGCTGGGCGCACCATTGCAGCCCCGCCCGGCGTGGGTGGTGGGCCAGGGCGTGGCCCGCATTCCGGAAGACCGGCACGCCGTGGGCGTGGTGGGCGACTTGCCCGTGTGGGAAAACGCGGTGTCCGAGCGGCTGCGCAGCGCCTGGTTTTCCCTGCCGTGGTGGCGGGCTTTCTGGATCCGGCGCGAGGCGGCCCAGACCCATGCACGCCGGGTGATGACCACTTTCGACGTGCGCGGTGGCGGGCCCGACGCCCCCGCCCGCAGCCTGTCGGGCGGCAACATGCAAAAACTCATCCTGGGCCGGGCGCTGCTGCCACCGTCCAACGCCGACGGGGCCGCGCCCGCGCCACGCCTCATCGTGGCGCACCAGCCCACCTGGGGGCTGGACATTGGTGCCGTGACGTTTGTGCAGCAGCAGCTCATTGCCGCCCGTGATGCCGGTGCGGCGGTGCTGATGATTTCCGACGACCTGGACGAAGTGCTGGCCCTGGGCGACCGCGTGGCCGTCATGCACAGCGGCCAGCTCAGCCCCGCCCAACCTGCCGAAGCCTGGACCCGCGAAGCCATTGGCCTGGCCATGGCCGGTGCCCCGCACTGACCCCCCTCCAGAAAGGCCTGTTCCCATGAGACTGGAAAAACGCAACCACACCTCCGCCGTGGCCTATGTGGCCGCGCCGCTGGGGGCCGTGGTGTTCACGCTGCTGGTCAGCGCCCTGCTGGTGCGGTGGGCCGGTGCGCCGGTGGGCCAGACCTATGCCCTGCTGTTCCAGGGGGCGTATGGCTCGGTGTTCGCGCTGACCGAAACCCTCACCCGCGCCACGCCGCTCATCCTCACCGGGCTGGCGGCGGCGGTGGCGTTTCGGGCGCGGCTGTTCAACATCGGGGCCGAGGGGCAGTTGTACGCCGGTGCCCTGGCCGCCGTGGCCGTGGGCGGGCTGCACGGTGGCACGGGGCTGGCGTGGCCACCGGCAGTGCTGTTCCCGCTCATGCTGCTGGCCGCCGCGTTGGCCGGGGCCTTGCTGCTGCTGGGGCCCGCGCTGATGAAGTCGCGCCTGGGGGTGGACGAGGTGGTCACCACCCTGCTGCTCAATTTCATCATGCTGCTGCTGGTGTCTGCCCTGCTGGACGGGCCCATGAAAGACCCGCTGTCCATGGGCTGGCCGCAAAGCGTGGGCCTGCAACCCGACCTGGAGCTGGGCCGCCTGGTGCCCCAGACGCGGCTGCACACCGGCCTGCTGTGGGCACTGGCG
>PNML01000113.1 GCA_013823635.1 Polaromonas sp. | reverse complement strand
AAGCGCATTGCCTATCACCGACACCGAGCTCAGGCTCATGGCCAGCGCAGCAATCAAGGGCGACAGCAGCCAACCCGTCAACGGGTACAGCACACCGGCGGCCACCGGGATGCCCAGGGCGTTGTACAAAAAGGCAAACACCAGGTTCTGCTTCATGTTGCCGACGGTCGCTTCTGACAGCGCCCGCGCGATTGCAATCCCGCGCAGATCGCCCTTGACCAGCGTCACCTGCGCGCTGTTCATCGCCACGTCGGTCCCGGTCCCCATGGCCACGCCCACATCGGCCTTGGCCAGTGCGGGCGCATCGTTGATGCCGTCACCGGCCATGGCCACCACGCGGCCTTCCTTTTGCAAGCGCTCGACCAACAGCAGCTTGTCGGCCGGTTTGACCTCGCCATGCACCTCGTCGATGCCCAGGCGGGCGGCCACAGCCTGGGCCGTGGTCAGGCCGTCACCGGTCGCCATCACGATACGCAGCCCCGATGCCTTGAGGGTCGCCAAGGCCTCCGGCGTGCTGGCCTTGACCGGATCGGACACCGCCAGCAGGCCCATCAACTGGCCATCCATCGCCAGGTGCATCACACTGGCACCTTCTGCACGCAAGGCCTCGGCCTGCGGCACCAGCGCCGAGACCGAGACACCGATCTGCTCCATCAGCGCGGTGTTACCCAGCGCCAACTGGTGCCCAGCCACCTGGCCACGCACGCCGATACCTGAACCGGATTCGAAGTTCTCGGGCTTGTCCAGCGCCATGCCACGTTCGCGCGCGGCGCGCACGATGGTTTCGGCCAGCGGGTGCTCGCTGCCCTGGTCCAGGCTGGCGGCCAGGCGCAGCACCTCGTCGGCGTCAAAACCGGGCGCGGGAATGGCGCGCTCGAAACTCGGACGGCCCTCGGTCAATGTGCCGGTTTTGTCGATGATGAGGGTGTCGATCTTGCGCATGTTCTCGATCGCCGCGGCATCCCGGAATAACACGCCGTGCGTGGCGCCCCGACCGGTCGCGACCATGATGGACATGGGTGTGGCCAGACCCAGGGCGCAGGGACAGGCAATGATCAGCACCGACACCGCGTTGATCAGGCCGAACACCCAGCGCGGCTCGGGGCCGAACAGGCCCCAACCGAAGAAAGTCAGCAAAGCAATGCCCACCACCGTGACGACGAAGTAGCCCGCCACCACATCGGCCATGCGCTGCATCGGCGCCCGGGAACGCTGTGCCTGAGCCACCATCTGCACGATCTGCGACAACATGGTGGCCGCGCCCACACGCTCACTGCGCATCACAAGCGCGCCGCTGGTATTGAGCGTGGCACCAACCACCTTGTCGCCCACCCGTTTTGCCACTGGCATCGGCTCGCCCGTGAGCATGGATTCATCGACCGAACTGCCGCCTTCGGTCACCTCGCCGTCCACCGGGACCTTTTCGCCGGGCCGCACGCGCAGCACGTCACCTACGTGCACATGGGTCAGCGGCACGTCCTCTTCGGTGCCGTCGGCGCGGATGCGGCGGGCCGTCTTGGGCGCCAACCCCAACAGCGACTTGATGGCCGCCGAGGTCTGCGACCGGGCCTTGAGTTCGAGCACCTGGCCCAACAGCGTGAGCGAAATGATCACGGCGGCGGCCTCGAAGTACACGGCGACGCGGCCCATGGAGATGAACGAGTCCGGGAACACCTGTGGCGTGACCGTCGCGACCACGCTGTAGGCAAATGCGGCTCCCGTGCCCAGCCCGATCAAGGTCCACATGTTGGGACTGCGGTTCATCACCGATTGCCAGCCACGCGAGAAGAACGGCCAGCCGGCCCACAGCACAATGGGAATGGACAAGACCAACTCGACCCAGCTCTGCACGGACATGTCCATCCACTGGAGGCGGTGGCCAAACATGGCGAGCACAAAGACCCCGGCGGTCAGCGGCAGCGTCCACCAGAAGCGGCGCTGGAAATCGCGCAATTCGGGGTTGTTGTCGTTATCAAGTTCCGGCAGCAAGGGCTCCAGCGTCATGCCGCACTTGGGGCAATTGCCCGGATGGTCCTGGCGAATCTCCGGGTGCATCGGGCAGGTGTAGACCGTGTCGGCGGCCGCTGGCGCTGAAACTGCAGTCGCCGTGGACACAAGGTACTGCAGCGGGTTGGCTGCGAACTTGCCCTGGCACTTGGCACTGCAGAAGTAGTAGGGCCGCCCCTCGCGCTTCAGCGTGTGCGCCGACTGCGCCGTGACCTTCATGCCGCACACCGGGTCCTTGAGATCGGTGGGCGAGTCGGGCACGGTCGGCGGGGTGCCGCTTCTGTGGTGTTGGTGTGTGGTGATATTCATGGGCCTATTGCTTGTCGTCCTGGGTGCGACCGGGTGTCTGCGGGTGCCGACCATGTCCTCCATGACCGTGTCCATGCATCAGGTGCATCAGCGGACAGGCCAGCAACAGCAGGTAGGGCCAGTAGCCCAGGACATGGCCCCAGTGCTCGCGCAGCATGTAAAACCCTGCGATCAATGCAGCCGTCGCCAGCGCCATGCCGGCTGGGCGCCGCCAGAAGGAATGCACATGGGGTTCGTTGTCATCGTGGTTCATGGTGTCTGGTGCTCCGTTGGCTAGGCTTTGACCGCGTACCGCATCATCATTCCCGCCTCGGCGTGTTCAAGCGTGTGACAGTGAAAGACGTAGTCCTGATCGCCTTGGTGCGGATGCGAAAAGTCGATGGCGATCCGCACGGATTCACCCGGCCACACCTGCAGGGTGTCGACCACGCCCTGGTCCTGAGGCAGCAGGCCGCGTGCACCGGCCAGGGAGCGAACCGGCGCTGGACTGCCCAGACGTTCGAGCACCCGGAACGAGAAACCGTGCAGGTGCATGGGGTGCGGCATGCTGCGTTCAGCGTTCTCGATCCGCCAGGTTTCACGCGCGCCCCGCTGGACAGTCAATGGGACAGCGGTATGGTCGTACACCCCACCGTTGATCGTCCAGTGGCCCTTGCCATCGTGGCCCAGTTGCATGCGCCGCGCCGCGCCCGCCGGTTCAACCGGAGCGGAGAGGCTAGACAGGCGCGCAGGCAGACGGCGGTCGTATGGTGTGCTGGACGGCGCCAGGTCGATACGCATCAGCGCCCGTGCATCGCCTTCCATGGCCATCGCTGCGAGCGCGGCTGCGCCTTGTGTCGCACCATGCTGGCTGTGGTCCATCGTGGCCATGTCGTGCCCCCCCTCCTGGTGCATCGGGTCGAAGGGCAAGGACGCCAGGGTCACCGGGCGGGTGGGGTTGGCTTCTCGAAAATCCACCAGCACATCCAGCCGCTGGCCCGGGGAAAGGAAGGTCTGATCGATGCGCAAGGGCTGCGCAAGCAGGCCGCCATCCGTGCCCGCCAGGTAGAAGCCGAGCGCTTTGCCGTCCTGCAGGAACGCGAGCCGGTAGCTGCGCGCGTTGCTGCCGTTGAGGATGCGAAAGCGCACGATGCGGCGCCCGGCCTTCATGTGCGGGCGCTCGGTCAGGTTGACCATCAGCCGGCTGCCCACCCAGCCACCGAAGGCTTGGGCGGCGCTGGGCGCGTACTGGAGACGTCCTTGGGCATCGAACTCCTTGTCCTGCAGCACCAGCGGGATTTCGGATTCACCCAACGCCAGCGCCAGCTCCTTGCGCAGGGCGGCTTCGTCGTCGTCCTCGACGAACAGCAGGCTGGCCAGGCCGTGATAGGCCTGCTGAGGGATGTATCCGTGGGCGTGGGGGTGGTACCAGTACATCGACGACCGGTCCTGCAAGGCGAACGCGTAGTCCATGCTCTGACCCGGCGCCACGACGTTGAGGCCATTGCCGTCGTTGCGAGAATCGACACTCAGGCCATGCCAGTGAATGACCGTCGGTTGATCAATGTGATTGATCAGCTTCACCCGCATCTCGTCGCCACGGCGGGCCAGAAGCGCCGGGTTGAGGAACTTCTTGCCACGCGATTCCACGGCGTAGGCTAGGATAGGTGTGCGCTGACCCGGCAGCACCTCGATCTCGCTGCGGACCACATGGACTTCCTTGAAGTCTGTTGCGGGTAGAACACCAAAAAGACCGCTGCTTCCCGGAAGTCGCAAGGGGTTGGAGAAGCCCGCCGCCTGTGCTTCAAGGCGAAGGATCTCGTCGGAAGACAGGCCTGACTGGGCAACTGTGGCCGCCCAGATGCCTGGGCAGGCTGTCGCGGCACCCAGAGCACCCGCGCCGCTCAGAAACTGCCGCCGGGAATACATCGACATCACACAATCTCCTGAACTGGATATGAAAACTGGTACAGCGTCAGAACGTCGCCGTGGTCACTGGGCACCGGTACTGGACGGCGACTGCGGCATGCGCTGCATCATCATTTCCATCATGTTCTGCATCATGTCCATGCGCATCTCCATCATTTGATGCCGCTGGGTCATGTCCGGTGTAACGGCGCCGGGAGCCCCCATTCCCTGCATTCCAGACATGCCACCCATGGACTTCACGCCTTTCATCATGTCCATGCCTTCTTGCATCGCCTGCATGTGTTCTGCCATCAGAGACTGGCGTTCGGCCGGCGTTTTGGCCGCCGCCATCTTGGCGCGCAGCGCCTGCATGGTGGTCATGTGCTGCTGCATGTGTTCCTGCATCTGCGGCATCGACGACATGCCCATGGGCATACCGGCCTGAGGTGTAGCCTGCTGGGTCGTGCCGCTGGCTGCCGGGGTGGACGGGTGGTGCTGGGTGTGGTCTGCTGCTTGCTGTGCTGCGGCAGAGAACGCCGCACCAGCGACAGCCACGGCCAGAAGGGTTCGGATCAAGGTGGACATATCGATTTCCTTTCGTGACGGAGCGCATGGCGAGATGCCATGGAGTCACTGTAGGAATCGACCCAGGTCGCCAAGATGACCCGGAGATGACAAAAAAGTCAGGTTCAGCGTGGCGACTGCTGCTGGGCCTGGAGATTGATGTCGTTGTGGTGGCGCCGGGTCTCTGGTGACCACTGCGACTTGATCCAGGACAGAACCGCCACGATGTCGGCATCGCTGAGCGAATCGCCAAAGGCGGGCATGTTGGTGGCGTAGTCGGGCATTCCAACGGCCTTCGCCACCCCTTCCTTGGTGATGCGAATCAGCACATCGTCCGAGTGGTGCCAGGTGTGGCCGCTCCCGTCGTGGGGAGGCGCCGGCAAGCGACCATCGGCACCCCGTTCTCGCCAGTTGGCCTGCCCCTCCAGCGTCACGCCATGGCAACTGGCGCACCGGGCCTGGTAGATCAGCGCACCCTGCTTGAGTATCACGACGTCATCCGGGCGAAGCAGCCCGATGGGATCTGACCGGAAGAAGTCCGCAGATGGCCCCCAGAAAAAAGCTGCGGCAATCCCTGCCAGAGCAAGAACAGCCGCAGCCAAACGGAGACGCTGAAAACGCAGGATCACTTCACTGGCTGGATGTCCGTCACCGTCATCTGCCCGTTCTCGTTCGTGACCATGAACTGGATCTTGGCACCGACGCTGGTCTTGTCCAGCAAGGCCTTGTCCTTGGCCACGAAGACCATGGTCATGCCGGGCATGTCCATGTGCTTGATTTCACCGTGCTTGATGGTGATCTTGCCGGCGTCCTTGTCGATCTTGCGGACTTCACCATCGGTCATGCTGGGCATGCCCGCCATGCCCGCCATGCCCGCCATGCCCATTTTGCTGTGGTCCATGTTCATTTGAGCGAACACGGGGTTGGCTGCAATGGCCGTGAAGGCCAGTGCGGTTGCGCTCAGAACCAGTCGCAGTTTCATCTTGAATCCTTGTGTCGTTGGGTGGAGGTTGTGATGATCGGATAGCTGCTTACTTGGCTGCCACCTTGACCTGGCCCTTCATGCCGGCCTCGTAGTGGCCCACATGCAAGCAGGCGAAGTTCACCACACCGGGCTTGGTGAAGCGCCAGATCACTTCACCCTGTTTGCCAGGCTTGAGCGAGATCTTGTTGGCTTCTTCGTGCTCCATGGTCGGGAACTTCTTCATGACCTCGTAGTGCTCCTTGAGCTCCTTTTCCGTGCCGAGGCTGAACTCGTGCGGCAGCTTGCCGGAATTCTTGATGACAAAACGGATGGTCTCGCCCTTCTTCACCGACACGTTCGACGGCGTGAACCGCATGCTGTCGGCCGCGTCCACCTCGATCGTGCGCGTGACGTTGGCTGCGACACCCGGTTCGCCGATGGGCGATTCATCGTGCCCACCGCCATGGGTGCCACCAGCGAAAGCAGCCGATGCGGCCAATGCTGCAGCAGCGAAAACAAAGTCAGCGCGGGAAGCGAAGTTGAACTTGACGGATTTCATGGTTGTCCTTGGGGTTTTGGTTGGGGAAACGGTTGAGGAAAAACAGTGGTGAGACGGGCAATGGGCCTTTTCAGTGGGACATGCCTTTGGCGGTGGGTTTGATCGCCGTGGCGGCGGCCGGTGTCGTGTCAGCGCTGGCCGCAGGGCGTGGTGTCGGGGGAAGTGCGCCGTTCCATTCGTAGGCCACGGTTCCCTCGGGGAACTGGTACGGCCCCGGGTCCTTGTAGTCGCCCGGTTTCTGGTCCTTGCGCACCTTGAAGACCGTGAACATGCCGCCCATTTCCAGCGGGCCGAACTGGCCAGTGCCGGTCATCATGGGCGCCGTGTTGTCGGGAATCGGCATCTGCATCTCGCCCATGTCGGCCATGCCGCGCTCGCCCATCAGCATGTAATCGGGTGCGACCTTCTGGATCTTCTTGACCAGACCGCGGTGGTCCACGCCGATCAGGGTCGGCACATCGTGCCCCATGGCGTTCATGGTGTGGTGGCTCTTGTGGCAATGCATGGCCCAGTCGCCTTCTTCGTCGGCGATCAGCTCAATCTGGCGCATCTGCCCCACGGCCACATCGGTGGTGACCTCATACCAGCGGGTGGACGGCGGGGTCGGTCCACCGTCCGTGCCTGTGACCAGAAACTCGTGCCCGTGCAGGTGGATCGGGTGGTTGGTCATGGTGAGGTTGCCCACCCGGATGCGCACGCGGTCGTTCAGGCGCACGTTCAGCGTGTCGATGGCGGGGAACACCCGGCTGTTCCAGCACCAGATGTTGAAGTCGGTCATGGTGTTGACCTTGGGCGTCTTGCTGCCAGGCTCCACGTCAAAGGCGTTGAGCAGGAAACAAAAGTCGCGGTCCACCTCGCTGATGTGCGGGTGTTTGGCCTTGGGGTGGGTCACCCACATGCCCATCATGCCCATGGCCATCTGCACCATCTCGTCGGCATGGGGGTGGTACATGAAGGTGCCAGGGCGCCGGGCCTCGAACTCGTAGACATAGGTCTGGCCCACGGGGATGGCGCGCTGGGTCAGACCACCTACACCGTCCATGCCGCTGGGCAGGCGCTGGCCGTGCCAGTGGATGGTGGTGTGCTCGGGCAGCTTGTTGGTCACGAAGATGCGCACGCGGTCGCCCTCGACCACCTCGATGGTGGGGCCTGGGCTCTGGCCGTTGTAACCCCACATGTTGACCTTGAAGCCTGGCGAGACCTCGCGAACCACGGGTTCGGCCACCAGGTGAAATTCCTTGACGCCGTTGTTCATGCGCCAGGGCAAGGTCCAGCCGTTGAGCGTGACCACCGGGTTGTAGGGCCGGCCGGTCTGGGGCACCAGCGGTGGTGCGGTATCGACCGACGTCTGAATGACGGGCTCCGGCAAACCGGCCAATGCGGAGCGGGCTACAGCCAGGCCGGCCACGGAGGCTGCGGCACCTGCAAAAAACTGGCGTCTGGAATTGGTGTTGGTCATGTGTTGTGTCCTTTCAATGCGCTGCTGCAGCCGGGGCATCGCCACCGGCGCCGCCCAGACTCACAAAACTGTCGGGCTCTCCGCCTTGCAAGACCCATTGCAGATCGGCCTCGGCCAGCCAGAAGTCACGCTGCGCGCCGATGGCATCCACGGTGGCCTGGGACTGGTTGCGCACCTCGTCCAGCAGGTCCCACACGCTCTTGAGCATGCCGTTGTAGTGCAGCACCGTCTCTTCGGTGATGAACTCGCGGGTCTTCAGAATGTCCCCCTGGCTGTCCTGCGCCAGGGCGTGGGCGGCCCAATAGACGTTCATGGCTGACTTGGACAGCGCACGGTTGCGCAGGCCTTCTGCATCTGGCAAATGGCTGCGAACCGTTTCAGCGCGCTTCTGCAGTTCGGCCGCTGTCATGGGTTGCACCGGGACGGCAGGCAGCTGGTCCGGCAGCTCAAAGCCATCCTGAAGGCCTGTTTGCCCCATCGTCTTGACCAGATTGGCCTGGGCCTGGGCGGCGGCTTGCTGTGCACGCCGCAGATTGATGCGTGCGTTGGAGGCAGCCAGTTGAACGGGAGACAGCTGCAGCTTGCTCCAGTTGCCCACTGTCACCATGCGTTGCCCCAGCTCATAGGCGGCCTGGGCAGCCTCCAGCATGTCACGCTGGTGCTTCAGCACCTGTTGAGCGGCTACAGCTTCGATCCAGGCTTTGCGGCCGGCTGCAGCCACCTCCAGCACCTCACTGGCATCCTCGACGCGGCGTTGCAGGCTGGGGTCGAGTTCTGTCCAGCGGCCTTCTGCGATCAGCTGTTCGTTCTTCGGACCCAGCCGAGCCAAAGCACGGGCCAGATCGCGGTGCACCGTCCAGGCCATGCGAACAGCCGCCTCCGTAGTGGGCATGGCAACACCCAGGGTGCTGGCTGGCGTCGCGGTGGCTGCACTGGAATTGGCCTGCTCCCACTTGAGCACGTCGGCATGGCCGCGCTTGAGCGCTCCCACCGCGTCGTTGGCCCGGCGCCAGTCGGCCTCCTGCGTCGGGCTGGCCGTCTGCGCAGCCAGCGCGAATGGCAGGGCCAACAGGCCCGCCACCAGCAGCTGGCTC
>PNML01000112.1 GCA_013823635.1 Polaromonas sp. | reverse complement strand
GGCGGTCGGTCAGCGGCGGGCTGGTCCAGTGGCCGCCGCTGGGGTCGGGGTTGAGGTTGATGCCCACCGCGCCGTATTCCTTCACGCATTTTTCCAGCTCGGGGATGCAGGTGGCGGGGTCCACACCGGGGCTTTGCGGCAGCATGGCCACGGGCACAAAGTGCTCGGGGAACAGCTCGCTCACTCGGTAGCACAGCTCGTTGCAGATGGCCGCCCAGGTGCTGCTCACCTCAAAGTCGCCAATGTGGTGGGCCATGAAGCTGGCCCGGGGGCTGAACAGCGTCAGGTCGTTGCCGCGCTCGTTCATCAGGCGCAACTGGTTGCTTTGAATGGTTTCGCGGATGTCGTCGTCCGACATCTTCAGGTCGGCCACGCGGGGCTTGACGGTGGGGTCTTGGATGCCCGCAATCTGTTGGTTGCGCCAGGCTTCCAGCGCCTTGGGCGCGGTGGTGTAGTGGCCGTGGCAGTCGATGACGAGGGGGGAGCCGTTGGTTTTGGGCATGGCGGTGGGATGGGTTGTCGGTCAAAAAAGGGGCAGCGGTGTGGGCTTCGGTCAGGCGGTGACGGGCGTCATGCCGTGGCGTTGCTTGGTGGCGGCGGTGCCGGGGCCGTTGAGGTGGGCCAAAAAGGCGCGGGCCGCCTCGGGCTGCGTGCTGTTGGCCGCCACGCCGCCGCTGAAGGTGGTGATGAAGGCGCAGTCATCGGGCAGCAGGCCCACGATGGTGATGCCGGGCAGGCCCTGCAATTCGCTCAGCTGCTGAAAACCCAGCGCCACCTCGCCACTGGCCACCTGCTGGCCCACGGGCACGCCGGGCTTGGCCTGCACGGTGCGGCTGGCCAACTCGTCGGCCAGACCCCAACGGGCAAACAGGCGCTGCAGGTGCTGGCCGCTGGGGCCGGTGCTGAAGCCGATGGTGGGAGCGACCTGCACGGCGGCGCGCAACGCGGCCTCGCTGCCCACATCGGGCAGCGGCGCACCGGCAGGCACGGCCAGGGCCACGGGCGAGTGCACGTAGTCCACCCGGCCCGGCAGCACATGCCCGGCGGCCATGAGTTTGTCCAGCGCATCGCTGGCCAGCAGCACCAGGTCAAACGCCTCGCCGGCGGCCACGCGCTGGGCGGCAAGAACCCCGCCCACCGACTCAATGGCCACCTGGACGCCGCACTGGGCCTCAAAGGATGCGGCCAGCTCGGCCAGCACGGCACGGGTGGCCATGGACGAAATGGCGGTCAACACCACGGGCTTGGCGGAGGCGGAAGGGTTCATGCCAGTCATTGTCCAATCCGCCCAGCCATGCGTAAAGGGGATAATCCTAATAGCTGTTAGCCGTGTTTTGCATACCGATTGGCTCACGCAGCCACCCCAAGGAGCCGCGATGGATTTCAAACAGATTGAAGGCTTTGTGCGCGTGGCCGAGCTGGGCAGCTTCACCAAAGCCGCCCAGCTGCTGGGCACCACGCAGCCCGCGCTGTCGCGCCAGGTGCGTCTGCTGGAGGTGGAGTTGCGCCAGAACCTGCTGGTGCGCAACGGGCGCGGCGCCGTGCCCACCGAAGCAGGGCTGAAGCTGCTGGGCCACGGGCGCGGCATCCTGCACCAGGTGGCCCGCGCCCACGAAGACCTGGGCCGCGTGCGCGGCGCACTGGCGGGCCGCGTGGCCATTGGCCTGCCGCCCAGCCTGTCGCGGGTGCTGGCCGTGCCGCTGACCCGCGCCTTTCGCGCCCAGTTGCCCGAGGCCAAACTGTCCATCAGCGAGGGCCTGTCGGCGCAGATGCAAGACTGGCTGGTGGAGGGGCGGCTGGACATTGCGGTGCTCTACAACACCGGCCCCACGCCTGAGCTGGACATCAGCCCCTTGGCGGACGAAGACCTGTTTCTGGTGCAGGCCCGCCAGCCCGGCCTGGCCGAAGACCCACCGCCCGGCCCCATTCCCCTGGCCGAGGTGGCCAAGCTGGCGCTGGTCATCCCCACCCGGCCCAACGCCGTGCGCAGCCATGTGGAGGCCGAAATGGCCGCCATCGGCTGCCGCATGAACGTGGCGCTGGAGATTGACGGCGTGGGCGCCATCCTGGACCTGGTGGCCGACGGTGCCGGGGCCGCCCTGCTCTCGCGCAACGCCGTCAGCAGCAGCGTGCGCCCCAGCGCCTACCAGGTGCGCGCCGTGTGCGACCCGCCGCTGCGCACGCGCCTGTGCCTGGCCGTCAGCGCCAGCCGCCCCACCACGCTGACGCAGCAAACCACGCTGGAGCTGATTCGCCGCACCATGGAGGCCTGAGGCCGTGGCCCGCTCCTCAGCGCCACCACGTTCGCTGGCCTCGCCACCCCCAGGGGTCGCAGGGCCACCGACCAGCCACCACTGGGTGCTGACCAACGTGTCCGCTGGCCAGCACCCCGCACCCGGCGAACCCTGTCTGCCGATCAGCCAAGCCAACGCCCTGCTCGCCCAACTGGGCCAGTCGCACCGCGACGCCGTGGCCGAGGCCTTGCTGAGGGTGCTGGGGGCGCATGTGCCACTGGCGCAGTGCGCCATCTTCAGTTTTGAAGACGGGCAGCGTCCGCAACTGGTGGCCGTGGGTGACCGTTCGCGCACCGGCGCGCTGCCGCGCATTGCCCAGGCCTATGTGCGCCGGTTTTCGCGGTTGGACCCGGTGATGGCCGTCATGGCGCAGGCGCTGCCCGCGGCGCTGCGGTCTGGGGTGGCGCACCCCATGCAGCCGCTGACCGTGCTGCACCGCCAGCGCCCCGCCGACATTGCCCATGCCGAATACCGTCAGGTGTGCTACGAGCTGCCCCGGGTGGCCGAGCGCCTGGCGGTGCTGTCGCTGCACGAAGGACGGCGGTGGATGGCCGTGTACCTGTACCGGGGGCTGGAGCACGGCCCGTTCGACGACACCGCCGTGGCCGTGGTGCAGGCCTTTGCCCCGCTGGTGGTGCACGCCGTGCGCCTGCACCACACCGGCCATGCGCTGCAACAGGACCTGTCTGGCCTGATGCTGGCGCGCATCCAACGCCGTTGCCCCGACCTGACCCCGCGCGAACTGGACGTGCTGCGCGGCCTGCTGCAGGGACTGGACATCCCCGCCCTGGCCGCCCAACTGGGCGTGACGGTGGCCAGCGCGCAGACCTACATCAAACGCACGCACCGCAAGCTGGGCGTGAGCGGCCGACGCGACCTGCTGGCCTGGCTGATGGAGCCCACCACGCCAGACTGACCACCGCCCACCGCCGGGCCTGCAGGCGCATGAACAGGCCAACTCGGGTTGAACCGGGGTTAATTTTCAATAGCTTCCACATCAGCAAATAAAAGCGCTGCAGGCCAAAAAAGCTTAAAACCATCAGGGTAAACACTTGTCCCCCACAAGGGACATCGCTCCAACGCCGCCTACCTACACTGGCGGCACCCGAACCGGAGCCACCCGCCATGCACCAGCCCCACGCCACCCCGCGCCCGTCCATCTACTACGACTACCAGGTGTTCGACGCCTGGGTACCCCCGGCCACGCCTGACGCATTGCCTGCAACACCCCCACCCCAGGTGGTGGTGGCCGGTGGCGGCCCCATCGGGCTGGTGACCGCGCTGGCCCTGGCTCAGCAGGGCATTCGCACGGTGGTGCTGGAGAGCGAGCGCCAAGTGTCTGAAGGCAGCCGGGCCATTGTGTTCACCCGCCGCTCCATGGAAATTTTGCAGCAGGTGGGCGTGGCCGACCGCATCACCCAAAACGGCCTGCCCTGGCGCTTTGGCAACTCCTTCTACCGGGGCCAGCGCGTGTTTCGCATGGAGGCGCCGCACGACGCGGACGACCGCTTTTTCCCCATGATCAACCTGCAGCAGCAGTACCTGGAGGAATACCTGATTGACGCTGCCCAGGCGCACCCGCTCATCGAGCTGCGCTGGGGCAACCGCGTGACCGCCATCAGCCAAACCACTACCCACGCCACACTCACGGTGGACACGCCCGCTGGCCCGTATGAGCTGACCACCCCCTGGCTGGTGGCGGCCGACGGCGCGCGCTCGGCCATCCGCACCCTCATGGACCTGAAGCTGGAAGGCAGCGCCTACGAGGGCAAGTTTGTGATTGCCGACATCCGCGTGGACCTGCCCCTGCCCACCGAGCGCCTGGCGTTTTTCGACCCCGACTGGAACCCCGGCAACACCGTGCTCATGCACCGCGAGCCCCACGGCATCTGGCGGGTGGACTACCAGTTGCCCCCCAACGAAACGCCCGAGCAGGCGCTGGCCCCCGAATCACTCAAGGCCCGCATTGACGCGCAGCTGGCCATGATCGGCCACGCCGGTGCCGCCTGGGCGCTGGACTGGTGCTCGGTGTACTCAGCCCGTACCCTCACGCTGCCCGACTATGTGCAGGGCCGCGTGCTGTTCACGGGTGACGCCGCCCACCTGTTGCCCATTTTTGGCGTGCGCGGGGCCAACACCGGGTTTCAGGACGCGCAGGCCCTGGCCTGGCGGCTGGCCCTGGTGGCCAAGGGCGTGGCCCCGGCCGCGCTGCTGGCCAGCTACAGCGCCGAGCGCGTGGGCGCGGCGCGCGAAATCATCGACGAAGCGGGCAAAAGCACCCGCTTCATGACACCACCCACCCGGGGCTTTCGGCTGCTGCGCGACGCGGTGCTGTCGCTCTCACTCAGCCAGCCGTTTGTGGGGCCGCTGTACCACTGGCGCACCTCCCGCCCGCACGAGTACGCGCACTCGGGGCTCAATTCGGCAGGTGACGACACCCTGCTGTTCAAGGCCGGGCCGGGCCACGGCGCACCGCCGCAGAACGTTCAACTGGGGGCCGACGACCACCTGCTGGACCACCTCACCCACAGCTTCACGCTGCTGTATTTCACCGGCGGAACTGCACTGCCGGACGATTTGCAACACGTGGTGAGCCACTGGCAAGCCCGCGGCCTGCCACTGCGGGTGCTGGCCGTGGGCAATGGCGACACGACCACCCCGGTGGCCGGGGCCGACGCCACCTTGACCGACCCGCAGGGCCGTGTGCGCCAGCGCTACGGCGTGCGGGCCAGCGGTGCCGCCTACCTGCTGCGGCCCGACCAACATGTGTGCGCCCGCTGGATGAGCGTGGACGCCACGCGCCTGAATGCCGCGCTGCAAGCCGCGACAGCCAGCACAGCCATCACAGCCCACACTGGAGCCCCTGCATGAACACGCCCACCCCCGCCGCCCTGACCATCCCCGAACTGGAAGACGTGTACGACGCGCTGGCCACTGCCCTCGACACCGTCGGCCCCGACAAAACCGAACTGTTTCTGGTGAAGCTGGCCCTGCTCAACGCCAACGCACTGGGGCAGGCCGACGTGTTCAAAGCCCACATTGCCGCCGCGCTGCGCGACGTGTGACCCCGCCCGAGGGGGCTGACACCCGGCACCACACACATCGGCCCACGGGCCGATTTTTTTTGACCCATGCGGGTAAACCCCAGTCAAACATGACACAAAACCACTTCCAGAAGCAGCCATCGTTGTATTACATTTAGCGCATTCAATGCGAATGTTTTGTATCACATCAAAGCCGACCCACCTTCAGGAGATCTCATGCCCCACCCGCTGTTCAACCAACACCAAACCCTGCTCGATGGCGCCATGCAGGCCATGGCCACGCGCGGCTACTGGTCGCCTTTCAGCGAAATGCCCAGTCCCAAGGTGTATGGCGAAACAGCAGCAGACAGTGGCAAGCAAGCTTTTGAATCACTTCTCAAGAAGGACTTTGTGCTGGACCAACCCGGCCACACCGGCTGGATCAGCCCTGAACAATCGCCCTACGGCGTGGCGCTGGACGTGCACTACCCCGTGTGTGACCACGAGGCACTGGTGGTGGCCGCGCAGGCCGCCATGCCCGCCTGGCAAGCCGTGGGCGCAGAAGGCCGCACCGGCATCTGCCTGGAAATGCTGACCCGCCTGAACGCGCAGAGCTTTGAAATTGCCCACGCCGTCATGGCCACCACCGGCCAGGGCTGGATGATGGCCTTCCAGGCCGGTGGTCCCCACGCGCAAGACCGGGGCCTGGAGGCCGTGGCCTACGCCTGGCGCGAGCAAAGCTTTGTGCCCGCTGAAACCACCTGGACCAAGCCCCAGGGCAAGAACCCACCCATCGTCATGAAGAAGCACTTCGAGGTGGTGGGCCGGGGCGTGGCGCTGGTCATTGGCTGCGGCACCTTCCCCACCTGGAACACCTACCCCGGCCTGTTCGCCGCGCTGGCCACGGGCAATGCCGTCATCGTCAAGCCGCACAGCAATGCCGTGTTGCCCGCCGCCATCACCGTGCGCACGCTGCGCGCCGTGCTGGCCGAGCAGGGGCTGGACCCCAACCTCGTCACCCTGTGCGTGACCGAACAGCGCAGCACCACGCAGGCGCTGGCCACGCACCCCGCCGTCAAGTCGGTGGATTTCACCGGTGGCAACACCTTTGGTCAGTGGCTGATGGCCAACTGCAAGCAGGCGCAGGTGTACGCCGAGCTGGCGGGGGTCAACCACATCGTCATCGACTCCACCAACGCCTACAAGGCCATGCTGGGCAACCTGGCGTTCACGCTGTCGCTGTACTCGGCGCAGATGTGCACCACCACACAAGCCATTCTGGTGCCCGCTGGCGGCATCGCCACCGACCAAGGCCACAAGACGTATGACGAGGTGTGCGCCGACCTGGGCGCGGCCATCCAGAAATTCCTCAGCAAGCCCGAGGTGGCCTGCGCCGTGTTGGGGGCCATCCAGTCCAGCGACACGCTGGCCCGCATCGAGCAGGCCAACAGCGGCGCGTGGGGCCAGGTGGTGCTGGCCTCTGAAACCCTGGTCAACCCCGAATTCCCCGCCGCCGTGGTGCGCACCCCCGTGCTGCTGGCCTGTGACGAGGCAGACGTGGCCGCCTACCAGGAAGAGCGCTTTGGCCCCGTGGCCTTTGTGGTGAAGTGCGCCGACACGACCGCCGCCGTGGCCCTGTCCGAGCACATGGTCAACACCCACGGCGCGCTGACCGTGGGCGTGTACAGCACCAACGAGGCGGTGATTGACGCCATGACGGCGGCCACCTGGCGCAGCAAGGTGGCCTTGTCCATCAACCTGACGGGCGGTGTGTTTGTGAACCAGTCGGCCGCCTTCTCTGACTACCACGGCACCGGCGGCAACCCGGCGGCCAATGCGTCGTACGCCGACTCGGCCTTTGTGGCCAACCGCTTCCGTGTGGTGCAGCGCCGCTACCACATCGAGAGCTGAAGCCCCAAACAGGACAAGCACCATGGACTACCAAAGCATTGAATTTTCGGTGGACAGCGCCAGCGGCGTGGCCCGCCTGACGCTGAACCGGCCCGACAAGATGAACGCCTTCACTGGCGACATGCACGCCGAGCTGCGACATGCGCTCGACGCCTTGCAGGCGGGCAGCGGCGACTGCACCCAGGCGCGTGTGCTGGTGGTCACCGGCGCAGGCCGGGGCTTTTGCGCGGGCCAAGACCTGGCCGACCCCGACATGGTGTTCACCCCCGGCCAAACCCCGCCCGACATTGGCGACGTGGTGGAGCGCAACTTCAAACCGCTGGTCATGCGGCTGACCAACCTGCGCGTGCCCACCATTGCCCGCGTGCAAGGCGTGGCCGCCGGGGCGGGCTGCAGCCTGGCGCTGGCCTGCGACATGGTGGTGGCGGCCGAGGCCGCGTCCTTCATGCTGCCGTTTTCCAAAATCGGGCTGATTCCCGACACCGGTGCCTCCTGGGCCGTGACGCAGCGCGTGGGCCTGGCCCGCGCCATGGGCCTGGCGCTGACGGCACAAAAGCTGCCCGCCGCCAAAGCGGCCGACTGGGGCCTGATTTGGGAGTGCGTGGCCAACGACGCACTGGACACCACGGTGGATGCCCTGGCCGCCCAACTGGCCGCCCTGCCCACCACCGCCCTGGTGCGCACCCGCGCCGCCATGCTGGCCGCGCACACCCATTCGCTGGAGCAGCACCTGTCTTACGAGGCATTGATGATGCGCGAACTGGGCCACAGCGCCGACTACGTGGAGGGCGTCGCCGCCTTCCTGGAAAAACGCCCGGCCCGCTTCAACCAGGGTTGAGCCTGGCCCTGCCCAATCAAACCATTTCGCAGCTGAAAAGCCATGTGCATCCTGCGCTGAAGACATAAAAAATGACAAATTCCGCTTCAACCACTGCGCCCACCGACCCGCAAGCGCTGGCCGAGGCCGTGGCACAGGCCATGTGGTCACGCGACAACGCCACCCAGGCGCTGGGCATGGTCATCACCGCCATTGGCCCGGGCAGCGCCACCGTGACCATGCCGGTGCGCGCCGACATGGTCAACGGCCACGGCATTTGCCACGGGGGCTTCATGTTCACCTTGGCCGACAGCGCGTTCGCCTATTCGTGCAACAGCCACAACCGCAACACCGTGGCCTCGGCCTGCGCCATCGACTTTCTGGCCCCGGCCCGCGAAGGCGATGTGCTGGAGGCCGAAGCCATTGAGCGCTCGCGCTCGGGCCGCACAGGGGTGTACGACATCACCGTGCGCGTGGTGGGCGGCAAAACGGTGGCGCTGTTCCGGGGCAAGAGTTACCGCATCGACGGCGAGGTCATCGCCGGTCTGGCGGCGACCCGATCCACCTCCGCCTGAGCCACCTGCCACACCCAAAACACCCGTAGGAGACCAACCCATGCCCGTGAAACAACCCGCCCCCGGCGACCTCGACCCGATAGAAACCGCCAGCCGCGACGAAATTGCCGCCCTGCAACTGCAGCGCCTGAAGTGGAGCCTGCAGCACGCCTACGACAACGTGCCGCACTACCGCGCCAAGTTCGATGCCCAGGGCGTGCACCCGTCCGACCTGAAGACCCTGGCCGACATCGCGAAATTCCCCTTCACCACCAAGTCC
>PNML01000111.1 GCA_013823635.1 Polaromonas sp. | reverse complement strand
GTCAACTTTGTGGCGCTGGCCCTGGGCCAGTGGCTGATTCTGGTGGGCGACCGCCTGGGCTTTGTGCCCTTTGCCATGGTGTCGGTCATGTTTTCGCTGGCGCTCATACCCATCACCCTGACGGCGGTGGACGAGCCTGACCCCGTGCCTGCCCCGCGCCTGAGCCTGCGCAACCTGTACGACGCCTCGCCGCTGGGCGTGGCCAGTGTGTTTGCGTCGGGTGTGCTCAGCGGGGCGTTTTTTGGCATGGGCGCCGCGTTTGCCCAGGGTGTGGGTCTGGACGACTCGGGCGTGGCCTCCTTCATGGCCGCCACCATTTTGGGCGGGGCATTGTTCCAGTGGCCGGTGGGACACTATTCCGACACCCACGACCGCCGGGTGGTGCTGGCCTGGGTCAGCACCGTGGCGGCGGGCCTGGCGGTGGCGGCTTACTTTGCGTCGGGCCTGTGGCCGTCGTCGCTGGTGCTGCTTGGGCTGGGTTATGGTGGCATGATCTTTGCCATCTATGGCCTGGCGGTGGCCCACGTGAATGACGTGATCGACTCCACCCGCCTGTTGGAATTCACCGGTGGCCTGCTGCTGGTGCACGGCGCGGGCTCTGCCCTGGGGCCCACGCTGGCGGGGGTGATGATGGACGGCCTGGGGGCTGCCAGCCTCATGCTGTTTTTTGCCGCCGTGTTGGTGGCCCTGGTGCTGTACACCCTCAAGCGCATCCGGGTGGCGGCCCCCATCCCCACCGAAGACAAGGCCGACTTTGTGCTGATGGGCAGCGGTTCGCAGGCGGTGCTGCAAATGGACCCCCGCGCACTGACGCCCAACGAGCCAGACCCACCACCCGGCTCGACCGAAGCTGGTGCCGCTGTTCCCCCTGCCCCCGCTGCCGCAGGCTGAGCGGTCAGAACGCCCTCAGCACCTCGCCCACCAGGCGGGCCGTTTCCTCGGGCTTTTCCATGGGGAACAGGTGGGTGCCTTCCACCATGCGCAGGCGCTCCGGGTGCTGGACGGGCTGCACCACTTTGTGGGTCATGGCCATGCCCACCTGCCTCATTTCGCTGGACTGCGTGCCGCCGATGAAGGCCACCGGGCAGGTCAGCGGGTGCTGGCGCAACTGGCGGTCCAGGTTGTGGGGCAGGGTGTTGTAGATGGCGGTTTCCACATCGCGGTCAAAGCGCAGGGCGCGGTGGGTGCCACCCTGGGGCAGTGCCACGTCTTCGGTGCCGTGGGCGATGTAGTCGTCCAGCACCTGCGGTGCCCACAGCTGGAACGCGCGCTTGCTGGCAAAGTGCGCCCGGGCCGCTGCCTCGTCGGGCCACTGGTGGCGGCGCTTCTGGCTGACCTTGCCGGGAGAGAGTGCGCCCACCACCTGGGTGTGCTTGGCCACGGCCAGGGCCTTGGCTTTCCAGCCACCCAGCACGGGTGAGTCCAGCATGACGACGCCATTCACCCCACGCCCCCCCAGGTTGGGGAAGCGGCTGGCGCACATCAGGCTCACAAACCCGCCCAGCGAGTGGCCCAGCAGGTAGACCGGTCCGCTGTGGGTGTGCATGGTCTGCTCGACCAAATCGGCCAACTGTTGCACCAGGTGTGGCCAGTTGCTGGTCACGGGGTAGCGTGGGTCGTGGCCAAAACGGTCCAGCACCACCACCTCCATGCCCTGCTGGCGCAGGCCTTCGTGAACCTGGCGGTAAGTGCCCCCGGGAAAACTGTTGCCGTGGCTGAAAATGACCAGGGGTTTCAAATCAGCTTTTCCTGTTCGTTGCCAATTTTTTTCAGGGGCAGGCTGCGGGCGCTGTGGCACATCAGCGGCACATCGGTGGGGCTGCCGTCCCAGGTGGGGTCTTCGATGCTGTCGAACACCTCGCGCAGCTTCTGCCCCCAGGTGGCGTGCAGCATGTGGAAGTAGGGGTTGTCGTTGTCGATGCAGGTGATCTTGTCGCTCTGCAGGGCGTTGACCTCGTACAGCGCCATGTCCAGCGGCAGGCCCACCGACAGGTTGGACTTGAGCGTGGAGTCCATGCTCACCAGCACACACTTGGCCGCCTCGTCCAGCGGGGTGGCGGGCGTGATGACGCGGTCCAGCACGGGCTTGCCGTATTTGCTCTCGCCCACTTGGAAAAAGGGGGTCTCGTTGGTGGCCTCGATGAAGTTGCCGGCCGAATACACCTGGAACAGGCGCATGCCCTCGCCCTTGATTTGCCCGCCGAAGATCATGGACACGTTGAAATCGACACCCGCCGCCTTCAGGGCGGCGCCGTCACGCTGGTGCACGTGGCGCACGGCCGAGCCCAGCACACGCGCGGCGTCGAACATGCTGGTGGCGTTCCAGATGGTGAGGGGCTCTTCATCGCCATTGGCCAGTTTTTCGACCTGCAGAATTTCGCGCACCGATTGCGAAATGCTGAGGTTGCCCGCCGACAGCAGGCACATGAAGCGGTCGCCCGGCTTTTCGTACACGATCATTTTGCGAAAGGTGCTGATCTGGTCCAACCCGGCGTTGGTTCGGGAGTCGGACAGGAAAACCAGCCCGGCGTTGAGTTTGACGGCGACGCAATAAGTCATGGGGAAACGCGTTTTGAACAGCGGTGGTGGGGCGGGTGGCAGAGGTCGGAAAAGCCGCAAAGTGTAGGGGAATCGGTGCCCCGGGGCTGTCGATCACGCGTTGCTGGCGGTGCTGGCCAGTTTTTTGAGCCGGTACACCCACTCCAGCGCCTCGCGGGGGCTCAGGGCATCGGGGTCCAGTCGGGCCACTTCGGCCTCCACGGCGCTGGGTTCGGGGGTGGCGCTGGCCGGTGGGGGGGCAAACAGGTCCACCTGCTGCTGGTGGCTGGCGCTCTGGGCCTCCAGGGCGGCCAGCGCGTGGCGGGCGTGGTTGACCACGGTGCCGGGCACCCCGGCCAGCCTGGCCACCTGCAGGCCGTAGCTGCGGCTGGCCGGTCCGGGCTCGATCTGGTGCAAAAACACGATGTCGGCCCCGTTTTCAGCGGCGCTCACGTGCACGTTGTGCGCCGCGTGGTGGGTGGCCGGGAATTCGGTCAGTTCAAAGTAATGGGTGGCAAACAGGGTGAGGGCCTGCACCTTGTCGTGCAGGTGGCGGGCAATGCTGCCGGCCAGGGCCAGGCCGTCGAAGGTGCTGGTGCCCCGGCCAATTTCGTCCATCAGCACCAGGCTGTGCGGTGTGGCGCTGTGCAATATCTGCGCCGCCTCGGTCATTTCCAGCATGAAGGTGGACTGCGCGTTGGCCAGGTCGTCGGCCGCGCCAATGCGGGTGTGGATGGCATCCAGCGGCCCCAGGCGGCAGCTTTGTGCGGGCACATGGCTGCCCATGCTGGCCAGCAGCGCAATGACGGCCACCTGGCGCATGTAGGTGCTTTTGCCGCCCATGTTGGGACCGGTGATGATTTGCATGCGGGCCTTGGGGCCCATCAGCGTGTCGTTGGGAATGAACGCGCCCGCGCTGCCCTCGGCCAGGCGCGCCTCCACCACCGGGTGGCGCCCGGCGCGGATTTCGATGCCCGGCTGGGGCATGAACTCGGGGGCGCACCAGTTGAGCGTGAGCGAGCGTTCGGCCAGCGCACCCAGCGCGTCGAGCGCGGCCAGGGCACGCGCCAGTTGGCCCAGGGCGGGCACATGGGCCTGCAACTGGTCCAGCAGCTGTTCGTACAGCCACTTCTCGCGGGCCAGGGCGCGCTCCTGGGCGCTCAGGGCCTTGTCTTCAAAGGCCTTCAGTTCCGGGGTGATGAAGCGCTCGGCGTTTTTCAGCGTCTGGCGGCGGCGGTAGTCGTCGGGCACCTTGTCAACCTGCCCCTGCGTGACCTCGATGAAAAAACCGTGCACCTTGTTGAACTGCACGCGCAAATTGGCGATGCCGGTGCGGGCACGCTCGCGGGTTTCCAGGTCGAGCAAAAAGCCGTCGCAGTTGCCCTGGATGGCGCGCAGCTCGTCCAGCTCGGCGTCAAAACCGTGGGCGATGACGCCGCCGTCGCGCACCAGGGCGGCGGGCTCGGGGGCCACGGCGCGTTGCAGCAACTCCGCACAGCCCGACGGGGGCAGCAGGTGCTGCGCCACCTGGGCCAGCAACGCGGGCCACCCGGTGGGGGTGGGCGGCGTGGCGCCTATTTTTATGGAAATATTTGCACTCAGCGTTTGATGGTATTGATGTATCAGCTGCGAAATTTGATGACTTTTGTGCAAGGTCTGACCGAGGGCCACCAACTCACGCGGGCGCACCTGGCGCAAGGCCACGCGTGCTGCAATGCGTTCGGCGTCGGCGCAGGCGCGCAGGGCCTGGCGCAGGCTTTCCAGCCCCTGGCCGTTGTGCCACGCCTGCAGCCAGGCGATGGCGGCCAGCCGTTGGGTGGCGGCGGAGCGGTCGCGCTCCGGCTCCAGCAGCCAGCTTTTCAGGCAACGGCTGCCCATGCCGGTCTGTGCCGTGTCCAGCAGGCTGAACAGGGTGGGCGCGGTGTCGCCGCGCAGGGTGTGCGTCAGTTCGAGGTTGCGCCGGGTGCTGGCGGGCAGGTCAATGAGGGTGTTGGGCCTGGCCACCCGCAGCTGGGTGGCGTGGGCGAGTGCGCGGCCCTGGGTGTGCTCGGCAAAGTCCAGCAGGGCGCTGGCGGCGGCGTGGGCGCGGGGCAGATCCTCGGCGTCCCAGGCGTTCAGGCTGGCGGCCTGCAGCTGTGCCAGCAGCTTTTGGCGGCCCAGCTGGGCGTCGAATTGCCAGGCGGGCCGAGGGGTCAGGCTCAGCCGGATGCCCGACCCGGCCAGCAGCCGGGGCAGGGCGTGCAGGCGCTGCTCGAAGGCCGGGCTCACGTCGGCCCCGTACAGCAGCTCGGTGGGGGCGAGGCGGGCCACCCAGGCCTGCAACTCGTCGTCCCCACCCTGACCGGAGCCCGCCAGCGCGCTGCACTCGGCCAGGTGCACCGTGCCCTGGGTCAGGCTCATCCAGGCCAGGCCCAGGGTTTGGCGGGGCCCGGGGTGCACCGCCAGCAGCACGCTTTCGGTTTTGTCGTTCAGCAGTTCGGCATCGGTCACGGTGCCAGGGGTCACCACCCGCACCACCTGGCGCTCCACCGGGCCTTTGCCGGTGACTTCGCCCACCTGTTCACAAATGGCCACCGATTCGCCCAGTTTGAGCAGGCGGCCCAGGTAGGTCTCCACCGAATGGAAGGGCACACCCGCCATCACCACCGGTTGCCCCGCGGACTGGCCGCGCGTGGTCAGCGTGATGTCGAGCAGGCGGGCGGCCTTTTCGGCGTCGGCCCAGAACATCTCGTAAAAGTCGCCCATGCGGTAGAACACCAGCGTGGCCGGGAACGCTGCCTTGATGGCGAGGTACTGCGCCATCATGGGGGTATGGCCCTGGGCCTGCAGTTCGGCGGCGGTGGGGGCTTGGGTGGATGGGGCCATGCCGCTGTTCGGCGGCTGCGGGACAGGGGTGGCTGGGGTGGATGCGGCGCTGGAGGTCATGGGGCTGCCCAGTGCGGGCGGGAGGTCACGGGTGTGGGGGCTGGGCGGGCTTGGGGCCAAGCCCTGTGTTCTATCATGTTCCGTCACACAGATGGGGCATTGGCATGGTGGTCATTCTGAAGGTCGGGGGGCGGACGGATGCGACAGAGCGCATTCGGGCGGTCATTCGGCAGGACGGACTGGATTGGCGCCTGGTCCATGTGAGCAGCTGTGCCCAGGCGGTGCTGGCCTTGAAGCGCGAGGCGGTGAATGTGGTGCTGGCCCACCACAGCCTGCCGGATGGCACGGCCATGGATGTGCTGGCCGCAGCGGGCCAGCTGCCCGTCATCCTCACCATTGCCCGAGGTGAGGAAGAGGCGGTGGCCCGGGCGTTGGACCAGGGGGTGGCCGACTACATTTTTGAGGACCTCAACCCCGGCTTCGCTCCCCTGGTCATGGCGCAGCTGCGGTCGGCCTTGCGCCATTGCGACATGGCGCGCCAGGTGGACCGCCAACACCGCCTGCTGACCGCCATCAGCCGTGCGCAGAGCAGTTTCATCCGCACGGCACACAACCGGCAGGCGTTTGAGTTGCTGTTGACCGAATTGCTGGCGCTCACCGAGAGCGCCTATGGCTTTGTGGGCGAGGTGTTTTACGACGCCCCGGATCAGCCGTGGCTGAGTGTCCATGCCATTTCCAACCTGGCGTGGGATGAGGCGTCGCGCCGCCGATATGCCCAGGCCCAGGGCGATGGCATGGTGTTTCGCAACCCCAACACCCTGTTCGGTGAGGTGCTGCGCACCGGCGAGCCCGTCATCAGCAACCAGCCCCACACCGACCCCAGGGCACACGGCGTGCCGCAGGGCCATGTGCAGCTGAAGTCTTTCCTGGGCATACCCGTGGGGCAGGGCGGCAAACAGCTGGCCATGGTTGGCTTGGCCAACCGTCCGGGAGGCTACGGCCAGGCCGACATCACGTTTTTGCAGCCCCTGCTCGACGCGATTGCCCAACTCGTGGAGGCCAGGCGGCAGGCGCAGCTCAGCCGGGATGTGCGCACCATGCTGGAGACCACCCTCAACAGCATTGACCAGGGCATTGCCATGGTCAATCCCGAGGGCCGGGTGGTGTTGTTCAACCAGCAAGCGGCCCGATTGCTCAACCTGGACTTTGATTGGCTCGCCCAACAACCGCTGGAGAGTGAGGTGGTGGCGCTGCTGACCCGCCGGGGTGACTTTGGCCCCAACCTGGAGCGCATCACCGACCCCACGGTGCGTGCGCATTTGGGGGATCTGCGGTTCAGGGTTGAGCGTTCGTCCCGGTACCAGCGTCAGACACCCGATGGCCGGTGGCTGGACATCGTGTATCACCCCCTGCCCGACGGCACCCTGGTGCGCACCTACACCGACGTCACGCATTTGGTGAACAGCCAGCAGGCGCTGGCCAGTGCGCACGCTCGGCTGGAGGCCATTCTGGATGGCACGGGCGCTGGCACGTGGGAGTGGCAACTCAACTCCGACGCACTGCGGGTGAATGAGCGCTTTGCGGCCCTCCTGGGATACGACACGTCGACGCTGCCTGGGCACCGCAACGCCCTGCACACCCTGCTGCTGCACCCGGAGGACGAGGCGCGCGAGGTCCAGGCGGCCCAGCTGCACCTGCATGGCGACCTGCCCCACTACGAATGTCAGTACCGGCTTCGCCATGCCGACGGGCGGTGGCTGTGGGTGCTGGCCCGCGGTCGCATCAACCAGCGGGCAGCGGACGGTGCGGGGCAGGTCATGTCCGGCACCATCATCGACATTTCGGCCAGCAAGCAGGCCGAGGAAGCGTTGCGGGTGGCTTCGGAGTTGCTCAAAGAGCGCACGCAGACGCTGGAGACCACGTTGGCGGCCATGGGGCAGGGGCTGATGGTGGTGGGGCCGGACGGCCGGATTCGTGCCCACAACCCGCAAATCTGCCTCATGCTGGACGTTCCTCCCCACATGCTGGCCGACCAGCCCCTGCTCAGCGACATGGTGCGCTGGCAGGCCTGGCGTGGTGACTTTGGCGACAACGGGGATTTGGTGGCGCCCCATGCCCGTGCCTACCTGGCCGCAGGCGCGGTGGCGGTCGACGATGCCGTGCCACGCAGTTATGTGCGCCGCACACGCCAAGGACGCATGTTGGAGGTCAAGTCCAACCTGTTGCCAGGGGGCGGATTTGTGCGCACGTTCTCGGACGTGACGTCCTACGTGGAGGCACTGGATGCCGCGAGGGAAAGCCGCGAGGAGGTGATGCGCCTGAACGAAACGCTGGAGCAACGGGTGGCCCAGCGCACCGCCGAGCTGGAGCGCTCCATGCACGACATCGAGGCGCTGTCCTACTCCATCGCCCACGACCTGCGCGGCCCGCTGCGGGCGGTGAATGGCTTTGCCGCCCTCATTGCCAACGAAGAGGCCGATCGCCTGAGCCCCGACGGGCGCGACATGTTCGACCGCATCACCGAGGCTTCGCGGCGCATGGGCAGCATGATCACCGACCTGCTGGAGCTGTTCAAGGTGGTGCGCGCCGACATCACCCCCGTGGCGGTGGACCTGGCCGCCCTGGTGCACGAGGCGGTGCGCTCGCTGGCGTCGTCCTTCCCGCGCACCGAGGTGACGGTGCAACCCATGCCGCAGGCCCACGGCGATGCCACGCTGCTGCGCCACCTGGTGTTCAATTTGCTGGACAACGCCCTGAAGTACTCGGCCAATGTCCCAGCGCCGACCGTGCCCCGCATCACGGTGGGGTGGTCGGACGCCGAGGTCGCCTGGTTTGTGCGCGACAACGGCGTGGGTTTTGACATGGCCAACGCCGACAAGCTGTTTGGCCTGTTCCAGCGCCTGCACGCCCCGGCCGATTTCGAGGGCTCGGGCGTGGGGCTGGCGGTGGTTGCGCGCATTGTGCAGCGCCACGGCGGGCGGGTGTGGGCACACTCCGAACCCGGGCTGGGGGCCACCTTCTGGTTCACGCTGGGCAAGCCAGCGACCAGCGAGGGTTAAAAGGGCGCGTCTTCTGTCGCCCCGGTTGAGGCCGGTGGGGTGTCGTCCGACTCGGTACTGGCCGGGGCCGCAGGTGCGGCCTGCAGCGACTGGCGCACCGCCGCCTTGTCGCCCGCGCTGGCGAACTTGCTGTATTTGCCGATGACGTTCACCAGCTGGCCGTAAATTTTGGGGTTGGCCGCCAGGCATTCGCCCTGGTGCAAAAAGTCGGACTCGCCGGTGAAGTTGCCCACCAGGCCGCCCGCCTCGGTCACCAGCAGCGCGCCAGCGGCCATGTCCCAGGGCGACAGGCCTTTTTCAAAGAAACCGTCCGAAAAACCGGCGGCCACGTAGGCCAGGTCCAGGGCGGCAGAGCCGGGGCGGCGCACACCGGCGCAGCGCGGCATCACGTCGCCCAGCATGGCCAGGAAAGGCTTCATTTCGTCGCCTGGGCGGAACGGAAAGCCCGTGCTCAGCAGCGTGTCGCGCAGGTGGGTGCGCTTGGCCACGCGGATGCGGCGCTCGTTCAGGTAGGCGCCACGGCCTTTGGTGGCGCAAAACAGGTCGTTGCGGCTGGGGTCGTAAATGACGGCCTGCTCCAGCTTGCCCTTGACGGCCAGCGCGATGCTCACGCAGTACACC
>PNML01000110.1 GCA_013823635.1 Polaromonas sp. | reverse complement strand
CGAAATGCGGGCGTGGGTGGCCACCTTGGAAGCCCACCTGGACGGACTGGCCCCGGCGCCGCCAGAGTTGGACCCCACCACCTGCCAGTTTGGTCGCTGGCTGCACCGACAGGGGCGTGTGCGCCATGGCTCGCAGGCGGGCTATGCCGTGGTGGATGCGCTGCACCAGGACATCCACCTGAAAGCACAGGCCATGGTAGATCTGCGGGCTCACGGTGAATACGAGGCGGCGAAGGCCATGCTCCCCGCCCTGCACCTCACCCGGCAGACCTTGACGGTTCAGCTGCTGGTCCTGCTGGACGACAGCGACTGACGCACCCGAATCGACCGCATCACACCCACCGCCATTTCACGTCGCTGGCCAAGGCTGGCATGATCGGCGGTTTGGCTTTTTATTTCCACGGCCCTCAGTGCCCAGCAGATCCATGAGCGACACAGCCCCTCAACACGCCGAACCCCACGCCGCCGCCCTGGCCCACCAGACGGCCCCCACCGATGCCCAGGCACCCGCCAGCGACGTGGCCGACCGCACAGACCGCCCCGCCCCCCGTGGGGGCCGCCGCGGCGCAGCTCGCCATGGCGGACCACGCCAAGGCGCACGCGGCGGTGCCAAGCGGGCACAGGAACCCAAATTGCCCAAAGGCCCTTCCCACCCGGTGCTGACCCAGCTGGCCGAGCTGGAGCCCACGCTGTTTGGCGACAAGCCCCTGCCCCTGAAGCGCGGCATTTTTCACGACCTGATGGCGGCCCACCCGGGCGTGTTCGAGAAAGAGGCCCTGAAAACCGCATTGGGTCTGCACACCCGATCCACCCGCTACCTGGTGGTCATGGCATCTGGCCAACAGCGCCACGACCTGCAAGGCCAGCCGGTGGAAGTGGTGGCCCCCGAGCACCGCTACCACGCGCTGCTGGAGTCGTTCCGCCGCCGCCATGCCCGCACGGGCGAGGACGTGCGCCAGAAGGTGTACGCCCACATCCTGAAGGCGGCGGAAGAGTCAGCCCTGTCCCCCACCGACTATGCGGCCCTGGTGCGCAGCAAAGACGAAGCCGCCAACGAGATCCTGGACGCCGCCATGGCCGAGCTCGACAGCCGCCTGGCCCGCGATGAGGCACTGCTGCGCGCCTTCACCGCCAGCGGCCAAAGTGTGAACGACTTTGCCGATGCCTACGGGATGCACCCCATTGAGGCCGGTGTCACCCTGGCCCGCGCCAAGGCGCGCGCCGATGCGGCCGCCAACGCCGCCCCGCAGACCGCCGATGCGGCCCCACCCGACGCCGCTGAACCCAGCCCCGATGAAGAGCCAGACGCCATCTGATTCAATAGCAAACAATTGAATACAGAAAAGCGTCAGATACCATTTTTGCCATCAATCAGGCACTTGGCTGCAGGCCACGCACCCGGTTGATGGCCATGGCCGCCGCGGCGGTGCGGGTTTCCACCCCCAGCTTGGGCAGGATGCGCTCCAGGTGCTTCTTCACGGTGGCGGGGCTGGCGCCGACGATGTCGGCAATGTCGCGGTTGATCTTGCCCTGCACCACCCAATACAGCACCTCGGCCTCGCGGGCGGTCAGGCCAAAGGCCTGCACCAGCGCCTCGATCACGCTGGTGTCGTTGCTCTCTTGCATGACGATGAGCCAGTCGCCATCCCCCTCACCCTCGCCCAGCTGCTGGTGCAACCGGAAATTGAGGCGGCGCGGGCCCTGCGTCAGCGTCAGGCGCGGGGGCTCCACCCCTTGCCAGCTGCCTTGGGCATGGTGTGAGGCCACCCGGTCCAGCCACTGCAACACCGGCTCCGGGGTGATGGGGGCCTGCGTGCCGCAGTAGCGCTGCAGCAGTTCGCGCGCCAGCGGGGTTTCCCACAGCAGCCGCCCGTCGGTGGTGCGCACGGTGATGGTGGCGTAGCCAAATGCGTCCAGCGCATTGCGCGCCTGGTGGCGCTCCAGCGCGCCCTGACGCGCCTTTTGCGCGGTGTGGATGTGCACCCCCATGCGGGCCATGACCTCGCGCGGCTTGACGGGTTTGGTCACATAGTCCACCCCACCGGCGGCCAGCGCGGCCTCCAGGTGCTCGGTGTCGGTCAGGCCGGTCATGAACAGGATGGGGATGGCGGCGGTGGCGGGGTCTGCCTTCAGGCGGCGGGCCACCTCAAAGCCGTCCATGCCCGGCATGACGGCGTCGAGCAGCACCACGTCCGGCATGGCCTGGCGGGCGCGGCGCAGCGCGCTTTCGCCGTCCAGGGCCACCAGCACGGTGTAGCCCGCGTCGTCCAGGGCATCGTGCAGCATGGCCACATTGTCAGGCACATCGTCCACGATGAGCACCACGGTGGTGGTGCGGTCGGGGTCGGCAAGGTCACTCATTGGTATCCAATCCATGGGGGTGCTCGGAAGCAGCCGGGGACAGCTGGGTCAACCAGCGCTCCAAGGCATCAAGCTGGTAGTCGCGCAGCATGTCGCGTGCCTGCGCCACCAGCGCGGCGCTGGCGGGTTGGGCCTGTGCCAGTTGGGCCAGGTGCTGTTCCACCCCGCGCACATGGCCCAGGCGCAGGCTGTTCAGCAAGGCCTGGCGGGTGGCTTCGGGCAGCACAAACGCCAGCGCGGGTGACACCACCGGGGTGGGCTGCGCGGGCACCTCTGCGCTGGGCGGGGTCAGGGCCGGTGTGGCGGCCGACCCGGTGGGCTCACCGTGCACCCATTGCAAGCCGAGCTGGCGACCCAGCCAGTCCAGCAGGTCGTCGCGGCGCACGGGTTTGACGAAAAAATCGGCCGGGGTGATGCCCACGTCGTTGTCCAGCGTCTGGTCAAACGCGTTGGCCGAGACGATGGCACAGGCCATGCCGCCACCGGGCCCGCGCAGGCCTTGTGCCGCCATGCGGCGCAGCGTTTCCCAGCCGTCGATGCCGGGCATGGCCAGGTCCATGAACACCGCGCGGGGCCGGTAGCCGTTGGCGAGCACCCGCAGGGCGTCGTGGCCGCTGGTAGCCAGCATCACCTCAAAGCCCAGGGGGCTCAGCCAGCGCTGCAGCAGCTCGCGGTCGGACTCTTCGTTGTCCACCACCAGCACCGGCACACGCGGCCCCAGGTAGCCGGTGCGGGGTGCCTTGGGCCGCCCAGCGGGCGTGTGGGCCGTGCGGCCCCAGCTGTCTTCGTGCACCTCGGGCAGGAACAACCGCACTTTGAAGGTGGTGCCCTCACCCGGCAGGCTGGTCACGGTGAGTTCGCCGCCCATGAGGTCGGTCAACATCTTGGCGATGGTCAGTCCCAGGCCGGTGCCCTGGGCCTGGCCCGCCGCCGTGCTGCCCCGGGCAAAGGGTTCGAACACACGCTCCACTTCCTGTGTCGACATGCCGGGCCCGGAGTCCACCACCTCGAAATGCGCCATTTCACGGGCGTAGGCCACGCGCAAGCGCACCTGCCCACGCTGGGTGAATTTGACGGCGTTGCCCAGCAGGTTGATGAGGATCTGGCGCACCCGCTTTTCGTCGGCGCGCACGGTGGCAGGCAGCTTGGTGCTGGCCTCGAACACAAAATCCAGCCCCTTGGCGCGGGCCTGCAGCTCAAACAGGCTGGCCATTTCCTGCAGCCCGTCGGCCAATGCCATGGGCCGGGTGTCGAGCGTGAGCTTGCCCGACTCGATGCGGGCAATGTCCAGCGTGCCCTCAATCAGCGACAGCAGGTGCTCCCCACCCCGGTGAATGACCTTGACCGCTTGTGCCCGGTGTGGCGCCACGTCGGTGCTGTCGCGTGCTTCCTCGTGCAGCATCTGGGCATAACCCAGGATGCTGTTGAGCGGCGTGCGCAGCTCGTGGCTGATGGTGCTGATGTAACGCGTCTTGGCCTGGTTGGCCTGGTCGGCCGCCAGGCGGGCCTGCTCGGCCACCTCACGCGCACGCTCGGCCACCTCGCGGGCTTGCTGCAGCTGCTCGTCGGTGCGGCGGTGCGAGGCGATTTCCTGCATCAACAACTCCGTCTGGCGGTTGGACTCTTGCTGCGCCACCTCGCGGCTCTGGTGCGCCAGCACCAGCCACCAGGCCACCAGGCCCAGCACCAGCAACAGCGCGGCATACACCTGGGCGAAGCCGCGCACCTCCTGGCGGTACAGCAGGCCCAGCAGGGCCCCCAGCAGCGGCGCCATGACGGCCATGAGCAGGATGTAGTGGGCCAGGCCCGCGTCCAGGTAGGGCCACATGCGCCGGGGCAGCATGCGCCGCAGCACCGCCGACCACTGCACCGCCAGACGCGCCTGGGGCTTGCACAGGTCGCCACAGCGCGCATCCAGCGTGCAGCACAACGAACAGATGGCCCCCTGATAGGCGGGGCAATGCGCCATGTCAGGTCCTTCGTACTCCCTTTCGCAAATCACGCAGCGTTGCAGCCGCTGGCCCAGGTGAACCCCGGTTTCAGGCGCGAACGTGGGGGTCTCGGACTGTCGTGCAATGTAGTAGCGCCCGCCGGTGAGCCAGGCCAGCAGCGGCGACACCACCAGCGCCGTGACCAGCGCAATCAGCGCCGAGAAGGCCTGGGCCAGCGGCCCCAGCAGACCCACATGCGCCACAAAAGACAACACCGACGCCACGCCCATGGCGCCCACGCCCACGGGGTTGATGTCGTACAAATGCGCCCGTTTGAATTCGATGCCTTTGGGGGACAAGCCCAGCGGCTTGTTGATGACCAGGTCGGCCACCACCGCCATGATCCAGGCAATGGCGATGTTGGAGTACAGCCCCAGCACCTGCCCCAGCGCCTGGAACACATTCATCTCCATCAGCATGAACGCGATGAGCGTGTTGAACACCACCCACACCACCCGCCCCGGGTGGCTGTGCGTCAGGCGCGAGAAAAAATTGCTCCACGCCAGCGAACCCGCGTAGGCGTTGGTGACGTTGATCTTGAGCTGGCTCACCACCACAAACAGCGCCGTGGCGGCCACCGCCCAGCCGTAATGGCCAAACACGTACTCGTAGGCGGCCAGGTACATCTGGTTGGGGTCCACCGCGCGCTCCACCGGCACCATGTGGGTGATGGCCAGGTAGGCCAGCACCGCGCCGCCCAGCATTTTGAGCACGCCCAGCAGCACCCAGCCCGGGCCTCCCAGCACCACGGCCAGCCACCATTTGGGGCGTGACAGGCCAACACCGGGGGCGGGCATGAAGCGCAAATAGTCCGCCTGCTCCCCCATTTGGGTGATGAGGGCAATGCCCACGGTCAGTGCTGCACCAAAATAAAGCACGTTGAAGTCCACACCCAAACCAGATTCACCACCATAGTGCATGACCCCTGTGAATGCACCGGGTTCGTGCACCCACACCGCCACATAGGGCACCACCAGCATGGCCAGCCACAGGGGTTGTGTCCACACCTGCAGGCGGCTGATGGTCGACACGCCGTGCGTGACCAACGGCAGCACCACCACGGCACACACCAGGTAGCCCCAGGCCGGGGGAATGCCAAAGGCCAGCTCCAGCGCATAGGCCATGACGGCGGCCTCCAGCGCAAAAAAGATGAAGGTGAAGCTGGCGTAAATGAGCGAGGTGATGGTGGAGCCGATGTAGCCAAACCCCGCGCCGCGGGTGAGCAAGTCCATGTCCACCCCGTGGCGGGCGGCGTACACGCTGATGGGCAGGCCCGCCAGCGCGATGATGAGCCCCGTGGTCACGATGGCCCAAAACGCGTTCACAAAACCGTACTGCACCAGCAGCGTGGCGCCCACGGCCTCCAGAATCAGGAACGATGAAGCCCCAAACGCCGTGTTGGCCACCCGCAGCGCCGACCAGCGCCGAAACCGCGCCGGGGTGAAGCGCAGCGCGTAGTCCTCCATGGTTTCGCTGGCCACCCAGGCGTTGTAGTCGCGCCGCACCTTGATGATGCGCTGCACCGGGGCGGCAGGGGCCTCGGTGGCGGGATGGTCGGGGGTGGCGGTGGCCGGGGAAACGGCCAGTGGCAAAGGGTCAGGGGCATTCACACCCCGGGGGTGTGCAGCTTCCATGCCACGGCGGCGTCACCGAGGCGTGGCACTCCGTTCAGTCCGCCTCGACCTCGAACGTGAGGCCCGCATGGGCCTGCAAACGGGCCATCAGTGGCTGGCCCATGGCAGCGGCGGGCGTCCAGATGCCACCAGGGGTGGCGGTGGCGTCTTGCAGCAGGCACACCGCCGCCTCGGCAATCATTTTGGAGGTAGAGCCGTAGCCGGGGTCGCGGTCGCCGGTCACGCCCACGCGCAGGCGCTGGCCTTGTGCGGTGTCACCCACAAACAGCAGGTCGTAAAACCCGGCGTCGCGCTCGGCCCGCGAGGGGCCTTCGCCGGGCTGGGGGCCGTTGTCCGAGCCCAGCGATTTGTCGGCTGCCACGGCATGGGCCATGGCCTCGCCCTTGTCACCGGCGCCGGTCACCAGCATTTCGTCGTACACCAAATCAGCACCGTAGGCGTGCTGCATCAACAGGTTGGAGCGGTGGATGTTGCGGGTGTTGATGGCCGCCATGATGAACGGTGCCACCCACAGGCCCAGCACCTCGTCCACCATGGGCTTGGCGCCCGATGGCTGGCGCGGCCCCTCAAAACCGGGCGTGAGCGAAAACGGGTTGCGCAGCAGGTTGAGCACCTCGGGGTCGGTGGCGGCAGCGGCCATGGTGGCCTTGAGGCTGGCCGCCGTGCCGCCCGAAAAAGTGCCTTTCATCTTGCGCACCCGGCCGCGCACGCGGTTGGCGGGCTGGCCGAAGCGGGCTTTCATCTCGTTTTGCAGCTTGAGCACGCCCAGATCGAACGGGATGGAGTCGAACCCGCACGAGAACACGATGCGCGCCCCGCTGGCCTGGGCCGTGGCGTGGTGCGCGTCGATCATGTGGCGCATCCAGGCGGGTTCGCCGCACAGGTCCACGTAGTCCACCCCGGCGGCGGCGCAGGCGGCCACCAGTTCGCTGCCGTACAACTGGTACGGGCCCACGGTGGTCAGCACCAGGCGGGTCTGGGCCATCAGGGCTTGCAGGCTGGCGGGGTCGGCGCTGTTGGTCACCACCAGCGGGGTGTCGGCGGGGGCACCCACGTCGTCGCGCACCGCCGCCAGCTTGTCCAGGCTGCGTCCGCCCATGGCCCAGCGCAGGCCGCGGCCAGCGGGGTACTGTTTCAGCAAATATTCCACCACCAGGCGGCCAGTGAAGCCGGTGGCGCCGTGCACCACGATGTCAAAGGGTTTGGTCATGTGTCTCTTTCTGTGTCTGGTGTGGGGGAGGTCGGCAAAGGCTGGCATTGTGGAAGGCCATGGGCCACCGCTGTGTCACCCAGGTGCAATGGGGCGAACCGGGAGCGCAGCCGCTGCCGTGGCACGTGAATTGCTAAATCTGACCACTGAACCACCAGCAATGAGTGAAACGACATGGAACTGACCCCTCGGGTTCGAACGGCAACGCCGGGCGCCCCGAGCTGACGACCCCAGCAATGAGTGAAACGACATGGAACTGACCCCTCGGGCTCGAACGGCAACGCCGGTCGCCCCGAGCTGACGACCCCAGCAATGAGTGAAACGACATGGAACTGACCCCTCGGGAAAAAGACAAGCTGCTCATCTTCACCGCCGCCCTGCTGGCCGAGCGCCGCAAAGCCCGTGGCCTGAAGCTGAACTACCCGGAGGCCGTGGCCCTCATCACCGCCGCCGTGCTGGAAGGTGCGCGCGACGGCCAAACCGTGGCCCAGCTCATGAGCGCCGGGCGCGAGGTGCTGACCCGCGCCGACGTGATGGACGGCGTGGCCGACATGATCCCCGACATCCAGGTGGAAGCCACCTTCCCCGATGGCACCAAGCTGGTCACCGTGCACCAGCCCATCGTGTGAATGAGAATGCCCACCCTTTGACCGCTTTCGAGCAGGAGACCTCCATGCGGACCGACACCAACTCCCCGACCCCCACCCGAAACCTCAGCCGCGCCCTGGCACTGGCTGCGGCACACGCACGGGCACTGGCCAGCGTGGCGCTGGGCTGGGCCGCGCTGCACAGCGCCAGCAGCTGGGCGCACGACGGCCACGGCCTGCCCGGCAGCCACTGGCACGCCAGCGATACCCTGGGCCTGCTGGTGGGCGGCGTGGCGGTGGCCGCCGTGTGGTTCTGGAAAGGCCGGCCATGACGCCCGGCGAACTGTTGGTGGGCGCGGGCGAGCACACCCTCAACCCCGGCCGACCGATCACCACGCTGGTGGTGACCAACACGGGCGACCGCCCCATCCAGGTGGGCTCGCACTACCACTTTGCTGAGACCAACGCCGCCCTGGGCTTTGACCGCGCCGCCGCCCACGGCATGCGGCTGAACATTGGCAGCGGACTGGCCGTGCGCTTTGAACCCGGCCAGCAACGCACCGTGGAGCTGGTGCCCCTGGCGGGTGGGCGGCAAGTGCACGGTTTTCGCGGCCTGGTGATGGGTGCGCTGTGAGCGTCCCATCCATTATTTAAAGCATTTTTGGCATCCAGCGCTTGATTGACAAGCACTGTCAGCCATCAAAAACAAACGGAGCAGCCTGTGGCAACCATCTCCAGACAAGCCTACGCCGAAATCTACGGCCCCACCGTGGGCGACCGCCTGCGCCTGGCCGACACCAGCCTGGTCGTTGAAGTGGAGGCCGACTTCACCCTGCGCGCCGGTGGCTATGGCGAAGAGGTGAAGTTTGGCGGTGGCAAAACCATCCGCGACGGCATGGCGCAAAGCCAGCGCACCCGCGATGGCACCGGAACCGGCCCCGAAACCGGTGGCGCGGTGGACACGGTCATGACCAACGCCCTCATCATCGACCACTGGGGCATTGTCAAGGCCGACATCGGACTGAAAGACCACCGCATCGTCGCCATTGGCAAAGCGGGCAACCCCGACACCCAGCCGGGTGTGGACATCGTCATCGGGCCGGGCACCGAAATCATCAGCTGCGAGGGCAGCATCGTCACCGCCGGGGGGTTTGACAGCCACATCCACTTCATTTGCCCGCAGCAAATTGAAGAGGCGCTGACCAGCGGCATCACCACCATGACGGGCGGCGGCACCGGCCCTGCCACCGGCACCTTTGCCACCACCTGCACCCCCGGCCCCTGGCACCTGGAGCAAATGCTGCGCGC
>PNML01000109.1 GCA_013823635.1 Polaromonas sp. | reverse complement strand
CGCGCCGGGCTGCTGGGCGGCAAGGAAGCCCGCTACATGGAGCATGAGCCGCCCTTTGGCGAGCTGGAGCTGGTGTGCCCCGACGGCCAACTGCTGCACCCGCTGGACTGGGACAGCCGACGCCCGGTCAGCCTGCTGAAAAACGTTCAACGCCTGACCGCGCCCAACCCCGGCGTGATGACCGGTCCCGGCACCAACAGCTACCTGGTGGGCGACCCCACCACCGGCCATGTGGTCATCGACCCCGGCCCCGATGACCCCGAACACATTGAGCGACTGTGGCGGGCGGCGGGCGGACACATTCAGGCCATTGTCTGCACCCATTCGCACCCCGACCACTCGCCCGGGGCCAAGCGCCTGCAAGCACTGTGTGGCACCAGCGCGCCCGCGGAGGCGCCGCCGCCCATCCTGGGCCTGGCCAGCGCCGCCACCGCCCGCCCCGGCAGCCATTTTGTGCCCGACCGCGACACACAAAATGGAGAGCAAATAAGGCTGACCAGCCAAGCGCCGGGAGCCAAAAACACCCACACATTGAAGGTGATACACACCCCGGGGCATGCCGCCAACCACCTGTGCCTGGCGCTGCTGGAAGACGGTCTGCTGTTCAGCGGCGACCACATCCTCAACGGCAGCACCACCGTCATCGACCCGCCCGACGGCAACATGGCCGACTACTTGGACTCGCTGGACACGCTGGCTGCGGCCTGCGCCGAACACGGCATCACCCACATCCTGCCCGCGCATGGCCACGTGCTGGGCCGCGCACCCCAGGCCATTGCCGAACTCAAGGCCCACCGGCTCAAGCGGGAGGCCAAGGTCCTGGCCGCCATGCAGGCCCTTCCCGATGGCAGCATGCAGGACTGGGTCAAGCTGGCCTACCAGGACGTGCCCGAGCGCCTGTGGCCCGTGGCCGAACGCTCGCTGCTGGCCCACGTGCAACGCATCTCCGCCTTGGGACTGACATGAACACACCCACCCCTGCAGCCCCGGATTCACCCACTGCCGTTCGCCTGTCCAAACGGGTGATGGCCGTGGCCGCCTGCTCCCGCGCCCAGGCCGAACAACTCATCGAAGGTGGGCGCGTCAGCGTCAACGGCATCCTGGTCCAGGACCCCCCGGCCAGGGTGGAGCCCCACGACACCGTGGAAATTCATGGCGAAAAAGCCCCCCAGCGCTTGGCTCCCGCCACTTTGTTGCTCCACAAACCAGTGGGTTGTACCACGCAGGCCATGTTGGCCTTGCTGACGGAAGCCAACCACCTGCCCAATGACCGCTCCGGCCTCACGCTGCTCAAAAAACACCTGAACGGCCTGCAATGCCTCACACCCTTGGAGCCAGCGGCCAGCGGCCTGGTGGTGTGGAGCCAAAACCCCGGCATCGCCCGCAAGCTGCGGGAAGACGCCATCGGCACCGAGCACGAAGCACTGGCCCAGGTGCGTGGCGAGGTGGGACCCGAGGCCCTCAAGGTGCTCAACGCCTCCGCCGTGGTCGATGGGCGCGCCATGCTGCCGGCGCGCGTCAGCATCAACCAGAGTCAGCCCGGGTTCACGCGCCTGCGGTTGGCGCTCAAGGGCTACCACCCCGGCCAGGTGGTGCAGCTGTGCGAACAGGCCGGTCTGGAACTGACAGCGCTGCACCGCGTGCGCGTGGGCCGCCTGCCGCTGGCCAGCCTGCCCGTGGGCCAATGGCGGTTTTTGCTCGGGTACGAGCGGTTCTGAGCGGGGTCAAGGCCTGCGCCAGCGGGCAGGCCAACAAAGAAGTTGTGAAGCGGGCCGATACGCCGGATTTTGTGCACGGTGGTTGCCCACCGCGTGACCGTCATTCATCTGGGCCGGGGGTCGCCCACCCGGCTCGGTGCTACCTACCCGCCAGCTCGCCTTGCGGAACCACAAGGAATCGGCAACGCGGCGAACCGCACCGCTTCAGGCTGGCCTATTTGGTATTGCTGCGCGCAGAGATTGCCCGTTTCACCCGGACTGAACCGGCTCGTCTCTGTTGCTCTGATCCTCACCTTAGGGCCATGTGGGCGAACCCGCACGGCTGGTCGGTGGAGAGGTGTTACCTCCTGCGCTGTCCTGTGCAGTCCGGACGTTCCTCCAGTGCGGCCTTTCGACCCGTGGCATCCACCTTTCGGCGGTTGCCACGCCCTTTCGGGATTGCACCAGCGACGGCCTGGCCCGCTTCACGCCGCTATTATCGCAGCGCGGTCTGCCACTGACTGCCACCACCTTGCTTGATGACCACAAGCCCGCGAGTACCCCATGATCCGACTGACCGAACTCAAACTGCCGCTGTCTGCCTTGCCCGTGGACGGGCGGCTGGCCGTGGACGCCGCTCAGCCCACCCGAGAAGAGGCGCTGGACCCCGCCCGCATCCACCCCCTGCCAGCGCTGCGCGCCCTGGCCAGCCAGACCCTGGGCATTGCCCCCGCCGAGCTGGCCGAGCTGCAAGTCTTCAAGCGCAGCTTCGATGCCCGCAAGGCCGACCTGCTGGCCGTGTTCATCGTGGACGTGGCGCTGGCCCACCCCGACCAGGAAGCCACCCTGCTGGCCCGACATGCCAACCACCCCCACATTGGCCCCACGCCCGACATGCGGTGGCACCCCCCCATCACTGCGCCCGCAGGCTGGCCAGCAGACGCGGCTGCAGCGCAGCGCCCCGTGGTGGTGGGCCTGGGGCCGTGCGGCCTGTTTGCGGCGCTGGCGCTGGCGCAAATGGGGCTGAGGCCCATCGTGCTGGAACGGGGCCAGCCCGTGCGCCAGCGCACCAAAGACACCTGGGGCCTGTGGCGCAAGCACACCCTCACCCCCGAGAGCAACGTGCAGTTTGGCGAAGGCGGCGCAGGCCTGTTTTCGGACGGCAAGCTCTACAGCCAGATCAAAGACCCCCGCCACCTGGGCCGCAAGGTCATGCAGGAATTTGTGGATGCGGGCGCACCGCCCGACATCCTGTACGCCGCCCACCCCCACGTGGGCACCTTCAAGCTGGTGAAGGTGGTGGAAACACTGCGCGAAACCATCATCGCCCTGGGCGGCGAGATCCGCTTTGGCCAGCGTGTGGTGGGGGTGGAACTGGCGCCCGACGCCCGCGGCAGCGGTGACAACGCACCCGACCAAAGAAATCAGGCATTTTTACCACCCAGCGCAATACCAGAAAAGGTTTTTAGCTCTCAAAAACAACGCATCACAGGTGTGCGTGTGCACGACATCGCCACCGGCCAAACCGCCACGCTGCACACGCCTGCGGCCGTGCTGGCCCTGGGCCACAGCGCGCGCGACACCTTTGCCATGCTGTGGGACAGCGGTGTGTACATGGAGCCCAAGCCCTTCTCCATCGGTGTGCGCATTGAGCACCCGCAAAGTGTCATTGACCGCGCCCGCTGGGGCAAACACGCCGGGCATCCGCTGCTGGGCGCGGCCGACTACAAGCTGGTGCACCACGCAGCCAACGGCCGGGCGGTGTACAGCTTTTGCATGTGCCCGGGCGGCACCGTGGTGGCCGCCACCAGCGAACCCGGCCGCGTCGTCACCAACGGCATGAGCCAGTACTCGCGCAACGAGCGCAACGCCAACGCCGGTTTGGTGGTGGGCATAGACCCCACCGATTACCCGCAGGACACCGCCGCCTGGGTGGCCGCCTTTGGCGACACCGATGGCAGCCGCTACGCCGCCCAGGCCCGCACCCTGGTGGCACAAGGCCAGACCCACCCGCTGGCCGGGGTGGTGTTCCAGCGCCAGCTGGAAAGCAAGGCCTACGAAGTGGGCGGCGGCACCTACGACGCGCCCGCCCAGCGCGTGGGCGACTTCCTGGCCGCCCAGCCCTCCACCCAATTGGGCGCAGTGGAGCCGTCTTACCAGCCCGGTGTGAAGCTGGTGGACCTGGCCCAGGTGCTGCCCGATTTTGCGGTGCAGGCCATGCGCGAGGCCTTGCCGGCGTTTGGCCGGAAAATCAAAGGCTATGACATGCCGGACGCGGTGCTCACCGGCGTGGAAACCCGCACCTCGTCGCCGCTGCGCATCACCCGGGGCGACGATTTCCAGAGCCTCAACGTGCGCGGCCTCTACCCTGCCGGCGAAGGGGCGGGCTATGCGGGCGGCATTCTGTCGGCCGGGGTGGACGGTCTCAAGGTGGCCGAAGCCGTGGCGCGGGAACTGCTCGCGCCGTTACAACCTCTTACACGCGTGTGAGTCCAGCTTCACACGCCGGTGGCATGCTTCCCAGCTGACACAGGAGAACTCCCATGACCCATCCGCTGCCCCGCCCCATTCCCCGCCACTTGGCCACGACCGCCCCTCGCGCCAAGACCAACCCCGCCCGCTGGGCGCTGCTGACCGGCGTGGCCCTGCTGACCGGTGTGGCTGGGGTGCCGCGCGCCCAGGCCCAGAACAACCCCGAGATGGGGCGCGTGCTCAGCAGCGTGCCCGTCATCCAGCAAACCGCCGTGCCGCGGCAGGTGTGCTCCAACGAACAGGTGACCGTTCCCGGCCAGAAATCGGGGGCCGGTGCCGTGCTCGGCGGTGTGGCCGGGGGTGCCATTGGCAACCAGATTGGTGGTGGCAGCGGCCGCGCCGCGGCCACCATGCTGGGCATTGTGGGTGGCGCCATGCTGGGCAACAGCATCGAAGGTGGCGGACCACCCCAAACCCAGTGGGTGCAGCGCTGCACCACCCAGACCGTGTACGAAAACCAGACCGTGGGCTACAACGTGACCTACGAGTACGCGGGCAAAACCTACACCGTGCAAATGCCGCAGGACCCCGGCCCGTGGGTGCGCCTGCAGGTCAGCCCCGTGGCCCCACCACCCAGTGGCTACCCACCCTATGGCCCCCCGGCCACCTACTTTGGCCCCCAGTCCGGCAACTACCCGCTGGACGTCCAACCCAGCGTGACCTACGTGACCCCGCCGGTGTACACGCAGGAAACCACCTACATCGCCCCCGCACCCGTCTATGCACGGCCTGCGCCGGTGTATGTGCGGCCTTACCCGGTGGTGGTGCCCCCCAGTGCCAGCATTCACCTGAACTGGTCCAACCAGCGGGACAACGACCACTGGCGCCACGACCGCGACCGTGGCGGGCGCCACGTCTACGGCGTGCGTGACCGCGACGGGCTCCGCGACCGGCGTGAGGTGAATGTGGTGCAGGACCGTGACCGGGACGGGCGCTGGGACCGTGGCGTGCGGCAACACGGGAAAGACCCCAGCGAATTCCTGCCCTGAGTGCTCCCCGGTGCGCACCAGCCAACCCCACTGCGGGGGCTGGCGTGTGCGTCTTCAACCCTGCTGCAAAGCGGCAATGCGCTCTTCAATGGGCGGGTGGGTGGAGAACAATTTGCCCAGGCCACCGGCAATGCCCATGGCCGCCATGCTCTTGGGCAGCTCGGCGGTGTGCAAGCCACCCAGGCGGGCCAAGGCATTGATCATGGGCTGCTTGCGACCCATGAGTTGCGCGGCACCTGCATCGGCGCGGAATTCGCGCTGGCGGCTGAACCAGGCCACGATGATGCCCGCCAGAAAACCCAGCACCAGGTCCAGCACCATGGAGGTGATGTAGTAGCCCATGCCAGGACCAGAACTTTCGCTGTCGCCCTTGCGCAGGAAGCTGTCCACCGCATACCCCACCACGCGGCTCAGGAACACCACAAAGGTGTTCATCACGCCCTGGATCAGCGTCATGGTGACCATGTCGCCGTTGGCGATGTGGGCCACCTCGTGGCCGATGACGGCCTCCACCTCCTCGCGGGTCATGTTGCGCAGCAGGCCCGTGGACACGGCCACCAGCGCGCTGTTCTTGAACGCGCCCGTGGCAAAAGCGTTGGGGTCGCCCTCAAAAATGCCCACCTCGGGCATGCCGATGCCAGCCTTGTCGGCGAAGCGGCGCACCGTTTCCACGATCCAGGCCTCGTCGGCGTTCTGCGGCTGCTCAATGATCTGCACCCCCGCGCTCCACTTGGCCATGGGTTTGCTCATGAGCAGCGAAATGATGGCACCGCCAAAACCCATGACCAGCGAGAACCCGGCCAGCGCCGTCATGTTCAGGCCATTGGCCGTGAGGAAGCGATCCACCCCCAACAACCGGGCGGTGACCATCAACACGGCCATCACGGCCAGGTTGGTCAACACAAACAAGACAATGCGTTTCATCGTTTCACTCCAAAGTGAGAAATAAGCTGAATATAAACCAGCAAAATTCAGTTTTTATCTAAGCATTCATTCGGTTCAGGCAGACACATGGCGGTGACGTGGGACCAAGATTCCGGCCCACAGTTTCAACCACCACACGCCGCGCCCATTGTGGCCACATCTGGGGCTGGCTTCATGGCTTTTCAAGCGGCAGGCGGGGAGGGCTTGGGTGGGCGCGGTGGCCGGAACACCCCCGTGTCGGCGTAAAACGCCGGGTCGGCATTGGCCGCCCACCAGCCGGGCACGCCCAGCACCGGCAGGGGCGTGAAGGGTTTGGTGGCCAGGCGCTCGGCGCTCAGGCGGGCGGCCAGCGCCTCGTCCAGCGCGGTCACCGGCCCGTGGCAGGGGCCCATGTCGGGCGCCAACCGCTCCACCAGCACATGCGCGGTGAGGTTTTTTCGGGGTGCAACCAGTTGCTCCATCAGCGCGTGGCCAAACAGCACCAGCCTGGCCTGTGCCCACAGCGTGCGGTGGGTGGTGAACAGCGCCCCCCAATCCCGCGCCAGCAGGGCTTGCCACAGCGGCTCGGGTGCCAGCAGCAGCGCGCCGTTTTCGTCGAACAGGGTGATGGCGTCACGCACCGGGCCGCGCACGGCGCCCACACCCTGGCGGGCGATTTCAGCGGCTTGCAGTTCGTTGAGCCTGGCCTTGGTGCGCGGAAAGTGCAGCCACACCAGGCCGTTGAAGAGGTCGTGCAGGTTGTCGCGGGTGGGCACCTGGCCGGTGCGGCGGATGAAGGCCTCGTAGGCCTCACCCGCCGGGGCGGCATCGCCGGGGGCAAACCGCACGGGGCACGACGGAACGACGTTGAGCGCATCGGCCACCGAACCTGCAGGCGGGTGTTGGGGCCAGGACAGGTGCGCCAGCCAGGGCTGGGCCCAATCCACCTGGGCCAGCAGTGCCGCAGCGCTCACACCATTTTTTTCACCAAAACAGGCGACATCGCTCACCATCATTGCATTTACAGCCATCAAAACCTCAGGCCACCATGCGCCACGCCAGCGCCTCGCCTCCTCGCAGGGGTTTGACGATGGCTTCGCCAAAGGGGTAGCTCTCGGGGGCGGTCCAGGTTTCGCGCTTCAAGGTCACGGTGCCGGTGTTGCGCGGCAGGCCGTAGAAAGCGGGGCCGTTGAAGCTGGCAAAGGCTTCGAGCTTATCGAGCGCGCCCGCGCTGTCAAAGGCCTCGGCGTACAGCTCCAGCGCGGCGTGGGCGGTGTAGCAACCGGCGCAGCCGCTGGCATGTTCTTTCAGGTGGGCGGGGTGGGGTGCGCTGTCGGTGCCCAAAAAGAATTTGTCGCTGCCACTGGTGGCTGCCGCCAGCAGGGCCTGGCGGTGGGTTTCGCGCTTGAGCACCGGCAGGCAGTAGTAGTGGGGCCGAATGCCACCGGTGAAGATGGCGTTGCGGTTGTACAGCAGGTGGTGGGCGGTGAGGGTGGCGGCGGTGAACGGCCCGGCCTCGGCCACGTACTGGGCGGCTTCTTTCGTGGTGATGTGCTCGAACACAATTTTCAGCTCGGGGAAGTCCCGGCGCAGCGGGATGAGCTGCTGGTCAATGAAGGCGGCTTCGCGGTCGAACAGGTCGATGTCGGGGCTGGTCACTTCGCCGTGCACCAGCAGCAGCAGGCCGGCGCGCTGCATGGCCTCCAGGGTTTTGTAGGTCTTCTTCAGGTCGGTCACGCCCGCGTCGCTGTTGGTGGTGGCGCCTGCCGGGTAGAGCTTGGCGGCCACCACACCGGCGTCCTGGGCGCGGGCAATTTCGTCGGCGGGCAGTTTGTCGGTGAGGTAGAGCGTCATCAGCGGCTCGAAGGCCACGCCGGTGGGCACAGCGGCCTGAATGCGGGCCTTGTAGGCCAGCGCCTGCGCAGCCGTGGTGACCGGCGGGCGCAGGTTGGGCATGATGATGGCGCGCCCGAACTGGGCGGCCGTGTGGGGCACCACCGTCTCCAACGCCACGCCATCGCGCACATGCAGGTGCCAGTCGTCGGGGCGGGTGAGGGTGAGCGAGTTCGGGGTGTTGGGGGCGGTGAGCGGGGTGTTCATGCCCCGCATTGTCCCAAATCCGGGGGCTTTTTCAGGCGCTGGGGCGGCTGACCACCTGGCTCAGGTTGTCCCAGAACGCCTGCACCGGTCCTTTGCCCTTGACCCCGGGCTGCGGCCGCTCGCGGTAGATGCGGATGTCCAGCGTCATTTCCCGGCCAGACCCGGCCGACACCAGCTTGCCCGACTGCACCTCTTTTTGCACCGCGCTCAAGGGCAGAAACGCGATGCCGTGGCCCTCACAGGCCATGGCCTTCAGGCCCTCGGCCATGTCGGTTTCGTACACCCGGTCGAGGTGAACGGTGGGGCCGTCCTGCTTGAGGATGAGGTCCACCACCCGGCCCAGGTAGGCGCCCGGCGCATAACCCAGGTAGGGCAAGGGGTGGGGGGCGGTGCCCGGCAGGCGGTACAGGGGCTGGCCCAGCTCGTCGGGTTTGACGCAGGGGGCCAGCACCTCGCGCCCCAGTTGCATCATTTCATAGCGCTCGGCGTCGAGCTGTATGGGCTGGGCGGCGTGGTGGTAGGCGATGAGCAGGTCGCAGTTGCCCTCGACCAGGCGGAGCACGGCATCGTGGACGTTGAGGGCGATCAAGCGGCTCTTGATGGGCCCGAAGGCCTTGCGCAACCCCGACAGCCAGGCGGGAAAGAAGGTGAACGCCAGTGTGTGGGGCACGGCGAACTCGATCACATCACCCGCCGCCGTGTTGTGCGCCCGCAGCATGGCCCGGGTGGTTTGCAGCGAGTGCAGCATTTCCAGCGACTGCTCGTACAGCGTCTGCCCGGCGGGGGTGAGGCGTGTGGGGTAGGAGCTGCGGTCCACCAGGTCGGTGCCGGCCCAGGCCTCCAGCGCCTGGATGCGCCGCGAAAACGCGGGCTGGGTGACGTGGCGCAGCACCGCCGAGCGGCTGAAGCTGCGGGTTTCGGCCAGGCTGACGAAGTCTTCAAGCCATTTGGTTTCCA
>PNML01000108.1 GCA_013823635.1 Polaromonas sp. | reverse complement strand
CATGCTGCAGGTGGACATGGCGGGTGCACTGACCAAAAAAGCCGAGGCACTGGGCAGCGACTTGCGCCTGGCGCTGCGCGACAAGAACATCCGCCACGGCGGCATCAGCCGCAACGGCCAGACCGTGGAGCTGCGCGTGCGCGATGCGGCCACCCTGCAAGCCGCACAGAACCTGCTGCAAGACCAGTTTCCCGACCTGGTGGCCGCGGTGACCCCTGACGGCAGCGACAGCAAACTGGTGCTGACGCTCAAACCCGAGGCCGCCCGCAAGGTGCAAGAGCAGGCGCTGAAGCAAAACATCACCACGCTGCACAACCGCATCAACGAGCTGGGTGTGGCCGAGCCCGTCATTCAGCAGCAGGGCATTGACCGCATCGTGGTGCAGCTGCCCGGTGTACAAGACACCGCCAAGGCCAAAGACATCCTGGGCCGCACCGCCACGCTGGAACTGCGCATGGTGGACGAAAGCGCCGAGGGCCGCGCCGCCGAGGTCGGCTCTGGCCCGGTGCCGTTCGGCTCGGAACGCCATTTGGACCGCAACGGCCAGGCCGTCATCACCAAGCGCCAGGTGGTGCTGACCGGTGAAAACCTCACCGACGCGCAGGCCGGGTTCGACAACCAGACGCAGGAAGCCGCCGTGCACCTGTCGCTCGATGCCAAAGGTTCGCGCATTTTCCGGGACATCACCCGTGAAAACGTTGGCAAGCGCATGGCCATCCTGCTGTTCGAAAAAGGCAAGGGTGAGGTGGTCACTGCCCCCGTCATCCGGGGCGAAATTGGTGGTGGACGGGTGCAGATTTCGGGCCGCATGAGCACCGCCGAAGCCAGCGACACGGCCCTGTTGCTGCGCGCCGGCTCCCTGGCTGCGCCCATGGACATCATTGAAGAGCGCACCATTGGCCCCAGCCTGGGCGCCGAAAACATCGCCAAGGGCTTTCACAGCGTGTTGTGGGGCTTCCTGGTCATCGTCGCGTTCATGTGTGTGTACTACATGATGTTCGGCGTGTTTTCCAGCATCGCACTCGCGTTCAACCTGGTGCTGCTGGTGGCCGCCTTGTCCATGCTGCAAGCCACCCTGACCCTGCCCGGCATGGCCGCCATGGCGCTGGCGCTGGGCATGGCCATTGACGCCAACGTGCTCATCAACGAGCGCGTGCGCGAAGAATTGCGCAACGGCGCCTCGCCGCAGGCCGCCATCAACGCGGGCTACAACCACGCATGGGGCACCATCCTGGACTCCAACGTCACCACCCTCATTGCCGGCATCGCGTTGCTGATGTTCGGCTCAGGCCCGGTGCGCGGTTTTGCGGTGGTGCACTGCATCGGCATCCTGACCTCCATGTTCTCCGCCGTGTTCTTCTCGCGGGGAGTGGTCAACTTCTGGTACGGGCGCCAGAAAAAGCTCAAGGGCGTGTCCATCGGCACCATCTGGAAGCCTGAAGCCCCGGCCAAAACACTGGCCACCACCGACTGAGCGCCGCACCCCCCGCACACAGGACATTTGCCATGGAACTTTTCAAAATCCGCAAGGACATCCCATTCATGCGACATGCGTTGGTGCTCAACGCATTCTCGTTTCTGACCTTTCTGGCCGCCGTGTTCTTCCTGTTCCACAAGGGACTGAACCTGTCGGTGGAATTCACGGGTGGCACCGTGGTGGAGGTGGCCTACGAGCAACCCGCCGACGTCAACCAGATCCGGGAAGTGATTGCCAAGCTGGGCTATGCGGAAGCACAGGTGCAGAACTTTGGCACCTCGCGCGACGTGATGATGCGCCTGCCCCCGCTGGCGGGCCAGACCTCTGGCCAGCAGAGCGAGGCCGTGCTGGCCGCGCTCAAAGCGGACAACGCCACCGTCCAGCTGCGCCGCACCGAGTTTGTCGGCCCGCAGGTGGGCAAGGAGCTGGCCCAGGACGGGCTGCTGGCCCTGTCGCTGGTGATTGTCGGCATCATGATCTACCTGGCCTTCCGGTTCGAATGGAAATACGCCGTCTCGGCCATCATCGCCAACTTGCACGACGTCATCATCATCCTGGGGTTTTTCGCCTTCTTCCAGTGGGAATTTTCGCTGGCGGTGCTGGCGGCGGTGCTGGCCGTGCTGGGCTATTCGGTCAACGAATCTGTGGTGGTTTTTGACCGCATCCGTGAAACTTTCCGCAAACAACGCAAGCTGGGCCCGGTGCAGGTGATCGACCACGCCATCACCTCCACCATCAGCCGCACCATCATCACCCACGGGTCCACCCAGATCATGGTGCTGTCCATGTTGCTGTTCGGCGGCCCCACGCTGTTTTACTTTGCATTGGCGCTGACCATTGGTATCCTGTTCGGCATTTACTCATCCATTTTTGTGGCCGCTGCGGTGGCCATGTGGCTGGGCATCAAAAGGGAAGACCTGATCCGTGAAAAAAGAGAAGGCAATCCAGACGACCCCAACCACGGGGCGACGGTCTGACACGACCGACACGACCACCCCCGCCAGGGGGCCATCGTTGTGCCACCCCTTTTCGCGCTGCCACACACCCCTGACCGCCCCAACGCTGTGACCCACACCGCGCCCCAGGTTGCTTTGGCCAACGTGACGCGCCAGCGCTTTTGCGCCCAGGTGGGCTTGGTGCTGCCGCAGCTGGTGCAAAGCCTCCAAGACCATTTGAATCAGGTGTTGGTTCAGTCCCGGATTCTGAAAGACACACAAACCGCGCAGGACACCCAGCGAGAACTCACGCAACACGAACAACTGTGGATTGAAAAAGTCCGCGCCGCTTTGCAGCGCCAAGCGTTGCACCCCGCCGACGGCACCGCGCCGAAAACCACCCAACACCTGGAGTTGCTGGCGACCGATGCCGTCGAAGACCAACTGCTGACCGGCAAACTGGCCACCGCGATCCAGGACAAGGCGGGCCAGGCCTGGGCCGACCTGAAACTGCGGCTGCTGTTTGTCAGTGGACGCGTGGACCTGCTGCCCAACGACGTCGTGCGCCCCGACATCCTGGCCAAAACCCTGTTCGAAGAGTGGGTGCGCACAGGGCTTTCCAGGGAGAGCTGGCGCCACCTGAGCGCGCACCTTTACCCACACCTGGCCGATCGGATGGAAGGGGTCTACCAAGAGGCCAACCGATTCCTGGTGACCAACGGGGTGATGCCCGAGATCAGCCCCAAGCATGTGGTGAGGAAAGCCAGCTCGTCCGATCCACAGACGGTCGCGGCGCGGTCCACCGCATTTGCCCCCACCGCTCACCTGGGTGCCCAGCAGGGTGGCGGATCCGGCGCTGAATGGTGGACGCGCACGCGCCAGCAAACCCAGGAGGTCATGGGCAAGATCCGCCGGCTGCTGGGCAACGCCGGCGTACCCGAGGCAGGCCACACCCAGGGAGGTGCCCCTGGTGGCAACGCACCGGCGGCGGCCTCACCACGGCTGCAAAACCTGCTTCAGGACGGACAACAGTGGCAAGGTTTTGCCCAGGTGGCCGACGCCGTGGACGGCATGGATGCCATCGGACAGGCGGGGCTGGTGGCCCAAATGGCCCAGCAACTGCGCCAGCAGACCAGCTCGCTCAAACAAGCCACCGAATCCGCCAGCGAAAAAGCCACCATCGAGGTGGTGGCCCTGATGTTCCAAAGCATCCTCAGCGAGGACCGCATCCCACCCACGCTGCGGGTCTGGTTTGCCCGGCTGCAAATCCCGGTGCTGCGGGTGGCGCTGGCAGAGCCGGATTTTTTCAGCTCACTGCAGCACCCGGCCCGGCGGCTGATCGACCGCATGGGCTCCTGCGCCCTGGGCTTTGACGCCGCCTTGTCCGAGGTGAGTGCCCACGCCCTGGAAATGGAAATTCGCCGCATTGTTCAGGTGATCGAGCAATACCCTGAAACTGGTCGACGGGTGTTCCAGCTGTCGTTCGATGAGTTCCAGACCTTTCTGTCCAAGCACCTGCAGTCCCACGCACAAACCGGTCGCCTGGTCAGCGTGGCTCAGCAGGTCGAACAGAAAGAGACCCTCGCGGTCCAGTACACCATTGAGCTGAGAAAGCTGCTGAACAACATGCCGGTTCGGGAAGGCATCCGGGACTTTCTGTTCAAAATCTGGGCCGAGGTCATGGCGGTGGCAACCGTCAAGCACGGCGCCAAACACGAGGAAATGCTGGCGCACAAACAGGCCGCCTCCGATCTGCTGTGGGCAGCCAGCGCCAAGCCCTCCCGTGCGGAACGGGCCCAGGTGATCTCTCAGTTGCCTGCCCTGCTGGCCAGGCTGCGAAAAGGCATGTCCACCCTGGGCATGGACACGACGGCGCAAGATGCCCAGCTCAAGGCCATCAGCGACATCCTGACCGAAGCCTTCATGTCGCGAACGGAAACCATCCCCGCCGAGCAGCTGGCGACCGTCACCCGCAACCTGTCCAGCTTGGAAGACTACCTCACCCAGGAGGACATGGGGGACCTGGAGCTGGACCAAGAAAGCATAGAGATGATCACTGGGGCCGATGCCTCACTGATTGAAATCATCACCCAGGGTGGCGAGCCACCCCAGCAGGCCATGCGTGCCTGGGCCATGGAATTGCAGCTGGGCAGCTGGTTCCAGCTGGACCACAACAACCAGCCCACCCAGGTGCAACTGGCCTGGCGCAGCGACCGGGGACAGCTTTGCCTGTTCACCAATGCACACCAGCGCTGCTACCTCTTCCAGACCGCGCGCGTGGCCTCTTACCTCCAGGCCGGGTTGCTGGCACCGGTGGAGGGGGAATCGCTCACGGTGCGCGCCACCCGCTCGGCGCTCTCCAAGATCGAGGCCAATCCCGAACGGTTGCTCAGCTGAAGGGGGAGCATTCCCGCGGCACCTGAGGGCCGTGGGCCCGCTGACTCAAACCCGAACCACGCGCTGAAACAGTCCGCCTGGCGCGCGGGCCACGTGGCCATCCAGCTCCAGCTCCATCAGCCAGGCCTGCAAATGGGCCGCGGACTCACCGGTCCTGGCCTGCAATTCGTCCAGTCCCAGCGGATGGTGGCCCATTTGCGCCAGCAAACGCCCTGGTGGCCCAGCAACGAGCGGCTCGGCCGCGTCATCCCCACGGGTGCGACACCCGTCTGTCGGCGCCCCTCCATGCGCGGGCATGGTCGCCACAGGTGGCGCAAACCTCAGGTCTTCGAGCACGTCCTGGGCCGTTTCCACCAGCTTCGCTCCCTGGCGGATCAACGCATGGCAGCCTTTGGCCTGCGTCGAATGGATGGAGCCCGGGATGGCAAACACCTCACGCCCCATGTCCACGGCCAGCCGCGCCGTGATGAGCGACCCCGAGGCCAGCGCCGCCTCCACCACGAGCGTGCCCTGTGCCAGTCCCGCGATGATGCGGTTGCGCTTGGGAAAGTTGGACTGGCTGGGTGGCGTGCCCAGTGGAAACTCGCTCAGCAGCAACCCCTGCTGCGTGATGCGGTGGGCCAAGGCGAGGTGGCGACTGGGGTACACCCTGTCCAGCCCCGTGCCCACCACGGCAATGGTGGCGCCACCGCCATCCAGTGCGCCCGTGTGTGCCGCGCCATCCACCCCCAGGGCCAGGCCAGACACCACACACCCCCCCGCAGCAGCCAGTGCTTTGGCCATGTCGTGCGCGGTGCGTTCACCCTGGGGGGTGGGGTTCCGGCTGCCCACCATGGCCAGGCACTGCGGGTGAGCCAACAACGACACATCCCCTTGCCAATACAGCACCAGCGGCGGGTCCGCCATGTTCAGCAGCGAAGTTGGGTAGGCCGCATCCGCCAGGGTGAGCACGCCGCGCTGCGCCGAACCGTCCAACCAGGCCCTGGTCAGCTCACACTGCGCCACCCAGTCCTGGGGCGGCAGCTGCAAAGCCGCACTCTGGGCGGGTCCCACCACCTGGCGCAGGGCCGCCTCTGGCTGGCAAAAAATCTGCTCGGGCAGGCCGAATGCCCCCAACAGCTTGCGGGCGGACACATCGCCCACCCCGGGGGTGAGGCTGAGGCGCAGCCAGGCGTCCAGGCCGTCTGGCAACGTGCTCATGGGTTGACGAAACGGTCACCCACGCGCACGCCATCGGTGATGTCGAGCACCAGGGCATAAGACACCCGCTCAAACACCCGGAACACCATCATCAGCCCGTTGCGTTCGCCAGGCAGGCGAATGGATGGACGGCTGGCATCGGTGCGGTCCACCAGTTGCCCACCGTTCTTGAGCACGGCCAGAACATGGCCCGCTTCCAGGCCCTGTTCACGCCCGAGGTTGATGGCCACCACCTGGTTCTGGCCCGCGAAGGTGACGGCACTGCCATACACCGACACCACTTGTCCGCTGAACTCCGTCTGGGGCGCGCGCGGGACAAAACCGGACAAGCCGTCTTGTGGCTCGGCCCACAGGCGGTCCCCGATGCGGATTTCCTCCTTGGCGCCCACGATGTCCACGGTGGCCGGGACAATTTCAACCGCCACCTTGCCGTCATGGCCCGCCACCTCGCGCAGGGACTCCCCCCGAACCAGCTTGGCCTTGCCCACGTACTGGGCTTCGTGCCCCAGAACCTCGCCGGTGACGGGGTCCTTCAGGGGCGTGGCGGTGCGGAACACCCGGTACACACTGGGCTGTCCGGGGGCGGTGCTCAGGGCGTCACCCAGGCCATGGCCGTGCTGGGCACGCGCATAGGCACGGTCCCCGTGGCTCATCAGCACACGCCCCTCCTGCGCCGCCACAATCCGTGGCGCCTGCGCGAAACCGGCTTCGTCCACCACCAACATTTCAGTCAGGAAAGTGGCGATGGCCTCCATGGACACCGGAGGGATGGCGTTGTCCGACAGGGCCTCGTAGCGGGTGCGGGGTGACACGCGGACCTGCGGCAAAGCGCCATCGGACTGCACCCGCAGCAATGCGCGGCCACTGGAGGTGTCCAGCACCAGCACCTGACCAGGGTAAATGCGGTGGGGGTTGCGGATGTCGGACAGGTTCATGCCCCACAGCTCCGGCCAACGCCAGGGACTGCGCAGGAACATGCCCGAAATGGCCCACAGCGTGTCCCCTCGCTTGACGGTGTGGCTGGCTGGTGCATTGGGCGCCAGCTCGCTCAGGGGCACCCCCGATTGCGCGACCTCGTTGGCCACGCTGCGCTGGGCCGCGGTGATGGGGTAGGTCTGTGCCAGGGCGGGCGCGGCGGCCAGCCACAAGGCCGCTGCGCCCGCCCAGCACCAGCGGCCGAACGGCCCCCTTGCCGCAGGGGCCTCCCCGTGGGCAGACAAGCCGGGGGCGGCAACGGTTGGGGGGGCGACATGGTTCATGGTGGTGAGCGGGTGGGGCACGGTGGGCACAGGGGATGGGCACAGGCGAGGCGCTGGCCTCCCACCTGGGCCTTGGTGGTGACAGTTGGAATTGATTTTCCGTCTAAGCCCCTCATTAGGCAACGCCATGCGGGCACCGGGGCGGAACGCAACCCCAAAAGTGGCGAAAATAACGACATTGTTCTGACCGATTTTCCACCGCCGACATGCCCATTCTCGCCATCCTGCGCTACCCCGACCCCCGCCTGCACAAGGTGGCACAACCCGTTGCCGACGTGAACGAGGCCCTGCAACCCCTGATCGACGACATGCTGGCCACCATGTACGAGGCCCAGGGCATTGGCTTGGCGGCCACGCAGGTGGACGTGCACCAGCGCCTGATCGTGATCGACGTGAGCGAAGAGCGCAACCAGCCGCTGGTGCTCATCAACCCCGTCATCGTGTGGGCCAGCGCCGAGCGCCAGAAAGGCGAAGAGGGTTGCCTGTCGGTGCCCGGCATTTACGACGGCGTGGAACGCTCCGTGGCGGTCAGGGTAGAAGCGCTGGATCGCCACGGGAAGCCACAAACCATTGAGGCCGACGGCCTGCTGGCCGTGTGCATTCAGCACGAAATGGACCACCTCATGGGCAAGGTGTTTGTGGAATACCTGTCGCCACTCAAGCGCAACCGCATCAAGACCAAACTGGTCAAAGAGCAAAAGGAAGACGCCCGCAGCGGCCATGGCCCACAAGGCCGGATGTGATGACCGCAAGCTCCCGCCTGCGGGTGGCGTTTGCCGGCACCCCCGAGTTCGCCAGCGTGGCCCTGCAACACCTGCACGCCGCCGGGTTTGAACTGGTGCTGGTGCTGTCCCAGCCCGACCGCCCGGCCGGCCGGGGCATGAAGCTGCAGGCCTCGCCCGTGAAGCAATGCGCCCAGGCGTTGGGTGTGCCGGTGGCCCAGCCCCGCAGCCTGCGCCTGGACGGCAAATACCCCGATGACGCCGAGGCCACCCGCCAAGCCCTGCTGGCGGCCCGCCCCGATGTGATGGTGGTGGCCGCCTACGGCCTCATCCTGCCGCAATGGGTGCTGGACCTGCCCCGCCTGGGCTGCATGAACATCCACGCCTCGCTGCTGCCGCGCTGGCGGGGGGCTGCGCCCATTCACCGCGCCATCGAGGCCGGGGACACCGAAACCGGCATCACCATCATGCAAATGGACGCGGGCCTGGACACGGGCGACATGCTGGTGCGCGAGCCACTGCCCATTGCCCCCACCGACACGACCGCCAGCCTGCACGACCGCCTGGCCACGCTGGGCGGTCGCCTCATGGTCGAAACCCTGGAACTGGCCGCTTGCGGCGGTCTGCACGCCACACCCCAGCCCGATGCGGGCGTGACCTACGCCCACAAGATCGACAAGTCGGAAGCCACGCTGGACTGGTCCTTGCCCGCCAGCACCCTGGCGCGGCGGGTGCGGGCATTCAACCCCTTCCCGGGCGCCAGCACCACGCACGGTGACGAAGCCCTTAAGGTGTGGGGCGCTCAGGAAATCGACGATAGCAAAGAATTGAATACAGACAAGCGTTGTGGCCATATTTTGTTCATCAACGACCAGGGCATAGGCGTGGGCACGGGCCAAGGTGTGCTGGTGCTGACGCAGCTGCAACGCGCGGGCGGCAAGCGGCTGGCGGCTGCCGACTTTTTGCGGGGCTGCCCCCTGAGCGTGGGCGCCCGCCTGGGCCAAGGCTGAGCCCACCGCATGTTTTTCAAACCCGCCATGTACCGCCACCCCGACTATTGGGTGGGCGTGCGCGACCTGGCCAGCGTGTCCACCGGCATCGCCGCGTGGGGTTTGATGACCGGCGTGGCCATGGTCAAGTCCGGCATGAGCGTGGTGGAGGCGGTGGCCATGACGCTGCTGGTGTTTGCGGGCAGCGCACAGCTGGCCGCCATGCCGCTGATCGCATCAGGCGCACCGCTGTGGGTCATTTTGGCCACCGCGCTG
>PNML01000107.1 GCA_013823635.1 Polaromonas sp. | reverse complement strand
GTGCTGCAAGTGCTGCGCTGGGGGCCGGGTTGCGCCGGGCTGGAAACGCCCGAAGCCGTGGTGCGCGCCATCAACGCGCTGGGCTATGGACTGACCTTTGGCATCCAGACCCGCATCGACAGCCGCGCCCAGGCGCTGGCCGGGGCTGCGCACATCGGCAACGTGTATGTCAACCGCAACATGATTGGTGCGGTGGTGGGCCTGCAGCCCTTCGGCGGCGAGGGCCTGAGCGGCACCGGCCCCAAAGCGGGCGGCCCGCACTACCTGTACCGCTTCTGCGCCGAGCAAACCGTGACCATCAACACCACGGCTGCCGGTGGCAACGTGGCGCTGCTGGCCTGAGGTCACTGGCCGTCGAGTTCGTGGCGGTCGGCGGCGCAGTAGATGTCGGCGGCCATGCGGGGGTCGGTGCGTGCCCAGCGGTCGGCATGGACCCTGGCTTCGGCAGCCTCCTGGGAGCGGGAGCCGGCGCAAGCCCTGGGTGCAGACGGGGTGCTCACTTTGGCCACCAATGCCACCAGCAGGTGCTGGAGTGCCGTGGCCAGTTCACCCAAGGCGGTGCCCACACGGGGTGATGCGTCGGCTGGGTAGGCGGTGGTGTTCATGGTGTTTCCCTTCGTTGTGTGAATTTGCTGCACTGCAGTATAGGGTAAACCCTGATATTTTGCCGTGCCTTGTCCGCATGACCGCCCAGTCCGGTCACTCCGGCACAATGGACCGCTTGCTTGTCTGGAGGTTGCTGCCGTGATTGCATCCGTGTTGGCCATTTGTGTGGGCGCGTCGGTGGGCGCGGTGCTGCGCTGGGTGCTGGGGCTGACCCTCAATGCCCTGTGGGCGCCCATGCCGCTGGGCACGCTGGTGGCCAACCTGGCGGGGGGCTACCTCGTGGGGGTGGCGTTGGCGGTGTTTGGCAACCACCCCGCGTGGGCACCCGAGTGGCGCCTGCTGGTCATCACCGGTTTTCTGGGGGGGTTGACCACGTTTTCCACCTTCTCAGCCGAAGTCACCACCCTGATGCAGCAGGGCCGCCTGGTGTGGGCGGGGCTGGCCATTTCGGCCCATGTGCTGGGGTCCCTGGCCATGACGCTGCTGGGCCTGGCCACCGTGGGCCTGCTGCGCCAGGGCTGAAGGTTCTGTCAGAGCCGGGTGCCACCCCGCGGGCGATGCGGTGCGGGCCAGCGGCTACCATGCGCGCCATGACCGTTTCCCGCTCCGCCACCCAGCCCGCCGTGCTGGGCATCGACTTTGGCACCTCCAACTCCGCCGCCGCGTGCCGTCTGGGCGATGGCCCAGTCCAGCCCCTGGTGCTGGAGGGCACGGCCACCGCCTTGCCCACCGCCATTTTTTTCAACGCCGAAGACCACCGCACCCACTTTGGGCGCGACGCCGTGGCCCAGTACCTGGCCGGCACCGAGGGGCGGCTGATGCGTTCGCTCAAAAGCCTGCTGGGCAGCCCCTTGCTGCTGGAGAAGACCGAGGTCAACGGCCAGCCCATCAGCTTCCAGGAAATCATCACCACCTTCCTGCTGGAAATCAAACGCCGCGCCCTGGCACAGATGGGCACCGAGCCCACCCAGGTGGTGCTGGGTCGCCCCGTGCATTTTGTGGACGACAACCCCGAGCGCGACGCCCTGGCCCAGCTCATGCTCAGCCAGGCGGCCGACGCCGCTGGGCTGCGCAACGTGCGTTTTCAGCTGGAGCCCATTGCCGCCGCCTTTGACTACGAGCAGCGCATTGACCGCGACAGCCAGGTGCTGGTGGTGGACATTGGCGGCGGCACGTCGGACTTCACCGTGGTCAGGCTGCGCGCACCGCGCCCGGGCGAAGCGGCCCGTCGGCGTGACCGCAGCCGCGATGTGTTGGCCACACGCGGCGTGCACATCGGTGGCACCGACTACGACCAGCGCCTCAGCCTCGCCCACGCCATGCCGCTGCTGGGCTTCAGGCACACGGGGCCGGACGGGCGCGAGGTGCCCAGCGCCGTGTTTTTTGACTTGGCCACCTGGCACCTCATCCATTGGCGGTATTCGGCCAAAGCCATCCGTGAGGCCCAGGCCCTGCGCACCAACTACAGCCAGCCCCTGCTGCACCAGCGCCTCATGACGGTGCTGCAAGAGCGCCTGGCCCACCACATGGCCAACGACGTGGAGCAGGCCAAAATTGACATCAGCCGGGCCAGCCAGTCGGCCACCGCCCACCCGGCTGCCCACATGGACTTTGGCTACCTGGAGCCTGGTTTGGGGGCCGACATCGATGCGGCCGGGCTGGCCCATCACCTCGCCGGGCTGCTGGCGCAGGTGGTGCAATGCGCGCTGGACTGCACCCAAGCCGCCGGTCTGCGCCCCGATCAACTCGATGCCATCTACCTCACCGGTGGCTCCAGCGCGCTGGCCACCTTCCAGCAGGCGTTGCAGCAGGCCTTTCCGGGTGTGCCGCTGGTGGAGGGCGACCTGTTCGGTGGCGTGGCCGCCGGGCTGGTGTGTGGCGTGGACTGACGGGGGCGCCGCAACGGCCAACCCATTGTCAGGCAGGTATTGAGAGCTTAAAGCCCAATGACATCAGGCGTTAGAGGCCTTTTTGCTTGATATTTTTGCGCCGGTGCCCTCGCCCACGACCGCTTCCAGCCGCTGGCACAGCAGGCGCAGCACTTCCACCCGGCTCCAGTGCTTGTCGTTGCAGGCCACCACATGCCACGGCGCAATGTCGGTGGAGGTGCGGTCAATCATGTCGTCCACCGCCAGCGCGTACTGCGGCCACTTGTCGCGGTTGCGCCAGTCTTCGGGGGTGATTTTGTAGGCCTTGTGGGGTGTGATCTGACGGTCTTCGAAGCGCTTGAGCTGCTCCTCGGGTGTGATGGCCAGCCAGAACTTCACCACCAGCGCACCGGCCTGGGTTTGTTGCTCCTCAAAGGCGTTGATCTCGTCGTAGGCGCGGGTCCAGGCGTGTTCGCTGCAAAAGCCTTCCACACGCTCCACCAGCACCCGCCCGTACCAGGATCGGTCAAAAATGACGGTGTGCTGCCACTTCGGCAGGTAGCGCCAGAACCGCCACAGGTAGGGCTGGGCACGTTCCGCCTCGTTGGGCGCAGCGATGGGCACCACCCGGTAGTGCCGCGCGTCCATGGCCTGGGTGATTCGGCGGATGGTGCTGCCCTTGCCCGCCGCGTCCATGCCTTCGAACACCAGCACCAGGGATCTTTTTTGCATGGCCGGTGAGCGCAGCAGCACATTCATGCGGCCCTGAAGGCGTTCCAACTCGTTGTCATAGTCCTTGCGCGACAGCTGGCGCTGGTAGTCAAAGCTGTCCATCAGGCTGCGCCCGTCCAGCGGCGCGGGTGGCTGGGGTGCCGCGTGGTGGGGGGTGGCTGTGGGCGGCAGGCCGGCGCGTTGCAGGTAGCTCAGCAGGTAGTTGCCCGCCGTGATGGCCCGGTAATTGGGGTCGCTGCCGTCGATCACCAGCCACGGGGCTTCCCCTGTGCTGGTTTTGCGCAGCGCCTTGGCCGACGCCTGGATGAACGGCCCGTAGCGCTCCAGGCGCTCCCAGTCGGCCGGGGTGACGCGCCAGGCGGTCTTGGGGTCTTTTTCCAGGGCCTTGAGCCGCTGGCGCACGCCGTCGCGCGTCATGTGGAACCACAGCTTGACCAACAACACCCCCTCCGCCACCAGCATGCGCTCGAAGGCCCTGATTTCTTCCAGCTGCGCCTGGAACCTGGCCTTGGTGTCCTGGCCCAGGGCGTGGTGGACGATGGGCTCCGTGTACCAGTTGCCAAACAGAATGCCCACATGCCCTTTGGGGGGCAGCACCTGCCAGAAACGCCACATGGCCGGTCGGCCGCGCTGCTCCTCTGCGGGGAGGGTGGTGGTGGGGGCGGCAAAGGCCTCGGTGCGGATGTGGCGGGGGTCCATCCATTCGTTGAACAGGTTGACCGTTTCGCCTTTGCCGGCGCCATCCACCCCGTTGACCAGCACCACCACCGCGTGGTGCCGGTTGGCCAGCATGGCGAATTGGGCCTCCAGCAGCGCCTGGCGCAGCAGGGGTTCGGCTTTTTTGTAGGCTTTTTTGCCCAGTTGGTGGCCTATTTCGGCGGATTCAAACATGCGTCACTCCAGCGGGGGCGGGTCGTCCTTGCCGACTGGCAGGAACGGCCAACAGTTTGCCACGGCAGGGAGCGTTCAATGTGTGGGTTGGGGCACCGTTTGGTTGGCGCGCAGCCAGAAATCGCACACCTGTTTCATGGTGCTGAGGAAATCGGCGAAATCGGTGGGCTTGGCGACGTAGGCGTTGCTGCCCGAAGCGTAAGCGCGCTGCAGATCGGCTGGTTCGGCCGAGGAGGTCAACACCACGATGGGGGTGTGCCTCAGGTGCTCCGACGTTTTGACCTCGCGCAGCACATCAAAGCCGTCGCGCACGGGCATTTTCAGGTCCAGCAACACCACCAGGGGGTCGTTGCCGGTGCGCCCGGTGTAGCGCCCGCGCCGGAACAGGTAGTCCAGCGCCTGTTGCCCGTCGCTCACGTGTTCCACGGGGTTGCCTTGCCCGTAGCGCGTCAGCGCAATGCGGGTGAGGTCGGCCTCGTCGGCGTTGTCCTCGACCAAAAGGATGGATGCGGCGGGTGGGGTCATGGTGGGTGGGTTCGGTGGGCGCTGGTGGCATTGTCAGCGCAATTGCTGACATCCACCTGTGGAAAACACGTGTTCCTGAGCCGGACGGCGGCAGAAAGTGTCGTGCTAAGCTGACCCGCGCTGAACACTGGGCGGCCCGCGCCGTGCGGCCGCCCCCATCTGGAGATACCCATGCCTGGTTTGTTGCCCAACGTGGACCCCGACGGTCTGCTGGAATTTTCGGTGGTCTACACCGACCGCGCCCTGAACCACATGTCGGCCCGCTTTCGCGGTGTGATGACCGACATTTCCGCCATATTGAAAGAGGTGTACCACGCCAAGGCCGCCGTGCTGGTGCCCGGCAGCGGCACGTTTGGCATGGAGTCGGTGGCGCGCCAGTTCGCCACAGGCAAAAAGGTGCTGGTCATCCGCAACGGCTGGTTCAGCTACCGCTGGACGCAGATTTTTGACATGGGCAGCATCCCGTCCGAATCCATCGTGTTGAAGGCACGCCAGGTGGACGGGTCGCACCAGGCCCCCTGGGTGCCCTGCCCCGCCGAAGAGGTGGCCGCCACCATCCGCGCCGAAAAGCCTGCCGTGGTGTTTGCCCCGCACGTCGAAACCGCCGCCGGCATGATCCTGCCCGACGACTACCTGCGCACCGTCTCCGAGGCCGTGCACGAGGTGGGCGGCCTGTTTGTGCTGGACTGCATCGCCTCCGGCGCCATGTGGGTGGACATGGAAGCCACGGGTGTGGACGTGCTCATTTCCGCCCCGCAAAAGGGCTGGAGCGGCTCGCCCGCCTGTGCCATGGTCATGCTCAGTGAGCGGGCCCGCGCCGCCATCGACGGCACCACCAGCACCAGCTTTGCCTGCGACCTCAAAAAATGGCTGCAGATCATGGAAGCCTTTGAAAACGGCGGCCATGCCTACCACACCACCATGCCCACCGACGCGCTGGCCCGCCTGCGCGACGTGATGCAGGAAACCCGCGACTACGGCTTTGAGAAGGTGCGCCAGGAGCAAATGGCCCTGGGTGAGAAGGTGCGTGCGCTGTTTGAAAGCCGGGGCATCCACAGCGTGGCCGCCGATGGCTTCAAGGCCCCCGGCGTGGTGGTGAGCTACACCAACGATGCCGACATCCAGAACAGCAAAAAATTCCTGGCGCTCGGCCTGCAAACCGCCGCTGGCGTGCCCTTGCAGTGCGACGAGGGGGCCGATTTCACCACCTTCCGCGTGGGTCTGTTCGGACTGGAAAAGCTGCACCACGTGGACCGCAGCGTGGCGCACCTGGCCACGGCGCTGGACCAGATGGGCCTCACCGGCCACCGCTGAGGTCGGGGCGTCAGCCCCAGCGCAACACCAGTGGCATCAGCACGCTGGCCAGGATCGCCTGCATCCCCAGTGCCAGACCGGCGTAGGCGCCCGCATCGGCGTTCACCTGCAGGGCGCGGGCGGCCCCAATGCCGTGGCTGGCCGTGCCGAGGGCAAATCCCCGCGCCTGCCAGTCGGCGGCGGAGGTGCCCACGCCCAACAGCCGAAACAAGGGCCTGGCACTGAGCGCGCCCACCAGACCGGTCACCACGGCCACCACCGCTGCCAGTGCCGGGATGCCGCCCAGGCTGTCGGCAATGCCCATGGCCACGGGGGCCGTGACCGATTTGGGGGCCAGCGAGCGCAGCACCTCACCGGGCAGATCCAGCGCCCAGCCCAGGGCCACCGCCGACCCGGCCGCCGCCGCACCCCCCACCAGCGAGGCCACCAGCAAAGGGCGCCAGCGCTGGGCCAGTTCGTCCCGACGCTGCCACAGTGGCCAGCCCAGGGCCACCACGGCAGGCCCCAGCAGCACATGGATGAACTGTGCCCCTGAGAAATACGTGGGATAGGCGGTGCCCGTGGCCATCAGCAGGGCGGCCAAGGCCACCACCGACCACAACACGGGATTGGCCCAGGGGGCCTGGTCCCACCGGGTGTACAAGCCGTGGGCCACCACGTACACACCCAGCGTGGCGGTGAGGCCAAACAGGGGCGTGGCCGACAGGTAGGTCCACAACTCGACAAAGGTGTTCATGGGTGAGGTGAGGGGTGGCGTTGACGCAGCAGGCGGCGCAGCACCAGGGCGGTCACGGCCAAGCCCACCCAGGTCGAGACCACCACCACGACCAGCAGGCGCAGCCCATGGGCCTGCAACAGGCCCAGGTGGGTCATGACCCCCACGCCGACCGGAACAAACAGCAGCGAGAGGTGTTGCAGCAGGGCCGAAGCCGCTGCCGCCAGCGGCGCCCGCACGGGGGGCCACGTCAACAGCGCCGCCAGCAGCACCATGCCCACCACGGGACCGGGCACGGGCAACTGCCAGCTGCGCGCCAGCAGCTCACCCACCGCCTGCAGCAGCATCAGCCCGGCCAGGCCTTGGAGGGGCTGCATGGCGTGGGTCACGGGGCGGTCAGAACCGCTCCAGCTCCGGGTGCTTGATGACCCCGGCGCGCACCAGCATTTTTCCGTACTCGGCGCAGCGGTGTTTGGTGGGAATGACCTTGCCGGGGTTGAGCAGCTCGGCGGGGTCGAAGGCGCGCTTGACGCCGAACATGGCCTCGTTTTCTTCCGCGCTGAACTGCACGCACATGCTGTTGAGCTTTTCCACACCCACGCCATGCTCACCCGTCACGGTGCCGCCCATGGCCACGCTGGTTTCCAGGATGTCGGCACCGAACAGCTCGCAGCGGCGCAGTTGGTCGGGGTCATTCGCGTCAAACAGGATGAGGGGGTGCAGGTTGCCATCGCCCGCGTGGAACACGTTGCAGCAGCGCAGCTGGTACTTTTTTTCCATCTCGGCAATGGCCAGCAGGATGTCGGCCAGGCGCTTGCGCGGGATGGTGGAGTCCATGCACATGTAGTCGGGGCTGATGCGGCCGCTGGCGGGGAAGGCGTTTTTGCGCCCGCTCCAAAAGCGCAGGCGCTCGGCCTCGTTCTGGCTCACGGCAATGGCGGTGGCCCCGCAGCCGCGCAGCACGGCACTCATGCGGGCAATTTCTTCTTCCACCTCTTCGGGTGTGCCGTCGCTCTCGCACAGGAGGATGGCGGCGGCGTTCAGGTCGTAGCCCGCGTGCACAAAGTCTTCCACGGCGGCGGTCATGGGCTTGTCCATCATTTCCAGACCGGCGGGGATGATGCCAGCGGCAATCACGGCGGCCACGGCGTCGCCCGCCTGGCGCACGTCGTCAAAGCTGGCCATGATGCAGCGGGCCAGCTGGGGTTTGGGCACCAGCTTGACCGTCACCTCCATGACCACGGCCAGCATGCCTTCGCTGCCAATGAACACACTCAGCAAGTCCATGCCGGGCACGTCCAGCGCGTTTGAGCCCAATTCAATGGCTTCGCCCGCCATGGTGAAGCCCTTCACCTTCAGGATGTTGTGCACCGTGAGGCCGTATTTCAGGCAATGCACGCCGCCGGAGTTTTCGGCCACGTTGCCGCCAATGGTGCAGGCAATCTGGCTGCTGGGGTCGGGGGCGTAGTACAGGTTGAACGGCGCGGCGGCCTCGCTGATGGCCAGGTTGCGCACGCCGGCCTGCACCACCGCCGTGCGGCTGACGGGGTCCACCTTCAGGATCTGGTTGAACTTGGCCAGGCTCATGGTCACGCCCAGCTCGTGGGGCATGGCCCCGCCCGACAGGCCGGTGCCCGCGCCGCGCGCCACCACGGGCACATTCAGGGCGTGGCAGGTGGCCAGCACGGCAGCCACCTGGGCCTCGGTTTCGGGCAGCGCCACCACCAGCGGGCGCTGGCGGTAGGCGGTGAGGCCGTCGCACTCGTAGGGCACGGTGTCTTCCAGCTGGTACAGCAGTGCGTGTGAAGGCAAATGTGCCTCCAGCGCTTTCACCACCTTGGTTTGCAGCTCTGTTTTTTGTGCTTTTGAAGCGGCGCTGGTGGGGGTGTTGGCGATCATGGCGGGTGCACCGCCAGCGGCGGCCACGGGTGGGTTGAACACAGGCTGGCCAGTGTAGGACAAGGCCCCCGGCGCGGGGTGAAGAAAACTACAGGGGTTTGTGAAAACCGCCGGTGGACGGTGTGGGCATAGGTTTTTGCTATTTGTGCCATCAACTTCATTGCCTTGTGCGATTGGGCATCACGGCCTACAGTTTGAACGCCCACCTGATTCACCGGAGCCTGACATGACCCAACCTTCTCCCGCCGCCCAATGCCCCTTCCACGCCAGTGCCGGTGCCCGCACCACGCACGGCGCCCAGTCGAATGCCGACTGGTGGCCCAACCAGCTGAACCTGGCCATCCTGCACCAGCACAGCCCGGCTTCCAGCCCCATGGACGCCGACTTTGACTACGCCCACGCCTTTGGGCAACTGGACTACGCCGCCCTCAAAAGCGACCTCGTGGCGCTGATGACCGACTCCCAGGACTGGTGGCCCGCCGACTGGGGCCACTACGGCGGCCTGTTCATCCGCATGGCCTGGCACTCGGCGGGCACCTACCGCACGGCCGACGGTCGGGGTGGCGCCAGCACCGGCAACCAGCGCTTTGCGCCGCTCAACAGCTGGCCAGACAACGGCAACCTCGACAAGGCGCGCCGCCTGCTGTGGCCCATCAAGCAAAAATACGGCAACGCCATTTCCTGGGCCGACCTGTTCATCCTGGCGGGCAACGTGGCCATGGAGTCCATGGGTTTCAAAACCTTTGGCTTTGGCGGTGGCCGCGCCGACATCTGGGCGCCCGAAGAAGACATTTACTGGGGCGCTGAACAAGAATGGCTGGCCACCAGCGACAAGCCCCACAGCCGCTACGGCGCCAACCCAGGCGCACGCGACCTGGAAAATCCCCTGGCCGCCGTGCAAATGGGCCTGATCTACGTCAACCCCGAAGGCCCGGACGGCAACCCCGACCCCGTGG
>PNML01000106.1 GCA_013823635.1 Polaromonas sp. | reverse complement strand
CCGTTGGCGTATTCCTGGCACTTTTCGGTGTGAAACTGGCCCGTCTTGCCAGTGATGCCCTGGGTGATGACCTTGGTGTCTTTGTTGATGTAGATCGACATGACTGTGTTCTCGCTTTTCTGGGCTTAGGCGTTGACGGCGGCAACCACTTTTTGGGCAGCTTCGGCCATGGTGTCTGCGCTGATGATGGGCAGGCCGCTTTCGGCCAGCATCTTCTTGCCCAGTTCTTCGTTGGTGCCCTTCATGCGCACAACCAAAGGCACTTGCAGGTTCACCGCCTTGCAGGCGGTGATGACGCCGGTGGCAATGGTGTCGCACTTCATGATGCCGCCAAAGATGTTGACCAGAATGGCCTTGACTTTGGGGTTCTTCAGCATGATCTTGAAGGCTTCGGTCACCTTCTCGGGGGTGGCACCGCCGCCCACGTCCAGGAAGTTGGCCGGCTCTGCGCCAAACAGCTTGATGGTGTCCATGGTGGCCATGGCCAGACCGGCACCGTTGACCAAACAACCGATGTTGCCGTCCAGGCTGATGTAGGCCAAGTCGAACTTGGAAGCCTCGATTTCGGCGGGATCTTCTTCGTCCAGGTCGCGCAGCGCCACGATGTCGGGCAGGCGGAACAGCGCATTGGCGTCAAAGTTGAACTTGGCGTCCAGGGCAATGATGTTGCCTTTGCCGTCACGGTTCAGGGGGTTGATCTCCACCAGCGAAGCGTCGGTGTCCATGTAGCACTTGTAGAGCTTCTGGAACACATCGGTGGCCTGGGCCATGGAGTCGGCGGGCATGCCAATGCCAGCACCAATCTCCTGGGCCTGCGCGTCGGTGAGACCCACCAATGGGTCCACAAACACGGTGATGATTTTTTCAGGGGTGGAGTGCGCCACTTCCTCGATGTCCATGCCGCCTTCGCTGGAGGCGATGAACGCCACTTTCTGCGTGGCACGGTCGGTCACGACCGACACGTAATATTCTTTTTGAATGTCTGCACCGTCTTCAATGTAAAGACGGCGGACTTTCTGGCCTTCTGGACCCGTTTGGTGCGTCTTGAGCTGCATGCCCAGGATGTCGCCGGCCAGGCGCTTGACGTCATCGATGGACTTGGCCACCTTGACGCCACCGCCTTTGCCTCGACCGCCCGCGTGAATCTGGGCTTTGACGACCCAGACAGGACCACCCAGCTTCTGTGCGGCTTCGACCGCTTCCTGAACCGTGAAAGCAGGAATGCCGCGCGGCACGGGCACACCAAAATTGCGCAAGATTTCCTTGGCTTGGTACTCATGAATCTTCATGGATGATCTCTCTCAAGAGTCGAAAGTGAAGGCGGCGGCCAAACCGTCTGAGTAGGAATCTGCAATTCAGGTGAAGGACGGCCGCTGCACGGAGTCACATAATGTGGGCGCTTGACACACCACTCCACACTGTATCATGTTGCAACGCACAATTCTTGTGCATAACTGACAACACGCGGCACAGTGCCGTGTTGCGGCATGACACAGCCACGGAAGGAGCATCAGCATGAGTCAGGTATTCATTGACGGTGAGGCAGGCACCACGGGGCTGCAGATTCGTGACCGACTCGCGCAGCTTCCCTCCATCCAGGTGCTGAGCATTGCCCACGACCGGCGCAAGGACCCCGAGGCCAAACGCGAGTTGCTGATGCAAGCCGACGTGGTCATTTTGTGCCTGCACGACGACGCGGCACGCGACACCGTGGCCATGGTGGACGCCATTCAGGCGCAAGGCCGACGCGCGCCACGCATCATCGATGCGTCCACCGCCCACCGGGTGGCACCCGGCTGGGTGTACGGCTTTCCTGAGCTGGCCCCCGGACAACGGGACGCCGTGGCAGCGGCAGAACGTGTGGCCAACCCAGGCTGTTATGCCACGGGCGCCATCGCCCTGCTGAGACCGCTGGTGGACGCCAGCCTACTGCCCCCGAACCAAGCGGTGTGCCTCCCCAGCGTGAGTGGTTACTCGGGTGGGGGGCGCACGATGATTGAGGCCTACGAGGCGGGCACAGCCCCCTTGTTCGAGCTCTATGCCTTGGGCCTGGAACACAAGCACCTGCCAGAAATCATGGCCATGACCGGCCTGACCCGCCGCCCCCTGTTTGTGCCTGCGGTGGGCAACTTTCAGCAGGGCATGTTGGTTCAGTTGCCGCTGCACCTCGACGACCTTCCCGGCAACGTCACGGGCGATGACCTTCGCCAAGCCCTGGTGGCTCACTATGCCCCCAGCCAATCTTGGGGTGGCATGGTGAGCGTGGAAGAGCCCACCGACAACGGCAAGCTGGATGCCCTGGGGCTGAACGACACCAACCGCTTGGAAATCCGGGTGTATTCACCACCCAAACACCGCCACGCCCTGTTGGTGGCACGCCTGGACAACCTGGGCAAAGGTGCCAGTGGTGCGGCCGTTCAAAACCTGAAGCTGATGCTGGGGCTCTGAAGCCGACACGTGCCAACGTGGCAGTGGCGGCCGACTCACTCATCGGGAAGCTGACCCGCCACCTGCTTGAGCACAGCTCGGATGGTGTCGTGTCCAAACCCGCGTCCCATCAAGAAGCGGGCGTGCTTGGCCCGCTCCGCCACATCAGCGGGGGGCTGGCCGAATTTTCGTTGCCACACTTGCAGGGCCCGCGCCCGTTCTGTCTCGGCCAAACCCGCCGTGGCTTCGGCCACCACGTCGCTGGCCAGTCCTTTGGCTTGCAGGGCCTGCTTGACCCGGGCCAGGCCCAGGCGCTCGCTGTGGCGCCGCACCACACTCTGTGCTGCACGCTCATCGCTGAGCCAGCCTTGGGCCATCAAGTCCTCCAGCAACGCCTCCACCTCCTCGGGTGCTGCGGCATGAGGGGCCAGCTTGCGCGCCAATTCGGCACGCGAATGCTCTCGCATGGACAACCACCGCAGCGCGCGACCCTTGAGCGAAGGCCCTGGGGTGGCCAGCGCCTCGTCACCGCGCGCCCGGACCGGCTTCATTCCTCGGCCGCAGCGGTCGAGTGGGCCACGGGCAGGGCAGCCGGCAACAGGGGGACCCCCAGGGAGGCGCGCACCTTGTTTTCGATTTCGTGGGCGAGTACCCGGTTTTCGCGCAGGAACTCCCGGGCGTTGTCTCGACCCTGCCCAATTTTTTCGCCCTGATAGGCGTACCAAGCGCCGGACTTGTCGATGATGTTGCCCGCCACGGCCAAGTCGATGATTTCGCCCTCTCGGCTGATGCCCTGACCGTACAGGATGTCGAACTCCGCCGTTTTGAACGGCGAGGCCACCTTGTTCTTGACCACCTTGACCTTGGTCTCGCTGCCGATGACCTCGTCGCCTTTCTTGATGGAGCCCACACGGCGGATGTCCAAGCGGACCGACGCGTAAAACTTCAGCGCATTGCCACCCGTGGTGGTTTCGGGGCTGCCAAACATCACACCAATCTTCATGCGGATCTGGTTGATGAAAATGACCGTGCAGTTGGCCTTCTTGATGGTGGCGGTGAGCTTGCGCAAGGCCTGGCTCATCAGGCGCGCCTGAAGACCGGGCAGAGAGTCGCCCATGTCACCTTCCAGTTCGGCTTTGGGCGTGAGGGCGGCCACCGAGTCGACGATGATGAGGTCCACCGCAGCCGAGCGCACCAGACTGTCCACGATCTCCAGGGCCTGCTCACCCGTGTCGGGTTGGGAGATCAGCATCTCCTGCAAATTGACGCCCAGGGCTTGGGCGTACTGGATGTCCAGCGCGTGCTCGGCGTCGACAAAGGCGCACACCCCCCCGAGCTTTTGCATTTCGGCCACCACCTGCAGCGTGAGCGTGGTTTTGCCGGAGGACTCGGGGCCATAGATTTCAATGACCCGGCCACGCGGCAAACCACCCACCCCCAGGGCCACGTCCAGCCCCAGCGAGCCGGTGGACACCACCTGAATGTCCTCGATCACCTCGCCGGCCCCCAGCCGCATGATGGTGCCCTTGCCAAACTGCTTCTCGATTTGGGCCAGGGCGGCCTGCAGCGCTTTGCTTTTTTCAGCGTTGATGGTTTTGACAGGAGCTTCCATGGTGAATGACCTCGGGTTGGTGGTGAAGAAACATCCGTGTTGTTTCATACAGACTGGATGCGTGTACAGCAGTGTATCAAGCTGAAATTACCCTTACCATTGAATTTTTAGTCAGTTTGATTGACCAAAATGGCGACCTCACCACCCACGACCGACCCCCTCTGGCGAAACACGCACCTGGGCCGCCTCATGGGGCTCGCCCTGCAGACGTTTGACCAGCGGGTATTGGCGCTGATGACGGCCGATGTGCAAGCCCCGCTGGCCCTGTCCAACCTCGCGTCACGCCAACAGATCAGTGCCGCACACATCCACCTGATGCGCCACTTACCGCTGTCGGGAGCCCGCCTGACCGACTTGGCGCAGTCGGCCCACATGACCAAGCAGGCCATGGCCAACCTGATGGGCCAATGCGAAGCCTGGGGCCTGGTGGCTCGCCAGGGCGACCCGTTGGATGGGCGCGCCAGGCGGTTGGTGTTCACCCCGTTGGGGTTGGAATGGTTGCAGGCTTTCGAACGGGCGGTGGCGCAAGCGGAGGCCGAATTTCGCGCCCAGGTGGGCGATGAGGTGGCCACCGTGGTGGCCCTGGGGCTGGAGGCCTACGCGAGCGGCCAGTAGCGTGCTCACGCCAAGGGGAAACCATGAGCAGCAAGGCCCGAAGGCGGCGCTGGGCAACACTAAAATCGACCATCATCACGGCCCGTCGGCAGGGATACAAGGAGACTGGGATGCGAATCCTCATAGCGGAAGACGATCAGGTGCTGGCCGATGGACTCCTGCGCACCTTGCGCGCCGCCGGGGCGGCGGTGGACCACGTGGCCAGTGGCAGTGAGGCCGACGCCGCCCTCATGACCAACAACGAGTTCGACCTGCTCATCCTCGACCTGGGCCTGCCCCGCATGCACGGGCTGGAAGTTCTCAAACGCTTGCGCTCCCGGGGCGCCACCTTGCCCGTCCTCATCCTGACCGCCGCAGACAGTGTGGAAGAACGGGTCAAGGGGCTGGACTACGGCGCCGACGACTACATGGCCAAACCCTTCAGCCTGCAGGAGTTGGAAGCTCGGGTACGCGCCCTCACGCGCCGGGGCATGGGCGGGGCCAGCAGCACCATCAAGCACGGACCGCTGGTGTACGACCAGGCCGGACGCGTGGCCACCATCGACGGCAAGATGGTGGAGCTGTCGGCCCGCGAGCTGGGCCTGCTGGAGGTGCTGCTGCAGCGCGCGGGCCGCCTGGTGAGCAAGGATCAGCTGGTCGAACGGCTGTGCGAGTGGGGCGAAGAAGTGAGCAACAACGCCATTGAGGTGTACATCCACCGCCTGCGCAAAAAGATCGAAAAAGGACCCATCCGCATCGCCACCGTGCGTGGGTTGGGTTACTGCCTTGAAAAAATCCCCGCCTGAGGACGACCCGTCCACCCTGACGGCCTTCGGGCTGTTTCAGCGCGAAAAACGCAGCCTGTTCGGGGAGATCCTGGACTGGATGCTCACCCCCTTGCTGCTGTTGTGGCCACTCAGCCTGGCCCTGACCTGGTGGGTGGCCCAGGGCATTGCGGGCAAACCGTTTGACCGGGCACTCGAACACAACCTGCAAACCATCGTGCAGCTGGTAGATGCGCGCCAGGGCAAGGTCAAACTCAACGTCCAGGGGCAAACCCGCGACATCCTGCGGGCCGACGACTCCGACCTGGTCTACTACCAGGTGCGCGGCCTCAAGGGCGAACACGTGCTGGGTGAGTCCGACTTCCCCTCACCACCCGACAACGCCACGCCGGTGGCGGGCCGGGTCATGCTGCGCGACGACATCATCCGGGGCGACGAGGTCCGGGTGGCCTACTCGTGGATCACCACCCCACACACCGTGCCGGAAAGGCTCATCCTGGTGCAGGTGGCGGAGACCCTGTCCAAACGCTCCACCCTGGCGACCGAGATCATCAAGGGCGTGATGGTGCCTCAGTTCGTCATCCTGCCGCTGGCCGTGCTGCTGGTGTGGCTGGCACTGGTGCGGGGCATACGCCCGCTCAACGAACTGGAACAGCGCATCCGGGAACGCAAACCCGACGACCTCAGCCCGTTGGACGAGTCCTTCGTGCCCGAGGAGGTAGCGCCGCTGGTGGCCTCCATCAACGACTTGCTCAACCGCCTGAAGGCCTCGCTCACCACCCAAAAGCGCTTTCTGGCCGATGCGGCCCACCAGCTCAAAACCCCACTGGCGGGCCTGCGCATGCAGGCGGACATGGCGCAACGGGAAACCCGGCCCGAGGAAATCCACCGCTCGCTGCAGCTGATTGCCCGCTCCAGCGTGCGCGCCACGCACACCGTCAACCAGCTGCTGGCCCTGGCGCGCGCCGAAACCACGGGCCGCACCCTGCCCACCGCCACCATTGACCTGGCCCGCATCGTGACCGATGTGGTGCAGGATTCGGTGCCCCGCGCCATGGACAAGCAGATTGACCTGGGCTACGACGGCCCCAGCCACGTGCCACGCGAGTGCCTGATGGACGGCAACCCGACGCTGCTGAGCGAGCTGGTGCGCAACCTGGTGGACAACGCCATCCATTACACCCCCAAGGGTGGCGTGGTCACCGCGCGGGTGCTGGTGGACCCGTTCAGTGGCGTGCAGATTTTGCAGGTGGAAGACACCGGGCCGGGCATCCCCGAAAACGAGCGGGAGCTGGTGCTGCAGCCCTTCTACCGCGCCCTGGGCACCAACGTGGACGGCTCAGGCCTGGGCCTGGCCATCGTGCACGAAATCACGCAGCAGCACGGGGCCACGCTGAAAATGGAAGACTCCCACCCCGGCCGCCAGCCGCCGGGGCTGCGGGTGGGTGTGCGCTTCCCCAACCGCAACCGCCCTGTGACGGAGTGAAACCAACACCCAACCGACCCCCAGCGCTTGTCCCTGTTGGCTGGTCAGCCATCGTTTTTAATAAACAAGGTTTTTAAGCCTTCAGCGCTTCACTGATAAGCATTTTCAGCTCACTTTTTTGGAAGCCGCCGATTTCCTGGCCACTTTTTTGGCGGCGGGCGCTTTGGCGGCTGCAGCGCCATCGGACCCAGCGGCGGTTTTGCGGGGTGGGAACTTGCTGGTGCGGGGCTCGAACTCAAACGCCACCTTGCCTTCCTTCGCATCCCAGGCCAAGAAGGCCTTGAAGGCGCGGCGGGTGCGCATGGAGACAAACTTGTCCAGCAGATCGGTCTTGCCGGTGGCCAGCAGCTTGCGCACCTGCTCGGGCTCCACCGTTTGCTGCAAGATGACCTTGCCGCTCTTGAAGTCGCAGCTGGGCGTGGGCTGGGCGGCCGTGGGCACCGACTTTTCGCACACATAGTTGCTGCCGTGCTCGTGCACCGCACTGCCGCACTTGGGGCAGGGGCCCAGGTTCTCGGCGCTGCCAAAGTCCACCAATTCGCCGGTTTCTTCGGCTTTTTTGTCGTCACCGAAGTCGAACTCCAGCTTCCAGTTGGCGTCGTCTTCGCTGAACACCAGCTTCATTTCGGCCACAAACGGCCAGCCTGCCTTGGAGCGGAAGCCGTCCAGCGGGCCAATGTGGCGGTCGCGCAAAAAGGCTTCCGCCTCGGCCACTTCAAAGGTGCGCCCGGCGGGCGACTTGCCGAATGAAAAGCCACAGCCTTCCGAGCGACCATCGGCCCCCACGCAGGTGTAGCGGCGGTAGTTTTCCTTGACCACGCCGCCGCAGTTGGGGCAGGGGGTGGCCAGCAAGGCGTAGTCGCCGGGGATGGTGTCGCGGTCGTATTCCTTGGCCTTTTGCACCATGCGCTCGGTCATCGCGGCGATGTCGCGCATGAAGGCCTCGCGGCTGAGCTGGCCGCGCTCCATTTGCGCCAGCTGGTATTCCCAGTTGCCGGTCAGCTCGGGGCGTGAGAGTTCTTCCACCTTCAGCCCGCGCAGCAGCGTCATGAGCTGGAAGGCCTTGGCCGTGGGGATCAGTTCGCGGCCTTCGCGCAGCATGTACTTCTCGGCCAGCAGCCCCTCGATGATGCTGGAGCGCGTCGCGGGTGTGCCCAGGCCTTTTTCCTGCATGGCCTGGCGCAGCTCGTCGTCGTCGATGAGCTTGCCCGCACCCTCCATGGCACCCAGCAGCGTGGCTTCGGAATAGCGGGCGGGGGGTTTGGTTTTCAGGCCCTTGGGGTCGGCCGCGGTGTTGTGCACGGTTTCACCAGGCGCAACGGGCACCAGGTTCTGGCCCTTGTCGCCTTCTTTGGCATCCACCACGTCTTCAGCGGCCTCTTTGCCATACACGGCCATCCAGCCGGGTTTGACCAGCACCTTGCCTTCGGTCTTGAAGTGGAATTCAGCCCCCTGGTTGACCACGGTGCTGATGCGGGTGGTGACGGTGAACTCGGCGGCCGGGAAAAACACCGCCAGAAAGCGGCGCACCACCAGGTCGTACAGCTTCTGCTCGGCTTCGGACAGGCCACTGGGCGCTTGCAGCGTGGGGATGATGGCGAAGTGGTCGCTCACCTTGCTGTTGTCAAACACGCGCTTGCTGGGTTTGATGTAGCCATTGGCCAGTGCCGTTTGCGCGTGCGGGGCCAGGTGGGCCATGCCGCTGTGGGCCAGCATCTCAAAGGTCTCGCGCACCGTGGGCAGGTAGTCCTCGGGCAGGGCGCGGCTGTCGGTACGCGGGTAGGTCAGGGCCTTGTGCTTTTCGTACAGGCTTTGGGCCAGCGCCAGCGTGGTTTTGGCGCTGAAGCCAAAACGGCCGTTGGCCTCGCGCTGCAGGCTGGTCAGGTCGTAGAGCAGGCCGCTGGCCTGGGTGGTGGGCTTGCTCTCTTCGCTCACGCGGGCAGGCTGGTGGCGCGACGCCTGGGCAATCGCACTGGCCTCTGCCTCGCTCCAGACGCGGTCGGCGCGTTGCTCGGGGTCAGCGGCATCGCCCGTGGGCTTTTTGAAAGCCGGGTCAAACCACTTGGCCGGGTACTCACCGGCCTGCGCCGCAAAGCTGGCGTGCACTTCCCAGTAGTTGCGGCTGACGAACTTGCGGATTTTTTCCTCCCGCTCCACCACCACGGCCAGCGTGGGCGTCTGCACCCGGCCCACCGTGGTGAGGAAAAAGCCGCCATCGCGGCTGTTGAAGGCCGTCATGGCACGGGTGCCGTTGATGCCCACCATCCAGTCCGCCTCGGAGCGGCTGCGGGCGGCATCGGCCAGCGGACGCATCTGCTCGTCGGTGCGCAGGTGGGCAAAGCCGTCGCGGATGGCCTGCGGCGTCATGGACTGCAGCCACAGGCGCTGCACCGGCTTGCCCAGGGGCTTTTTGCCACCGGCGTATTGCTCAATGAGCCGGAAGATCAGCTCCCCCTCGCGCCCCGCGTCACACGCGTTGATGAGCGTGCCCACGTCTTTGCGCTTGGCCAGCTTGACCACGGCGGCCAGGCGTGACTTGGTCTTGTCAATCGGCTTCAGATCAAAGTAGGGCGGCAACACGGGCAGGTGGGCAAAGCTCCATTTGCCGCGCTTGACGTCGAACTCCTCGGGCGCGGCAATTTCCACCAGGTGACCCACGGCGGAGGTCACCACGTGGGTGTCGTTCTCGAAATGGTCGTCGTGCTTCTCGAATTTGCCCGACATCGGCGTCAGTGCGCGAACGATGTCTTGGGCCACAGAAGGCTTCTCGGCAATCACCAGGGTTTTCATTACTACAATCCGGCTTCTCGTGCGCGCACAGGCGCGCTCATGGGCATGCGCAGGTGCGCACATGCATGGATAAACCTTACCAAAAAATGC
>PNML01000105.1 GCA_013823635.1 Polaromonas sp. | reverse complement strand
TGCGTCAACCTGCGGTTTGTGGTGTTTTCGGCGCACCTGCGTCCCTACGTCATGCACCTGCCGCTGCGCGAGCGCCTGGTCACCGGCTACCTCACGGCCGACCTGAGCTACGTGTTTTTTGCCAAGCGCTACCCGCACGCCCCCACCGCCGACACCCCCGCCGCCGAGTTGCTGGCCCAGCAGGCCTACCTGGCCGGCAACAGCGGCATCAACTGGGTGGCCTGGATAGGCGCGAGCCTGTTGGGCATTGCGCTGGCCAACGCCATCCCGGCCCAGTGGGGACTGGGTTTCGCGGGCATCCTGGCGTTGCTGGGCGTGATGCTGTCGCTCGCCACCTCGCCGCTGCGCGTGGTGGCCATGGGCGTGTCGGGGGCGGCCGCCGTGGCCGCGTGGGCACTGCCCTTGAAGCTCAACATCGTGGTGGCGATTGCGGCGGCGGTGGCGTTTTCGCTGCTGATGGACGCGCGGCGCGAGGTACCGCATGGGTGAGACCGACGCCTTCACGCTGCTGACCATCGTGTGCCTGGCCGGTGTCACCGTGCTCACCCGCTGTCTGTTCTTCCTGTCGGACAAGCCCTGGACACTGCCCCACTGGGCCCAGCGGGGCCTGCAGTACGCCCCCATCGCGGCACTGGGTGCCGTGGTGTTTCCCGAGGTGGTGATGAGCCAGGGCGAATTCATCCACACCTGGCAGGACGCACGCCTGTTCGCGGTGGCCGTGGGCGGCACCTGGTTTTTTTACCGGCGCGGCGTGCTGGGCACCATCGTGACCGGCATGGCGGTGTATTTGCCGCTTCGCCTCGGCCTGGGCTGGTGATGCCCACGGGCGATTAAGGTGCGGTTAATGTCTGCCGTTTAGCCTCGCCTGCCCCTGCGGATGTGGCCCGGCCCACCCACCACCAGGCCGCACCCTTCCCTTTGCCCTTCGGTGTTCCGCATGTTTTCTTTCCTTCGCCACCGCCCCCGCAGCCCGCACCTGGCCAGCGTGCTGGCCCTCGCTGCGTGGCTGACCACCTTGGGCAACCCCGCCCTGTGGCAGCAGTTGTGGGCGCTGCCCGAGGTGGATGGCCTGCGGGGTGCCCGGTTTGTGTTGGGCATGGGCCTGTTTCTGCTGGGCACGCTGGTGGCCACCATCAGCCTGGTGGCCTGGCCCCGGCTGTTCAAGCCCGTGGGTGTGTTCCTGCTGCTGGCCTCGGCGGCGGCCACCCACTTCATGCTGGTGTACTCGGCCGTGATCGACTCCACCATGCTGCTCAACGTGCTGCACACCGATGCCAAGGAGGCGGGCGACCTCATGTCGCTGCGCTTCATCCTCACCCTGGTGGTGCTGGGCCTGGTACCCGCCATCTGGCTGTGGCGACAACCCATGCCCGCCATGCCCTGGACCCGCCGCCTGCTGAGCAACCTGGGGCTGCTGGCGGCGGGCTTGCTGGTGGCCGGGCTGTCGTTGGTGTGGGTGTTCCAGGACTTTGCTTCCGTGATGCGCAACCACAAACAGGTGCGCTACCTCATCAACCCGCTCAACACCGTGTACGGCCTGGGCAAAGCCGCCGCCGACACACTGCCCAAAACCCAGCAAACCCTGCAAGCCATTGGCACCGATGTGCAACTGGGCAGCCGCCATGCACAACAGCCGCCCCCCTTGCTGGTGGTGGTGGTCGGAGAAACCGCCCGTGCCGCCAACTTTGGCCTGGGCGGCTATGCGCGGGACACCACGCCTGCGCTCACCACCCTGATGGCCCAAGGGCCCGGGTTGCTCACCTACTACGCCAACGTGCGCTCCTGCGGCACCAACACGCAGGCCTCGGTGCCATGCATGTTCTCCCACCTGGGCAAAGCCGATTTCGAGGACAGCACACAGCGTTTCGAAAACCTGCTGGACGTGTTGCAGCGCGCGGGTCTGGCCGTGCTCTGGATCGACAACCAATCGGGTTGCAAAGGCCTGTGCGAGCGCATCCCCAACACCGAAACCCGCGACCTGAAGGTGCCCGGCGTGTGCGACCAGGGCGAATGCCTGGACGAAGTGATGATCCCCGTCATGGAACGGGAGCTGCAGGCCCTGCCCGCCGAGCGCAAGGCCAAAGGCACCGTCGTGGTGCTGCACCAGATGGGCAGCCACGGCCCTGCCTACCACAAGCGTGCCCCGGCCAACCTGAAACCCTTCCAGCCCGAATGCACCAGCAACGCCCTGCAAGACTGCAGCCGCGAACAGGTGGTCAACGCCTACGACAACTCCATCCGCTACACCGACCACTTCCTGGGCCAGACCATTGCCTGGCTGGGTCGTCAGGCCCAGAGCACGGCCCTGCTGTACGTGTCGGACCACGGCGAGTCGCTGGGTGAAAACAACCTCTACCTGCACGGCCTGCCCTACGCCATTGCGCCCGACACCCAAAAGCACGTGCCCATGGTCACCTGGTTGTCGCCGGCCATGCAGCAGCGCCTGAAGCTGTCGGTATCCTGCCTGAAGCAGCGGGCCGACCAGCCGCTGTCACACGACCACCTGTTCCACAGCGTGCTGGGACTGATGGACCTGAACACGCAGGTGCACCAACCCGCGCTGGACGTGTTCGCCACTTGCAAAGGTTGACCCCATGCGCGTGTTGCTGGCCGAAGACGACGAACTGCTGGGCTCAGGCCTGCGTGCCGGGCTGCGGCAACAGGGCTTTCAGGTGGACTGGGTGCGCGATGGCCACGCCGCCGCCTGCGAACTGAACACCGGCAACTACCTGGTGGCCGTGCTCGACCTCGGCCTGCCCCGGCTGGACGGCCTGGACGTGATCGCCCAGACCCGCGCCCGTGGGGTGTCCACCCCCATCCTGGTGCTGACGGCCCGCGACGCCGTGCCCGCGCGCATCGCCGGACTGGACGCGGGGGCGGACGACTACCTCATCAAACCCGTGGACCTGCACGAACTCGCCGCCCGGCTGCGCGCCCTGGTCCGCCGCGCCCACGACCAGCCCACCCGCTGCCTGCGCGTCGGCGCCGTGGTGCTGGACCCCGCCAGCCACCAGGTGACGGTGGACGGACAATTGGTGGAGGTGGGGGGTCGCGAGTACGACCTGCTGCACACCCTCATGCTCAACGCCGGGCGCGTGCTCAGCCGGGCCCAGCTGGAGCAACAGGTGTACCAGTGGGGGCATGAGGTGAGCAGCAACGCCATCGAGGTCCACATCCACCACCTGCGGCGCAAACTCCCCGCCGACACCATTGAGACGGTGCGCGGCGTGGGCTACGTGGTTCACCGGCCACTGGCGCCATGATCCAGGTCACGGCCAGCCACGGGCAATCCCTGCAGTCGCGGCTGCTGTGGACGGTGCTGTCGGTGGTGGGGCTGGTGTGGCTGCTGGTGCTGGCCGCCACCTGGGTGGACACCGACCACGAAATGGGCGAGCTGCTGGACGCCCACCTCTCCGAGGCCGCGGCCCTGGTGGCGGCGCAGCCACAGGGCGACCTCAGCCACCCCGCCGAGACCTCCCACACCTTGTTGCCCGACCAACAGCACCGCGTGGTGCTGCAGGTGTGGCAAGGGCAGCGCCTGGTGCTGCGCTCGGCCAACGCACCGGAAGAAGCCCTGGCCGCGTCCGGGGCCACGGGCTTTTCCAACACCCACCTCCGCGGCGAACGCTGGCGGGTGTTCAGCACCCAGGGCCCACAGGGCGACCGGGTGATCCACGTGGCCGAGCAGGAAAAATCCCGCACCGACGTGGCCAAGGCCGGCCTGCGCAGCGTGCTGTGGCCCATGGCCATCGCCTTTCCCCTGCTGGTGCTGGGCATCTGGTGGGGGGTCCGCCAAGCCGTGCGGCCGCTGCGGGAGCTGGGCGACCTGGTGGCCAGGCGCTCCCCCGACCAGGCCACCGCCCTGCCCTTGACCCGCGTGCCCCGCGAGGCGCTGCCCCTGGTCCATGAACTCAACCGCTTGTTTGCCCGCACGGCTGACCTGATCGAGTCCGAGCGCCGCTTCACCGCCGATGCAGCGCACGAGCTGCGCACCCCCATGGCCGCCATCCGCATGCAGGCCCAGGTGGCGCAAGGCGCCACCGACGACGCCGAGCGGGCCGAGGCGCTGGCGGCCACCGTCGTGGGTTGTGACCGCGCCACCCACCTGATGGAGCAGTTGCTGCAGCTCGCCCGGCTGGAGGCACAGGCATCGGTCGAACCGGTCCTGACCCCAGTGCAGCCGTGTCTGGCCAACGTGCTGGCCGATCTGGCACCCACCGTGGCCCAGCGCCAAACCCGGCTGCAGGTGGACTTGGCCGGTGCGCCCGGGCTGTGCGCCCCCATTCCCCTGGCCCTGGCACATGTGCTGCTGCGCAACCTGCTGGACAACGCGCTGCGTTACAGCCCCCCGGGCGCCACGGTGCGCATCTCGGGCCGCACCACACCGGGACAGGCGGCGCTGCTGTGCATAGAAGACAGTGGGCCTGGCGTGTCCGACGGCGACATGGCGCGCCTGGGCGACCGCTTCTTCAGGGTGCTGGGCACCGGCCAGTCGGGCAGCGGCCTGGGGTGGTCCATTGTGCGGCGCATCACCCGCATGCACGGGGTGCGCGTGGCCGTGCAGCGCAGTCAGGACCTGGGCGGTCTTCAGGTCAGCCTGTCCTGGGCCACGGACCAAACATTTTCAGTAGCAAACAATTCAATCCATTAAAGCGCTGAAAGCCAAAACTTCTTAAAAATTAGATGCCCGGCTTCACCGCTGGACGGTGGGCTCGGGTGCGGGTGCGGGTGCGGGTGCGGGAATCAGCGTGTGGCGCAGCACCTCGCCGGTGCGGGGGTCCATGTACACCTCCACCACATTGTTCTGGTGGTCAATGGCATAGAACTCATAGCACCGCCCGCCCGACACCTTGAAGCGAACCAGCAAGTAGTCAGCGGCCTTGAACAAGGTCCTGGCCCGCTGCTCGCCCAACCACGTGGCGCGGTCGCTCTGGGCGCACACCACCTTCTCGGCCAGTGGACTGGCCAGTGCACCCCATGGCCGCAGCCCGACCGTGGCCATGACCATAACCAGCCAGACCGTACCGGCGTGGTGAGCGATTCTTCCCATGCGCAGGCCCCGTGTTTGAACCCGCCACCCGCTGGCAGGCCACCGGTCATTTCAACGGCTGGACCTGAAGGGCGGCTTAACGCGGCCAATCGGTCACACGTTCAGCGCGTCGAAATGGCGGTTGATCATGCTGGCCATCAGACTTTGAATGGCCGCTTCCTCCAACCCTTGCAGCCGCTCCTGTATGCCCGGCGCCAAGCGCTGAAACACGGCCAGCACCTGGGGATCAAAGTGCTGACCAGCCCCCTGCGCCAGTTGCGCCATGACCGCGTCAAACGGCAAAGGTGCCTTGTAAGGACGACGGGAGCTGAGCGCGTCGTACACGTCGGCCACGGCAAAAATACGCGCTGACAGTGGAATGGCGGTCCCACTGAGCCCTTGCGGGTACCCTGTGCCGTCCCACCTCTCGTGGTGGCACGACACCACCTCGGCAGCCCCTTGCAGCCAACCTGCGCCGCTCACGATCTCCTGCCCCTGGACCACGTGGGTGCGCATGGTGGCCATTTCCTGGGCATCCAGGCGACCGGGCTTGAGCAAAATGGCGTCGGGTATGCCAATCTTGCCCACGTCGTGCAGGAAGCTGCCCGCGATCAGCGACTGCATGGCGGCCCCCGCCAAGCCCAGCGCCTCCCCCATGGTCGCGGCGATCCAGGCCACCCGGTAGTTGTGTGTGCCCGTGTCGGAGTCCCGTTTGGCGATGGCACGGCCCAGCGCCTCCATCATGGCGATGTGGGACTCCAGCACCTGCTGCGCACGGCGCTCGTTCTCGGCCGACAGCAGAATGACCACCGGATAAATCACCGCGCCGCACGCCAGCGACGCCAGACACACCATGGCCGCCACCACAAACGCGTCCGACCGGATCTGGTCTTGCTGCCAGGCGGGCACCAAGCGCACCCCCTCGAAATAGCCGCTGATGACCGCCCCAGGGCTGGGTGCCAGTGGCACAAACACCCGCAACGCCCACCGTCCATCGGGCAACTGGAAATTTTCGTAAAAACTCCGGACGTAGCGGGGCCGTCCGTGCTTGGGCAGCGTCGCCTCCGCCTCGCCACCCGCAGGGGTGGTGGCTTCGGCCAACTTCTGACCACCCCGGTCGTAAATTTCAACAATGTCGAACAGCCCGCCGACCAGGCTGGCCGCCGCCCGTTCCGCGTGTTGCGCGGCCAGGCCCCCCTGCAGGTTGATGGCGTCCTCCGCCACCAACACGCGCCGGGACTCCTCCTGGGCCAAGGCGACGATTTCGGCCTCCGCATTCTCCCGGGCCACCATCCACGCCACGGGCGTGGCCACGACGGACAACAGCAGGGTGACCAGCGCGATGCGCCAGAAGGCTTGACGTTTGAAGTGGCTCATGTGCGGGGTGTGGTCATGCAGGTCAGGGGGCGGACAGGTTCATGGTCGAATGACGTGTGGTGATGCGACGCTGAGCAACCTACCCCCCATCCCTGAAGCCTGGCTTAAGCGCCGCTCAGGCGGGCGGCGCCAACACGGCCCTCAGCCCACCCGATGCATCGGACAACACCCACAGCACACCCAGGGACGCAGCCAGCCCGACCCGACGCGGGCATGGGTCAACACGACGACGATGGCTGACCCAGGCCAGTGTCCAACCGGCCGCTGGCCGCGGACCGCTTCAGCCCAGCTTAATCTGGCCTGCCCAGAATGGCGCGCTTCCCTGACCCACGCGCCCATGAACGCCTCGCCCCCTGCCTCCTCCCCCCATTCACCGTTGCGCTGGGTCACGGCGCTGATGGTCCCGTTGGCCCTGACCCTGGCGTGGGACCTGACGGGTTTGGACCTGGCACTGGCCCACCTGTCGGGCAACGCACAGGGGTTTGCGCTGCGGGACCAGTGGTGGTTGTCGGGCGTGCTGCACCAGGGTGCCCGGACCCTGGGGTGGGCGGTGTTGCTGGGCTTGACGCTGACCATCTGGCGGCCCGTGGGCCTGTTGACCTCACTCACCCGCCGGGAGCGGGCCTGGATGGTCGGCAGCATGTACCTGGCGCTGCTGGCGGTGGTGACCCTCAAGGGGCTCAGCACCACCAGCTGCCCCTGGGACCTGCAGGTGTTTGGGGGCAGCGCACGCCATGTGTCGCACTGGGCCTGGGGCCAATTGGACGGCGGTGGTGGACACTGCTTTCCGGCCGGCCACGCGTCCACCGCATTCGCCTTTCTGGGCGCCTACCCGTGGCTGCGCCGCCACCACGCCCGCGCCGCCCATGGGTGGCTGATGCTGGTGCTGGTGCTGGGCACCGTGCTGGGGCTGGCCCAACAGATTCGCGGGGCCCACTTCATGAGCCACACGCTGTGGAGCGCATGGCTGTGCTGGGCCGTGGCGCTGCTGACCCACCGCTGGACACACCAGCCGCAGGCAGTGCCCAGCACCACGCCAGCCTTGTCCTGACGCACCGCCCCAACGGCTTGCGCCTGGCACCGGGGGCACACCACTTGGTACCCGGGTGGTAATTGTTCGCCGTCATAATTGAAACCAAATTACAGGCACTGGGCCAGTGGCTCAGACGAACACCCCACCGGAGACACTTGTTCATGACCCGCGCGACCAAAATTGTGGCCACCCTTGGCCCGGCATCCAGCACACCCGAAATCCTGGAGGCCATGATGCGAGCCGGGGTGAACGTGGTGCGGCTGAATTTTTCCCATGGCAGCGCCCAAGACCACACCGACCGCGCCAACATGGTGCGCGACGCGGCCAAACGCGCGGGCACCGAAGTGGCCATCATGGCCGACCTGCAAGGCCCCAAAATCCGCGTCGGCAAATTCGCTGCGGGCAAGGTCATGCTGGAAAACGGTGCGGCCTTTGTGCTCGACGCCGCCCGCACCGAGCCCGGCGACCTGGACGGCGTGGGACTGGACTACAAAGAGCTGCCGCGCGACGTGAAGCCCGGCGACACCCTGCTGCTGAACGACGGCCTCATCGTCCTCAAGGTGGACGCCGTGCGTGGCCTGGCCGTGCACACCACGGTGGTCATGGGGGGTGAGCTGTCCAACAACAAGGGCATCAACAAGCAGGGCGGCGGGCTGACCGCCCCCGCCCTCACCGGCAAGGACATGGACGACATCCGCACCGCCATGGCCCTGAAGGCCGATTACGTGGCCGTGAGCTTCCCCAAAAACGCCACCGACATGGAACTGGCCCGCCAGCTGTGCAACGTGGCCTGCACCGACGGCCACCGCCCCGGCCTGATCGCCAAAATTGAACGCGCCGAGGCCATTCCCGAGCTGGAAAACATCTTGCGCGCCAGCGACGGCATCATGGTGGCGCGCGGCGACCTGGCTGTAGAGGTGGGCAACGCGGCGGTGCCCGGCCTGCAAAAACACATGATCAAGCTCGCCCGCGAGCACGACAAGGTGGCCATCACCGCCACGCAGATGATGGAGTCCATGATCCTGGCGCCCGTGCCCACCCGTGCCGAGGTGAGCGACGTGGCCAACGCCGTGCTCGACGGCACCGACGCCGTCATGCTCAGCGCCGAAACCGCTGCCGGCAAATTCCCGCTGGAAACCGTGAAGGAAATGGCCAACATCTGCCACGTGGCCGAGCAGGGCCGCACGCTGGACCTGGACGCCAGCTTCGTGGGCAAAACCTTCAAACGCATTGACCAGTCCATCGCCATGGGCGCGCTGTTCACCGCCTACCACCTGGGCGCCAAGGCCATCGTGGCGCTGACCGAGTCGGGCTCCACCGTGTTGTGGATGAGCCGCCAGAACGTGGGCATCCCCATTTACGCACTGACCACCCAGCAGGCCAGCCAGCGGAAAATGGCGCTGTACCGCAACGTGCGCTCGCTGATGATGGACACCAGCAGCGACCGCGACACGGCGTTGCAGCAGGCCGAAAACCGCTTGAAAGCGCTGGGCGCGCTCAACAGCGGCGACCTGTACGCCATCACCTGTGGTGAGCCCATGGGCGCCCCTGGCGGCACCAACATGCTGAAAATCTGCCGCGCTGCCTGAGGGCAACGGCGGCTGCTGCTGCCCACCCTGTCATGGGGCTGAAAGTGTCCGGCCGCTAAAATTCCCGGAGTTACACACCGGTTACCAACTTCATTAGGGGATTTTCATGGCTCTCGTTTCCATGCGCGAACTGCTCGACCACGCAGCCGCCAACGGCTACGGCATTCCGGCGTTCAACGTCAACAACCTGGAGCAGGTGCAGGCCGTGATGGCAGCCGCCGACGAGGTGGGTGCCCCCGTCATCCTGCAGGCCAGCGCAGGGGCGCGCAAGTACGCGGGCGAGCACTTCATCAAGTACCTCATCCAGGCCGCCTGCGAGGCCTATCCCCACATCCCCCTGGTCATGCACCAGGACCACGGCACCAGCCCCAAGATCTGCCAGGGCGCCATCGACCTGGGCTTTGGCTCGGTGATGATGGACGGCTCGCTGATGGAAGATGGCAAAACGCCCTCCAGCTTCGATTACAACGTGAACGTCACCCGCCAGGTGGTGAACATGGCGCACCAGGTGGGCGTGACGGTGGAAGGCGAACTGGGTTGCCTGGGCAACCTGGAAACCGGTGACGCGGGCGAAGAAGACGGCATCGGCGCCGTGGGCAAACTCGACCACAGCCAGATGCTGACCGACCCCGAAGAGGCCGCCACCTTCGTCAAGGCCACGCAACTCGACGCACTGGCCATCGCCATTGGCACCAGCCACGGCGCCTACAAGTTCAGCCGCAAGCCCACGGGCGACATCCTGGCCATCAGCCGCGTGAAGGAAATCCACGCCCGCATCCCCAACACCCACCTGGTGATGCACGGCAGCTCCAGCGTGCCCCAGGAACTGCTGGCCATCATCAACCAGTACGGCGG
>PNML01000104.1 GCA_013823635.1 Polaromonas sp. | reverse complement strand
CAAGCTGGCCACCAGCAAGGCGGCCAGGGCAAAAGTTTTTTGGGTCATGGTCAGGGGTGTGAGCGAGTCAACATCAAAGCGAGACTGTAGCGGATGGCCCACTGCGCGGGCTCTGGGTGCGGTGGGCTACCCCACACTGCGGCCCCACCACACCACACACCAGAAATCCACGTGTCGCCAGCACACCTCTGCCCGACTGTTGCCGCTTCGCCCGTTGCGTCTGTCTGGTGGTGGCGTTCGCTTTGGCCATATCCCGCGCCAAGGTTCAGGCCCGGATTGTTTAAACGCCCTGCAAACAGCCCATGGTGCCGTTCGATATGTACCTGGACCAAACGGACAAAAAGGGCACGACCCCTGGCGGCTGCGCTTGTTGGCCAAACCGCTGACACTCGGCCCCGACAGCCTGTTCACGCGACGCTGGTCAACTTCGCAAAAAGCACCCCCTCTACCTTGATCCACTGGTGCAATGGCAGAGCTGAGGCCATGCCAGATCACATCAGTGGTAGCCGATCAGTGGGTAACCACAAAAAGACATTCGCTGACAAATTGATGCCGTCTGCGGTACCGGCGTCACCGAAGCCTGCGCACCAGCCAACCGCCACACCCTGCACCGTTTGACTGGCAGTGGGCAAAAAAACTCCAACCGGAACCACTTGTGGCTGACCTGCGAGCAGCCACAGTTCGCCTCACCGTGCGGTCAAACGGCTAATGCCGACATCACAACAGTCAACAAAATATATAGCAATAAATTCAATATTTATAAGCCAAAATAGGCTTTTTTGGCATTTTAAATCAAGAACGGTGTAAAGCTGCATTTCCCTCAACCTGCAGCTGCACACCAACCAAGGGAAAACCCTGTATTCAAACAACTAACCAGTTCGTACATTATTGTGTCAGCAAACACACCACGGAGACCCCATGCTTGACCGCTTCATCGACCGCTACTGCCAGTTGCTGTCCATACTCATGACCTTCACGCTGGCCGGCATGGTCATCATGGTGTTTGGCAACGTGGTCATGCGCTACGCCTTCAACTCAGGCATCACCGAGTCGGAGGAATTGTCCCGCTGGGCCTTTGTCTGGCTGATCTTCATGGGCGCCACCGTGGCACTGCGTGAGCGGGCTCACATGGGCACCGACATGCTGGTGATCATGCTGCCCAAACCGTTGCAGCAGGTTTGCCTGTTCGTGGCATATGCCCTGATGCTGTTTGCGACGTGGATCATGTTCAAAGGCAGCGTGGTGCAAACCCAGCTGAATTGGGATGCGGCAGCGCCCGTCACCGGGCTGTCCCAGGCCTGGCTGTATTCGGCCGGTGTGCTGTTCTCGGTCTCTAGCGGCCTGCTGCTGGTGCTCGACCTCTGGAAGATCGTCACCGGCCAGCTCACGCTGGATCACACCCATCCCCCTGCCGGGTTGGAGCCCACCGGGGCCGACCTCGCCGCCCACCCGAACAATAACTGACCCGCCGACAGAGTTTCCCCATGACCATAGCCATTTTTTTGGGCGCCCTCATAGGTGCGATTGCGCTGGGCATTCCCATTGCCTACTCCCTGCTGCTGACTGGCCTGGCCCTGATGTGGCACATGGACCTGTTCGACGCGCAAATCCTCGCGCAAAACGTGCTGGAAGGCGCCAACAGCTTCCCCTTGCTGGCCGTGCCATTCTTCATGCTGGCCGGTGAAATCATGAATGTCGGTGGTCTGTCCAAGCGCATCGTCAACCTGGCGCTGACGCTGGTGGGCCATGTGCAGGGCGGTCTGGGGTTTGTGACCATTCTGGCTGCTGTGATGATGGCCTCGCTGTCGGGCTCAGCGGTCGCCGACACCGCCGCTCTGGCCGCGCTGCTGCTGCCCATGATGGTGAAAGCCGGGCACAACAAGGCGCGCGCGGGGGGCCTGATTGCCACCGCCGGCATCATTGCACCCATCATCCCGCCTTCCATTCCCTTCGTTATTTTTGGCGTGGCAGCCAATGTCTCCATCGGCAAGCTGTTCATGGCGGGGGTGGTGCCAGGCCTCATGATGGGCGCGGCCATTGCCATCACTTGGTGGATCGTGGCGCGTAGAGAAGGCGCCTCCACCCCCCCCAAAGCCACCCGCAGCGAGCAGTGGAAAGCGCTTCGCGAATCCACCTGGGCACTGGTGTTGCCCGTGATCGTGCTGGTTGGTCTGAAATTCGGCGTGTTCACGCCGACCGAAGCCGCCGTGGTGGCGGCGGTGTACGCATTTTTTGTGGCCACTGTGGTGTACCGAGAACTCAAGTGGGACCAGCTGTATCACGTGTTCACCGGCGCAGCCAAGACAACAGCCATCATCATGTTCCTGGTCGCTGCGGCATCGGTCAGCGCCTGGCTGATCACGGTTGCCCAACTGCCGCAGCAACTCATTGAACTGCTCCAACCCTTCATGGACAGCCCCACGCTGCTGCTGGTCATCATCATGCTGTTGATCCTGGTCATCGGCATGGCCATGGACCTGACGCCCACCATCCTGATCCTGGCGCCTGTACTGGTGCCAGTGGTCCAGGCAGCGGGTATTGACCCGGTGTACTTCGGTGTGCTGTTCGTGATGAACGGGGCGATTGGTCTGGTCACCCCACCCGTGGGCACGGTGCTCAATGTGGTGGCAGGCGTGGGCCGCATGAAGATCGATCAGGTGGCCAAGGGCGTGCTGCCCTTCATGTTTGCGCAGATCGGGGTGCTCTTCCTGCTGGTGTTTTTCCCACAACTGGTGCTGGCCCCCTTGCGCTGGTTCTATTCCTGAAGCATTGCAAGCCGTTGCGGTGATCAGGGCACGCCCCCGCAACAGCCTTCGATTTCGGCGTCCCGTTCCCCTCTAGGAGACAACCCATGAAACGATTGTTCATCAAAACCCTGCTGACCGCTGTGGCCGCAGCCGCTATGGGCTCTGCCCTCGCGCAGGACAAGGTCATCAAGTTCGCCAACCAGAACAGCGCGGGGCACCCCATTGTGCTGGGCATGGAGAAGTTTGCCGAAATCGTGGCGGCCAAATCGGGCGGCAAACTGGCGGTCAAGGTGTTTCCCGGCGGTACGCTGGGCAGCGACCAGGCCAACGTCACCGGCATTCAGGCCGGAACGCTGGAAATGGCCTCCATGAACTCGGGAATTTTTGCCTCCCAGATCAAAGAATTCGCCATTTACGACTTTCCCTTCATGTTCGCGAACACCAAGGAGGCCGACGCTGTGCTGGACGGTACGTTCGGCAAAGGCCTGCACGCCAAACTGGCCGACAAGGGGATTGTGGGCTTGGCGTACTACGAGCTGGGTTTTCGCAACATCACCAACGGCAAGCGCCCCATCAACACCCTGGCGGACCTGGAAGGCCTGAAGCTGCGTGTCATCCCCAACCCAATCAACGTGGACTGGGTCAAGGCGCTGGGTGCCAACCCCACGCCGCTGCCCTTCCCGGAGTTGTACGCGGCGCTGGAGCAAGGCGCGGTGGATGGCCAGGAAAATCCGGTGGCCACCATCAACTCGGCCAAGTTGTACGAAGTGCAAAAAAACCTGGCACTGACCAACCACCAGTACAACCCACAGTCAGTGGTCATCAGCAAAAAATTCTGGGAGAAGCTGACCCCGGCCGAACAAAAAATCATTCAGGAAGCGGCCACCGAATCGGCCAAGTACCAGCGTGAGCAAGCGCGTGCCATGGCCGCCGGCATCCTGGACAACCTGAAGAAGAACGGCATGAAAGTGACTGAGCTGTCCTCTGCCGACATGAACAGCCTGCGCGACAAGATGCGTCCTGTCACGGCCAAGTACGCGGTTTCGGTGGGTCAGGAAACGGTCAAGGACATCCAAGCCGAACTGGCCAAGGTTCGCGGCAAGTAAATCCCGTCCGCCCGGCTCAGCCCCCGGTGCCCCCATGGGTACCGGGGGGCCGTGCCGTGCTCGCCATGGTGCCCATCTCTCACTCCCCATGAAAAAAATCCTGATCCTCAATGGCCCCAACCTGAACCTGCTTGGCACCCGCGAACCCGATCAGTACGGCCACGCCACATTGGCTGATGTGGAAGCCTTGTGCGTGTCCACCGGCCAGCGCCTCGGCCTCGCAGTGGAGTGCTTCCAGAGCAACTGGGAAGGCGCACTCATTGACAAGATCCACGAATACGGCCGGTTGTTCAAATGCGGCGGGGCACTGGGCTGCGTGTTCAACCCCGGCGCGCTCACACACACCTCCATTGCCCTGCACGACGCCATCAAAGGTGTGGATGGCCTGCCGGTGGTGGAGTGTCACATCTCCAACGTGCACGCCCGCGAGGGGTTTCGTCACCACTCCTGGGTATCGCCCGCTGCTGCCGGCATCGTGGTGGGGTTTGGTGTGGAGGGCTACACCCTGGCCATGGAAGGTCTGGTGCGCAAGGCGTTGGGTGCTGCCTCGACCCATACACACATCTGAAAGCAGGGACGCGACATGATCAACGGCAACACTGAGCTCATTGCCCACATTGGCTACCCCACACACACCTTCAAGTCACCGATGATTTACAACCCCTACTTTGAAAAGCTGGGGATTAACGCCGTGGTGGTGCCGCTGGGCTGCCAGAGTCCCGATTACCCAGCCTTTCTGAAAGCGGTGTTCACGCTGACCAACATACGGGGTGCGCTCATCACCATGCCCCACAAGGTGGTGACAGTTGGTCTGCTCGACCGTGTCACGCCCACCGTCAAGGTGGCGGGAGCCTGCAACGCCGTCAAACGCATGGCAGACGGTCAACTGGTGGGTGACATGTTTGATGGCGAGGGGTTTGTACGAGGTGTTCTGCGCAAGGGCCTGGTGCTGGCTGGCGCCAGCGCAATGGTGGTAGGGGCAGGTGGTGTGGGCTGTGCCATCGCGGCATCACTGGCCGCCGCAGGTGTGACCCACATGGCCTTGTTCGATGTGAACGCCGCCTCGGCCATGGAGTTGGCCGACCGACTGCAGGCCAATTACGGACACATCCAGGTCACCACCGGCAGCAACGACCCCAAGGGTTTTGACCTGGTGGTCAACGCCACCCCCATTGGCATGAACGACGGAGACCCCCTACCCATTGATTGCACCCGCCTGGGTCCTGACACCTTTGTAGGTGAGGTGGTCATGAAAAACGAAATGACCGCCTTCCTCAAAGCCGCGCAGGCCCAAGGCTGTCGCATCCAAGTGGGATCGGACATGCTCTTTGAGCAAATTCCGGCCTACCTGGAGTTTTTCAACTTGCCCGCTACCACGCCTGAAAAGCTCAGGTCCATGGCCCAACTCCAATACTGATTACAGGACCTGGCTCAATCCACCCTCACCCGCATGCAATGTGCGCGGCAGACCTCAACCCTGGAAAGGGCCGATGGTCGTCAATCGTGCACTTGACCCGGAGACAAGCACCATGAACGATTTGCTGCTCAAAACCACACCCAACCGCGAGCCACTGCAAGCTTCCTTCAGTGATGCCGCCAACCCCATCGGACTGGATGGCATCGAATTCGTCGAGTACGCCACCGACAAACCACAGGCCTTGGGTCAGGTGCTGGAGATGATGGGCTTCCGGCCCGTGGCGCGCCACCGCTCGCGCGAGGTGCTGCTGTACCGTCAAGGCGAGCTGAACGTGGTGGTCAACGCCCACCCGAGCGAAACCACCGGTGCATTGATGTCGAACAGCCAACCCACGCTTTCGGCCATCGCACTGCGGGTGCGCGATGCCCGCGCCGCGCACCAATATGTGGTGGAACGTGGTGCCTGGGAGGTGCCCACCCACGCCGAGGTGATGGAACTGAACATTCCCGCCATCCACGGTGCCGGCGGCAGTCGCGTCTATTTTGTGGACCGCTACAAAGAGTTCTCGATCTACCACGTGGATTTTGTGCCGATTCCCACCGTGGACCAGCACCCGCCTGCGGTGGAAGGCATTCACTTTTTCGGCATCGTCCAGTACATCGGCGCTGGTCGCAGCTACGACTGGACCGAGTTCTACAGCGAACTGTTTGGCACGCAGCTCATTCCGGACGAAGAGCGCTTTGGCATCATGCCGAAAGGCCAGCTCCTGCGTTCCCCGGCGCTTCAACCTGGCAACCGCTTCATGCTCCAGCTGATTGAGCCGGAGGTGAATGTGCATGACACGCAAGAGCGACTGCAGCGCATCGGCCTGGGGGTGCCCGATGTATTGGCTGCGGTCAAGGCACTGCGTGCGCTGGGCATGGAGTTCATCGAAACCCCAGCCACCCACACTGGGCAGCGCGGCGCCATCACGCGGACGTACCTGGGCTCGGTGGTGTTCGAGCTGGTGCAAAGCGAACTGCCTTCGGCTGGAGCTTGATCATGGGCAACACACTCGAGCGCACCGGGGTACTCAATGGATTTGGCATGGACACCATCACACTGGCCGGCCCACTGGAGGCCAAACTGGAGGCCATGAAGGACGCTGGTTTTACGCAGGTCATGCTCAAAGCCAACGACCTGGTGGGCCACCCCGGTGGCTGGCAGGCAGCTGTCAGGGCCGTGCACGCGAGCGGCTTGCGGGGCACGGGCTTTCAAGTGCTGCGCGACTTTGAGGGCCTGAGCGGCCACCTGCACCAGTACAAGGTGGACATAGCGAAGGCAATGCTGGAAATGTGCGCGGCCCTGGGCTGCGAAGTGCTGCTGGCCTGCTCCTCCACCTCAGTGCACGCCAGCCAGGACCTCGAGCACCTGGCCCGCGACTTGCGCAAACTGGCCATGCTGGCCATACCCTACGGCATACGCATCGCGTACGAGGGACTGTCCTGGGGCCGAACGGTCAACGAATTCACCACCGCCTGGGAGGTGGTGAACCGCGCCGACTGTCCCAACCTGGGCCTGGGACTGGATTCGTTTCACATCTTCGCGGCCAAGACCTCTCTGGAAGAAATCGACTTCCTGCAACCCGATCGGATCTTCCTGGTGCAGCTCGCCGACTTCATGTGGCAGGAGACCAAGACATTCGAAGAACGCATCAGCACGGCGCGTACTTTTCGCGTGTTTCCCGGTGAAGGGGTGCACAGTGCCCAGTTGGTGGAATTGGTGCTCAAGCTTGACCAACTCGGTTATGCCGGAGACTACAGCTTTGAAGTGTTCAACGACGATTACGTGCAATTGCCACTGTCCATGGTGGCCCAGCGGGCAAGGCGCTCGGCGCTGTGGCTATCGGAAGACGTGCTGCGCCAACCCGTGCCGCTGCCCAATCAGATGCGGCTGAAATCACAGCAAAGCTGATGTGATCGGGATCACCCCCAGTGATCTCAATCCACGCCCTATACTGCCGGTATGAACGAAACGGTCCATTTAGAACCCGGTATGCCGCCCACCACAGACTCGTTGCTCGACGTACCCGAGGGCAAGCCTACGCGGCCCGCGCCAACCCGCACCAACGATCCGGAACGGACCATGGCCAACATCCTGAATGTGGCCATGACCGAGTTTTCCGAAAAGGGGCTGGCTGGTGCCCGCATCGACGACATAGCTGCAGCGACGAACACCAGCAAGCGGATGATCTACTACTACTTCAAGAGCAAAGAGGGTTTGTACACCGCTGTTCTGGAAGAAGCCTACCGACGCATGCGCGAGATCGAGTCACAACAGTACTTGGCCGATCTGCCGCCGGTGGCAGCCCTGCGAAAGCTGGTCGAGTTCACCTACGACCACCATTACAGCAACGAGGCCTACATCCGACTCGTGATTTCCGAGAACATTTTGCGCGGTGCCTACCTGGCCCAGAGCAAAACCATACAGGCGCTGAATGTGCCCGCCATTGCCGCCATACGCGATATGTACCAACGCGGCGTGGAGAGTGGTGTCTTTCGCCCGAACATTGATCCGCTGGACATCCACGCCACCATTTCTGCGCTGACTTTTTTCAACGTCTCCAACCGCCACACGTTTGGGCTCATTTTCAAGTATGACCTGACGGATCCGGTCGTGGTGGCCACACGGCGACAAGCGATTGTGGAGACAATTTTGCGCTACCTCTGCACCGACCTGTCCTGCGTCAATGCGAACATCACAGCACCAGCCACATCAAGCCACTCAGTGTGACAAACGAGGCCACCGTGGTCATCAGCAGGGCCACCGCACTGGACTCTTCCTCGCCGTATGACTGTGCCAGTGTGGGGTAAATGCTCATCATGGGCATGGCCGCCAGCAACACCACGGCCACGCGTAACGGTGCGTCCAGGGACGTGGTAAACCACCACTCCCAAACGACCAAACCCAGCAGCACCAGCAAAGGGTGCAACACCAGTTTGCCCACCACAACGGGCAACGCGGAACGCCACCGCCCCTGCAATGGCAACCCGGCCAGCGTGCCACCAATCACCATCAACGACACACCCCCGCTGGTCAACGCCAGCATGTCCACCGCTTGGGACACCGGGTGGGGCAAGGACCGGCCCCACACAGCAACCAACAAACCCGTCGCGATGGACCACATCAGTGGGTTGGCGCCAGGTTGCGCAATGCACCCCGCACCGCATGCTGACCCTGAGCTCGCGCCAGACCACGGTCCGCCAGCCAAAGCAGCAAGGGGATGAACAGCAGATTTTCCACCAGCATGTTGAGCGCCAACGACAAACCCGCCACCGAGGGCACCACCAGCAACAGCACGGGGTAGCCCACAAAACCGCTGTTTGGACAGGCCATCCCCATGGCTCGAACGGCACTGGCAGTGGCGCTCAGTCCCATCACTCGCCGTGACCAGCCGTACCCCATGGCGACCATGACCAACGTCCCCAGCGCATACGGCCCCAGGTACCCCACGTTGAGCAGTTCCGCCAGGGGACGCTGGGCCAACGCTCTGAACACCAATGCGGGCAGCGCCAGGTTAACCACCAGTTTGCCCAACACCCGCAGATCGTCCCTTGAAAAAAGCCCGCCCCGTGTTGTGGCATACCCCAAGCCGATGAGGAGGTAAATGGGCGCGGTGATGGTCAGAATTTCCAGCATGTCGGTTGGGGCAAGGCCGTGGCAGCATCCGGCGGGGGCGGGTTCAACCCGCACAGCTTCGGTACATTGAATCATTTTGTACGAACTGTTACGTTATCACAACAAAGCACCATTGATTGACATGAGTTAACTTGTTAGTTCATTTCTGTGATGCTCTAATTTGAAGGCTTCTTGATTGGAGCATTCCAGCCCAGGTTGGGCGTTCGGGTTCCCACACGACGCGCTTGACCACATCAACGATTCTTGGAGACAGTCGAATGAAAAAATCCCTTTTGGCTCTGGCCGCCTTGGCCAGCTGCGGCGCCGCGTTGGCCCAATCGTCCGTGACCATGTATGGCATCTTGGACGTCAGCGTTGGCAACTACACCGGCGGCAAGTTCGCGCTGAACGGCGGCAAAGCCGACCGCTCCAGCTACCACACCCCTTCCCGCTTTGGTTTTCGGGGCACAGAGGATCTGGGCAATGGTCTCAAGGCCAACTTCAACTTGGAGTCCAACGGCATGGGCATGACCACCGGTTCGCTGGGTGGCAATTTGTTTGGCCGCGAAGCTTGGGTAGGGTTGTCGGGCAGTTTCGGCGCCACCCGCTTCGGTCGCACATCGTCGTTCGGCACACAGGGCCATGCCCGCTTTGACCTGAACGGTATCTCCTATTCGTCGGCCATGGATCAGGCTGGCATCAGCCCCGTCACTTGGTACGGCTCGTCGCGCCGCGACGGCCAGCTCCAGTTCGTGACCCCTAACTACGGTGGCTTTGACGCCGGTGTGAGCGTGGTGCTGGCCCCCAACAACAACACCAGCACCACCCAGCAGAGCTCCTCCATCCGCGCCAACTATGGCGCGGGCCCTCTGGCTGTGGGCTATGTGGCCGAATCCAAACGCTCCGCTGCCCATCGGACGGCACAAGCCATCGCAGGCTCCTACGACTTTGGCGTCGCCAAGGTCGTGGGGGGCTACGTGGTCAGCGAAACCGTGGCCAAAGGCAAGGGGACCTACATCGGTGCGGTGGCCCCCGTGGGTGCCTTTAAGGTGGGTATGCAATACGCCCGTAACAGCCAGACGGACGTCAACGCCACGGAACTGTTCGCCAACTACGCGTTGTCCAAGCGCACCACCCTGTACGTTGACTACGCCAACAAAGGCGGCAAGGGCACAGGTCACTCCTACGCCATGGGCGTTCTGCACGCTTTCTGACGAGGAACTGGCCGCAAGGCCATTGGTATTTCCAAGGTTTTCACACCGCCGGCCTCACCGCTGGCGGTTTTTTTTGCCCTCAAGCTGT
>PNML01000103.1 GCA_013823635.1 Polaromonas sp. | reverse complement strand
GGCGACGTGGTGCCCGGCCCGGCCATCATTGCCGAGAAAAACGCCACCACCGTGGTCGAGCCCGGCTGGGCCGCCACCCTCACCGCGCTGGACCACCTGGTGCTGGAGCGCCGCGTGCCGCGCAGCCAGACGTTTGCGGCCGGCACCACCGTGGACCCGGTGCTGCTGGAGGTGTTCAACAACCTGTTCATGAACATCGCCGAGCAAATGGGGCTGCAGCTGCAAAACACCGCCTACTCGGTCAACATCAAAGAGCGGCTGGATTTTTCGTGTGCGCTGTTCGACGCTCAGGGCCACCTCATTGCCAATGCGCCCCACATGCCCGTGCACCTGGGCAGCATGGGCGAGAGCATCCAGACCGTCATCCGCGAGAACGCGGGCCGCATGCAGCCCGGCGACGTGTACGTGCTCAACGACCCCTACCACGGTGGCACCCACCTGCCCGACGTGACCGTCATCACCCCGGTGTGGCTGGACGTGTCTGGGGGCGAGGCAGGCAGCCCCATGTTCTACGTCGGGTCACGTGGCCACCACGCCGACATCGGCGGCACCACGCCCGGCTCCATGCCGCCGTTTTCCACCACCATCGACGAAGAGGGCGTGCAAATTCAGAACTTCAAGCTGGTGGACCAGGGCGTGCTGCAAGAAGCGGCCATCCTCGATTTGCTGTCCACGGGCGGAGGCACCACGGCCTGGCCCAGCCGCAACCCGGCGCAAAACTTGGCTGACCTCAAGGCCCAGATTGCCGCCAATGAAAAGGGGGCACAGGAGTTGCGCCGCATGGTGGCGCAGTTTGGGCTGGACGTGGTGCAGGCCTACATGGGCCATGTGCAAGACAACGCCGAAGAAGCGGTGCGCCGCGCCATCACCCGGCTGGCCGCCCGCATGCAGGATGGCCACTTCACGCTGGCGCTGGACAACGGCGCACAAATTCAGGTGGCGGTGTCACTCGACGCCGCCCGCCGCAGCGCCGTCATCGACTTCAGCGGCACCAGTGCGCAGCAGCCCAACAACTTCAACGCGCCGCGCGCGGTGTGCATGGCCGCCGTGCTCTACGTGTTCCGCACGCTGGTGGACGACGACATCCCGCTCAACGCCGGGTGCCTGAAGCCCTTGCAGGTCATCATTCCGCCAGGCTGCATGCTCAACCCCAACCCGCCGGCCTCGGTGGTGGCGGGCAACGTGGAAACCAGCACCTGCATCACCAACGCGCTGTTCGGCGCGCTGGGCGTGATGGCGGGCGGCCAGCCCACCATGAACAACTTCACCTTCGGCAACGAGCGCCACCAGTACTACGAAACCATTTCAGGCGGCAGTGGCGCGGGCGGGGTGTTTGACACAAGCGGTCAACTGACCGGCGGATTCAACGGGACCAGCGTGGTGCAAACCCACATGACCAACTCGCGCCTGACCGACCCCGAGGTGCTGGAGTACCGCTTTCCGGTGCGGCTGGAGGGCTACGCCATCCGCAAGGGTTCGGGCGGGGCGGGGCGCTGGCGCGGTGGCGATGGCGGCGTGCGCCGCGTGCGCTTCCTGGAGCCCATGACGGCCAGCATCCTCAGCAATGGGCGCGTTCACCCCGCGTTTGGCATGGCGGGGGGGGCGGCGGGCACGCCGGGCATCAACCGCGTGGTGCGTGCCGATGGCAGCGTGGAGACCTTGCCCCACATCGGCAGCACGCCCATGGCCGTGGGCGATGTGTTTGAAATCCACACCCCAGGCGGTGGTGGTTTTGGCTCGGCTTGAGTGCATTGATTGAGCTAAATTGATAGCTTGAAAATCAATAATGACAAGCGATAAATGGCAAATTTTCTTGAAATTTATTCGCCATTCGTCGCGCCGCCCCTCGTTGCGGGCAGGGTTTGGCCGTTCACGGTCAGCCCCTGCTCAGCCAGGTGACGGGCGGTGGCGCCGCGCAGGCCTTTGACGCGGCGCATCAGGTCGGCCCAGTCGGCAAACGGGGCTTGTGTCCGTTGCGCCAGGATGCGGGCCGTCAGGGCCGGACCCACACCGCGCAGGCTGTCCAGGTCGGCTTCGCTGGCCTGGTTCACGTCCACCTGCGCCCAGGCGGTGCCGCTGCACAAGGCGAGCACCCAGGCCCAATGCATGGGCCAGCGGCCAGGGTGCAACGCAGTGGTGTGGCGGGTCATGGTGTGGGTCTCCAGAGGGTGGCGGGTTGGGGTGTCAATGGGAGCTGCATCCGTTAAGCTTGCGCGCACCAATCGTTGGCCGCTGCGAGCAGCGCACACACCATACCAAGGACGATGCACATGGCTTCACAGCACATGTCTTTTTACGACACCCGCCCTGCCACTGTTGACGAAGAAAACCCCAATGCCTTCTGGTGGCCCACGCCGCCGTTTGCGGCCTACCCGCAGGTGCAGATGTCGTCGGGGCCGTTGCCCAGCCAGCTGGAGGGCATGAACCGCAAGTCCACTCGCACCCAGCTCATGCATTTTGATTTGCGCAGTGGCATGGTGTCGGTGCAGCTGTCGCGCGGGCAAAAACCCATTCCCCTGCGGTTTGCCCAGTTTCGCCAGCTGTCGCTGGACGAGCCGGTGGCGCCCGAGTCCACCCACCAGTCCGACCCCCACGCCGAATTGTTGTCGCACCACCCGGTGTCGCCATTTGTGGTGCATTTTTCGGATGGGGGGGACCTCAAGGGAGACACCATTGGGCATGTGGAGCTGGAGCAGGGCCTGTTTCTGTTCCCGCCCATGAACGACCGGGGCATGGCCTCGCGCATTTTCATCCCCCGCCATGCCTACAAGTCGTTCAACGTGGGTGAGCGGGTGGGCGAGATCCTGTTGGCCCAGGCCCAGGTGACGCCCGGGCAGTTGAAGCAGGCCATCGTCGAGCAGGACGAGCTGCGCAAGCGCAAACTCGGCGACGTGCTGGTGACCAACCAGATCATCTCCCCCGATGAGCTGATGCAGGCCATTGACATGCAGGCCCGCCTGCCCGTGATGCGCTTGGGCGAGTCCCTGGTGGCACTGGGCCTCATCACCGACGAACAGCTGCGCGAGGCGCTGCGTTTGCAAAGCCAGGAGCAGGGCACACCGTTGGGTGAACTGTTGGTCAAAAAAGGCCTGGTCACGCGAGAAAACCTGCAAACCGCCCTGGCCCACAAAATGGGTTATCCCATGGTGGACCTGGCCACCTTCCCGGTGGCCAAAGAAGCGGTCAAGGCCGTGCCCTATGGCGTGGCCGAGCGCTTGCATGTGCTGCCCTTGGTGTTGCGTGATGGGCGACTGGTGGTGGCCATGGAAGACCCCACCCGCCGTGCCGCCGTCAGCGAGCTGGAGTTCACCTCGCAGTGCAAAGTCGTGTCGGCACTCGCCAAACTGGGCACCGTGTTGCCCGCGCTACCCGGCGCCTATCGCCAACATGGCATCGAGGTGACGCCCACCCACTCCGCCGACATGGGCGCCATTGACGGCAGTGCGCTTCTGGCTCAAATGCAGGAGGCGAGCGCCGAGGCGGCGGATGAGGTGGTCAACGAAAAGCCCATCGAGCAGTCCGACAACCAGTTGGTGCGCCTGATCAACACCATGATCATCGAGGCGTTCGAGCAAGGGGTGTCCGACATCCATGTGGAGTGTCCCGCCGGGCGCGAAAAAATCCGCATCCGCTTTCGCAAGGACGGGCAACTTCAAAAATACCTGGAGCTCCCGCCCAACTACCGGTCGGCGCTGGTGGCCCGCATCAAGATCATGTGTGATCTGGACATTTCCGAACGCCGACGCGCCCAGGACGGCAAGATCAACTTCGCCAAGTTCTCGCCCCAGCACAAGCTGGAGCTGCGGGTGGCCACCATCCCCACCAACAACGGGCTGGAAGACGTGGTCATGCGGTTGCTGGCGTCCGCCAAGCCCCTGGCCCTGGACCAGATCGGGCTGTCACCCAACAACTACGAACGCCTGCGTTACGCCATTCAACGGCCCTACGGCATGGTGTTGTGCGTGGGGCCCACGGGCTCGGGTAAAACCACCACACTGCATTCCGCGCTGGGGTACATCAACACACCCGAGCGCAAGATATGGACGGCCGAAGACCCGGTGGAAATCACCCAGGTCGGGCTGCGGCAGGTGCAGGTCAACGCCAAAATCGACTGGACCTTTGCCAAGGCCCTCAAGTCGTTTCTGCGCGCCGACCCCGATGTGATCATGGTCGGCGAAATCCGGGACACCGAAACCGCCCACATGGCCATTGAAGCCTCGCTCACCGGCCACTTGGTGCTGTCCACCCTGCACACCAACAGCGCGCCCGAAACCGTGACCCGTCTGCTGGACATGGGCATGGACCCGTTCAACTTTGCCGATTCACTGCTGGCCGTGCTGGCGCAGCGACTGGGCAGGCGCCTGTGCAAGAACTGCAAGGTCAGCGCCCCCGCCACCGCCGACCAAATCGACGAGTTGCTGGATGACTTCATGCACTGTTTTGCCGGCGCCCAGGTGCGCACCCGCGACGAGGTGCTGGCCGACTGGAAGCAGCGCTTCGCCGTCAACGGACAACTCATGCACAGCCACAGCCCCGGTTGCGACACCTGCGGGGGGCAAGGCTTTAAGGGGCGGGTGGGCTTGCACGAGCTGCTCAGCATGTCGCGCGACATCCGCCGCCTGATCCAAAAAGGGGCCCGTGCCGAGGAAATTCAGCACCAGGCGCTGTTGGAGGGCATGCTGACCCTGCGCCAAGACGGACTGGAAAAGGTGTTGCAAGGCCTCACCACGCTGGAAGATGTCAGGGCCATGAGCAACACCTGAAGCACCGGGCAGCAAAAAAGCCGCCGCATCGGCGTCCGATGTGGCGGCTTTTTTTGTGACTGGAGCGGGTGATGGGAACCTGAAAGTTCATGAATGGCATTGTTTTTAATAGAAAAAACAATCTCCTGAAAATCAGATACCAACAAAAGTACCAACAAAGTGAAATCTGTTCAACACAAGTGGCGATGTTAGCTGCATTTCACCCGCAAGCAAAAACCCCTGAACTGCAAGGTTCAAGGGCGTTGCGTGGATCACCAGAAAGAAGGGCCAAGGATCGCAGCGCCAAAAAGGAATAGCGCGTCCGCCGCCTTGGCTTCCCCCGCCACAAGCCATGCGTGGGGGTGACGGTGGTTGCCATGGGTTGGGAGTTTGGGGCTATGGCAACCGTCTCGCCATCAAACATTGCGAACCGAATACCACCTCGGCCGCGTCCCGTGCTCGTTACATCAGGTCACGTCGGCTTTGACCCAGCCCACTGCTGAACCCCAACCGCAACCGAAGTCAAGGCGGGCTTTGATGGACAGGCCGTCAACCTCGAAACCTTGTTCCTGTTCGGTTTGCACGCCCTCGGCACCGTCAAGGTAGCCATGCTCGAGCGCGCTTTGATTGGTGGCCACCAAGTACCAGTCGGTGGTGCTGATCGCGTCCAGGCGGGGTTCAACCACCACGCCCAACTGAAACGGCTGCACTGCACTCGCTTGCGCAGGCGTGAATGCGGCCACCAGTTGCAGGGCGGTCATTTCCAGCGCAGCGGGCACCACGATGGCTCCAGGTGACTGAAGCACAAAGCCGCCGTCAAGCTCTTTTTGCATGCGCAGCTTGTTCACGGCAGCGGCCAAGCCATCAACCGACAGCGCATCGGTGATCAGGCTTGAACGGTCGGCATGGAACAGGGGGGAGCCGTCAACCGCTGGGCTGACGGTCAGCACCGACACCAGCTCGTCAGCTTCACGGCGTGATGCGGCTTGACCGAACTTGGTGATCAGGTCAGAAAACCCGCCCAGATCGTCATTCACCATCGCCTGACGGGTCAGGCTGACGATGCGGCCATATGTGGTCAGCTTCCAGGTGTTGGATGCATCCGTGACGGCACCATATCGGAATTCACCATGTTCGTTGACCTTTTCCAGTGAGGGCGCACTTCCCATGCGCACCACGCGCCGATCACGGAAATCGGGCAAGTTGGCTTTGCGTGAAACGGTCTTCAGGGCTGCGGGTGAATCCGTGTACGCCTGGTGAAGCACACGGCCCACGGCAGCGCCCAGCAAATGGGGGAAGTCGCCCGTTGTCATAGAACGGCGAATGATGGCATCGCGGTTGTCGTGGCGGCTGACGGACTGGCCCGCCAGTTGCAGCGAACGAACGGCCAGCGATACGCAGTCCTCGGACCGGATCACTTCGCCCGTGACGTTGGCCCCCATGCGGGCGGCCAGCGAGTTGATGATCAGGTCACGTTCGCGGGCGCTGTCAGTAGACGTGTGCGGGCGAACGTTCAGGTGACCGCCAGAGCGTTGGTCATGGGTGGCCAGGATGTTGACAATCTCGGCCTTGGCCTGGTCAAGGGTCAAGCCGCGTTCCAACAGGTCGTCGGCATGGGCTTCAAGGCCGCGTTCGCGGCACAGTTTGAGAATGGCGGCAGCATCGCTGCCTTTGATCATGGTGGTGGGCATGGTGGGGGCTCCAGAAAGATTGCGGAAAAAACCAGATTGGGGGTCGGCGGGAACGGGAACGATGCTGACTTCGTGCGGTTGCCAGCGATAGGCCACACCGCCTTGAATGGGCGTGCCTTCGTCCAGATGGCGGTAGCCGACAGACAGGCCTCGGTGAATGCCGGCCAGCACGTCGGCGCGGATTTGTTGGGCTTCGGGGCTGGTGGCAAAGCGCACCATGCCCACCACGCGGTCACCCATGGCGCGGATCTGTTCAACCAGGCCAATGGCCAGGCGGTTGGATTCGTGGGCAACGATGAGCGGCAGGGGGGCGCGTGCAAGGTCAACGCCTGAAGCGGTGCAGTCCAGCACCTCGCCCACACCGTGGCGCATCACTGGCGTGGCGGTGGCAATGGTGGCGGGGATCAGAGCATCGGGGGAGGTGATGGGATCAACCCGCTCGAACTGGATGGTTCGGTGCAGGGTTGGCATCAGTGCACCTTTTTGTCGTGAAGGTGGTCACGCAAGACGAAATTCAGCAGGCCGATCAGCCCACACACCGCATCGGGTGTCAGTTGGGTTTTCGTGACTGAGTTGGGTCCGCGCAGCTCGATGGTCAGATCGTGATAGACCGCCACGCGCAGGGGGCTGCCAGGTTGAATGTCTGGGCGCTCAGTACCCGCTGGGGGCTGGTGCAGGATGGACGTGCCAGCGTCGTCGATTTGAAGGAAGGGGGTTTGCATGTGGGTGGGCTCCTGTTGGATGAACCGATGGTGCGGCGCACCGGCCCATTGACAGAATCCCAGCCGATGGCGTCAGGGCTTGCCGGTTTTGCGTTTGGCTGCCAGGGTGTCGCCTTGGGCAATGCGCAGCACTTGGCGGGCCGATGTGGGCAGGTCGCTACCAAAGTCGCGGCGCAGCTTCAGGACGTAGGCAAACACGTCGGCCTCGGTGATTTGCTGGGGCAGTTCAGGGGCGTGCAGCAGTTGGGCCACGCCTTCAGCTTTAGCTGTCTGGGTCTGCCCTGGGTGGCTGTCGTAGGCGGCGCGGATGTGCTGGTTACGTTCGTGGGTGCGCTCCAGAACGAGCGGGTCCTCGTGGCGGCCACCGGCACGGGGGCGCAGGCCCAGGTTTGCGGTGATGTCTTTTTTGCCGTCCAGGTATTGGCGCAGGGCTTTTGCAACCAATCGGCCTTCGGGCAGGGGCACGGGCTGGCCAGACCCCAGGCATTCGGCTGCCACGCGCAGGGCTTGCAGCGGGTCAACGATGGGTGTCTGTTGGTGCCACCAGGTTGGGTTTGTGGCCATCAGAATGCACCTCCCCATACATGGGGCATGAAACTTAACTTAACCCCCTTAGGCAACACGGGCAACAGTCCGAACACGCGGTTCGAATTACCCGCGTTCAAGGTACATGCAAAGGACCCAATGACGGGGGGTGCCATGGGTAAGCCACCCATCCACTGGCACCCACGCCACACACGCCTACCCCTGTCGACAGTAGACAATAAGGACAATAAGAGCGGTTGCCCGATGACTGGCAACACCCAACATGATCTGATTTTTGACCTGCCTTGCCCCTTATTGTCTTTATTGTCTACTGTCGACAGGGGTAAATGGTTTGGCGTGTAAGTCATTGAAATAAATAAATAAAAGGTTAAATTCGCTTCTTACGACAATAGGAAATTCACGACAATATGGCTGGGTTCACCTGAACCACCACAGTCGGTTTGTTCGTGCCTTTGTTACCTCGCTTGGTGACCCGCACACAGTCCAGGTCGCGCAGTTTGTCGATGGCGCGTTTCAGCTTGTCCACGGACCTGAACCGCGCTTCCATACCCTTTTGGGCCTCGCGCTGGGTGAATTCCTCCAGCCCGTTGCCGCGCACCCACTTCAGCACGGCGATGGCGTCAGCCTCCAGCGCATCGGACCCCAACAGGTTGAATGCGGCCTTGGTGTGGGGTATCAGCAGCCGGGCCAACGTGATGGCCTGATACATGGCTTCCATGCCCACGGTGTCGCGCCCCAGCCCGCCCGCTGCCAGCTCCAACAGCGCGGCCACACGCGCCACCGAACCGGGCAGCTTGCTGGTCCAGTCACGTATCGAGTCAAGCGGCCCGCCTTCGCCCTGTTGGTCCTCGACCTCTTGGGCGAAGTCAAGCCACAGCTCCTCCGCGCAGTCATCCAGGCGCAGGGTCACGGGCTTGTCCGGTTCGCCTGGTTCGGGTGGGTAGCCTTCCAGCATGGCCAGCGCCGCCGTGTTGTATGCCTCGCGCACCTCGTTGGGTATGCGGTAGCGCTCGTACACGTTGCGCTTGCCCACGTTGGTGACGGGCACAGCCCACAGAAACCGGGCCATCAAGCCACTGGCCCTGAACTGGTTGGAGCCTGCCAGGTCGGCCATCAGGTCAGGCTGCACCATCAGGGACATTGACACGGCAGGCCGATCCACAAACACCGAACGTTGAGAGCGGTGCACCTTCAGCGCAGAGCCCGCATGGCCCTTCAGGAACACCTCAAGGCTAGCCCCACCGCCACCTGAGTACAGCCCACCCAGGATGCGGAACAGGCCCGGTTCATCGCTCAGCACGCCCATGCGCCCGCCCTGTTCAGCCAGCAGCTTTTGCATGGTTTCGGGTGTCACATCCTCAACGAACAGCATGGGTGCACGCAGCTCGTCGGGCATGTTGAGAAGCTCGTTTTCGATGTCGGTGCGGATGGCTTCCAAGTCCTCGGGCTTGGCCTTGCCCGCCTGCAACTTCAATGACTCGATGCGCTTCAACGAGGTGTCTCGCACGGTGTTGTTGCGGGCAATCTCGCGCCTCATGGCATCGGCGCGGCGCTTCTCCCAGTCAAGCAACGGGCGCTGAAACGCGCCAGCCACAGCCGTTTTACGGGTGCCAGATGGCGAGACGGATGCACCCCATATGGGCAGCGGCTCGGTGTGCGTGCCACAGTCCACATCGAACCGCCGTTGCAGCAGTGTGGCCAGCACACCCAAGGCGCACAGCACACTGATGGCCGTGGGTGTTTGGGTGCTCTTGGCCACTGCTGCCACCATGTCGCCCCAGGCACCGGGCAGGATGGTTGCCGGAATGTCAGGTGTGCGCAACACACCGGGCACCATGGGCTCAGGCCACTCAGGTTCGGCCTGTTCCGTTGGTACGGGCTCGGGCTCCGGCTCTTGCACCTGGTCCATGGCAGCCTCGGCCGCGGCCACCTGTTCGCGTACCGCTTCAAGGCCACCGATGGCGGCCAGGTCGTTGAAGTCGGTCAACGGTTCGGTGAAGCCGGATGATGGGCTGTCAAGCATGGAGCACCCCCTCGAAACGAGGCACAGCCACCACACCACCCACGGCCTGTGCCGCCTTGGTGGCAGCAGTCACGCCGGGGTTGCCGGGGGTCAAATCGTTGTCTGCACACATAACCATGCGCAGGCCGGGAAACTTCAGGCGCAGCTCACGGGCCACCGCCTGCATGTTGCCAGCGGAAAAGCACACGGCCACCGCGCGGCCAGTGGCTGCAAACAGCGTTGCGCCCGTGGCATAGCCCTCAGCCACCAGCAGGCTATCAACGGGCCTACCGATGGCGCAATAACAGCCACCAATGCGGCCACCGGTCAGAAAGCGTTTTGAGCCGTCCAGGCTGATGAACTGGATGGTTTGCAGCACGCCGTTCACGTCGCGGGCGGGCACCAATAGCATGTCGCGCAGCCGCCTGATGCCATAGGCGTTGACACGCTTTCGAACTAGGTATGGATGACTGTTGTCGGCAGGGCGGGCACGTTCCCACAGCTTCGCGGCCTTGGTCCTTGCTGCGGCTTGCACCTGTTGCAGCTCAGCCTCGCGCACCCG
>PNML01000102.1 GCA_013823635.1 Polaromonas sp. | reverse complement strand
TTCAATTATAGCCAGTGTTTGGTGTGATTTTGGCCAAGGGCCAGGTTTTTGATCAGAAGCTGGTTTCCAGACTGACGTTCACCGTCCGGGGGGCGGCAGGGAACAGGTACACATGGCTGTACTGGTACGGTGACTCTTGGAAATAGCGGCGGTTCAGCAGGTTGCTGATGCCCAGCCGCCATGTGCTGACCTGTTTGCCCGATTGTGTCTGGTAGGCCAGACCGGCATCCAGCCTGGTCCATGACGGTAGGCCCAGTGACCCGTCTGGTAACACGTTGCGCCGCCCCTCGTGCGACAGCCGTGTGTTCAGGCTCAGGCCAGGCACCTGAGCCACCGCATAGGTGGCGCCAGCGCGCAGCACCACATTGGGCACGTTGGTGGGGCGTTGACCGTTCAGTGTGGGGTCGATGCTGCCGTGGCGGCGCTGCGCCGACAGCCACATGGCACTGCCGTTCAGGGTCCAGGCCCCCAGCTTTTGCTTGGTGGTCAGCTCCAGCCCACGGTGGCGGGCGTCACCGTCCATTTGCCGCGTGCAACTGCCCGCCACCGTGCACAGCCCGACATCACCCGCCTGGGGGCGGGTGATGCTGAACAGGGTGGCACCCCATTCTCCCTGGCCACTTTGCTGCTTGAAGCCCATCTCCCATTGGCGGCTTTTGAGCGGGTCCAGCGCCTGGTTGGCGTTGGTGTAGCGGCTGCGGCCGGGGGCCACCACCGACTCCACGCCTTGACCGGCGCTCGCAAACAGCAGGGTGTCGGGTTGCCATTGCCAGGCCACAGCCAGCCAAGGCGTGGTGAAGTTTTGTGTGTACGACGTGGCCCTGGAACCGTCGGTGCGCACGCTGTCGCGGGCGATGCGGCTGTGGCGCAAACCCGCCCAGGTGCTCAAGCGCTGGCTCCAGACCATGCGGTCATAGGCAAACCACTCGGTGCTGCGTTCCTTGCGGTTGGTGTAGGGGTCGAAAAACGATGCGTCCGCCGGCAAAACGGGCAGGGTGTAGAGGTTGCCCGTGCCCACGGCGGCGTTGTTGTCGGCCTGGGCCTGTCCGTTTTCCGTGTACCGTGTGCCGAGCACACCGACGTTGAGGTGGTGGGTGGCCCCCGCCGCCTGGAGCGAACCCTTCACCTGCCATTGCAGCGACTGGGTGCTGCGGCGTTCGTTCAGGCTGCGGTAGTCGTAGAGGTCAAAGTCCCCGTTGGGGCAGTAGCGGTCAGCGTGGTACACGTCAGCGCCTGCGTCATAGCAGCCATAGGGGTAGGCCAGAAAGTCGTCGGCTTTCAGGCGCTGGCTGGCGGCGTGGACACTCCAGCTCCAGTCGGCTTGAATGGCCTGTTCGTAGCGCAGGCTGCCGGTCAGGCCCTGCATCAGGCCAGGCTGGCTCCAGGGTTGGGTGTTGATGTTGGTGAACGGGTTGGGTGCGGGCAGTTGGTTGCCCGTCAGGCTGAGGCCGGGCACGCTGGGCTGCTTGCGGCGGCTGTGCTCCAGCTCCACCTCCAGCAGGCTGCCGGGCCGCACGCGCCAGTCCATGGCCAGGGCCGCCAGTTGGCGCTCGCCCTGGGTGCCCGCCGCCGCGCTGCGCATGTGCTCGGCGGCCACGTTCAGGCGGTAGCCCAGGGACTGGTCCACCCCGAAGCGCCCACCCAGGTCGACGTGGGCCAGAAAGTTGCCGCGCTGGTTGGCCTCCAGGCGCAGGCTGCGCAGCGGCTGAGCGGTGGGGCGCTTGATGACGTGGTTGACCAAGCCACCCGGTGCACTGGTGCCCGCTTGTATGCCACTGGTGCCCTTGAGCAGCTCAATGCGCTCGCGGTTCTCCAGCGGCAGGGCGGTCTCGGCGCTGATGGGCAAGCCATCGCGCCGGTGGTTCTGGTTGGGTTCCAGCACAAAACCACGCAGCGTGATGTAGTCCCAGTAGCCCACGGCGTTGTACGCATCGGAAGCCGAGGCATCGAGTTGGATCACGTCGCTCACGCGCCTGGCGTGGGTGCTGCGGAGGTCGGCCTCGGTGATGGACTGCACGCTGATGGGGGTGCGTGACAGCGGTTCGTCGCCAAAACCGGTGACGCTGGGCACTTCCTGACTGGGCGCAGAGCGAACGGTCACGGTGTCCAGCGTGGGCGTGGGGTTGCTGGACGGGGTCTGGGCCTGGGCGGCTGTGGCGGCCAGGCCCAGGGTCAGCAAGGCCAAGCGGGCAGCCAGTGCCACGGGCTTGGGCGATGGGTGGTGGGCGGTGAAGGGTTGGATGCGGAATGCCATGGTTCAAAACACAACAATGGCAGGTGGGCTGACCAACCATCCGCGGGGGACACCCTGCCGCTGTGCGGCGCTGGGTGCAGCCGTGAGAGAACACGGCCATGGCTTGGCATGCTTCCCTGCGCGAGGATTGCCTCGTGCGTGGCGGTACCAACCGCGCACGCACCCGATGCGGACATCGGACAGGTTCAAAGGGACTTTCTCAGTCGCACCTGTCGGTGCAACACCCCCAGCGAAGGCACTGGTTCAGTGCCGTCCACATTTTAAGGGCTGCGGCGTGGGTTCAGTCGTCCAGTGCAGGGGATTGCACACCCAGCACCTTGTGCAGCCGGGTACTGGACGTGGTGTATTGCAACTGCACCGTGGTGTGCGGCGCGATGATGGCCATGGCGCCGAAGGCCGCCAGGGTGCACTCGTGAAAACCACACACGATGAGCTTGCGCTTGCCGGGGTAGGTGTTGATGTCGCCCACCGCAAAAATGCCGGGCACACTGGTGCTGAACTTTTCGGTGTCCACCACCAGCTGTTTGCGTTCGATGTCCAGACCCCACTCTGCGATGGGACCCAACTTGGGGCTGAGGCCAAAAAACACCAGCAGGCGGTCAAGGGGCACCACACGGGTGACGCCGTCCGGTCCGGTGACCTTGACCCCGCGCAGGAGGCCGCCGTCGCTGTCATGGCCGGTGACCTGGCCCACCAGAAACTGCATGCCCTGTTGCGCACACCGTGCACGCACCTTGGCCACGGTGGCGGGTGCTGCCTGAAAACCATCGCGCCGGTGAACCAGAACCACGCTGCGGGCCTGGTGTGGGCCGGGTTCGGACAGGGTCAGGGCCCAGTCCAGTGCGGTGTCGCCGCCGCCCACCACCACCACGTCCTTGCCGGCAAAGTCGGCCGGATTTTTCACGCGGTAAAACAGCTGTGTGCCTTCAAAGGCCTCCAGTCCATCAACCTTCAGGGGGCGTGGCTGAAACGCACCCACGCCCGCGGCGATGAACACCGTTTTGCTGATGAAGCGGGTGCCGTGGTTGGTTTCGATGAAAAAGCGGCCGTCGCCTTGCTGGCGCAGTGTGGCCACCTCTTGCTCCAGGTGGAAGGTGGCGCCGAACGGGGCAATCTGCCGGAGCAGGTTGTCGGTCAGCTCCTGGCCGGTGCAGACGGGTACGGCGGGGATGTCGAAAATGGGCTTGTCGGGGTACAGCTCCATGGGCTGACCGCCAGGGTAGGGCAGGGCGTCAATGACGTGGGCCTTGACCTCCTGCAGCCCCAGCTCAAACACCTGGAACAGGCCCACTGGACCCGCGCCGATGATGACCGCGTCGGTGTCGATGGGCGCGGACGCGGGCGTGGCAGCGGCCGTCCGCTCCATGGTGCTCAGCGGGCCAGTTCGGACAGCTTGCCGGTGCGGTCTTTCCAGTCCTCGGCGTCGGGCAACGGCGCCTTGCGTTTGGTGATGCTTTTCCAGGTGGGCAGCAAGGCCAACTCGGCGTTGAGCTGGGTCATGTGCTGCTGGTCTTTGGGCACATCTTCTTCGGCGTAGATGGCGCTGACCGGGCACTCGGGGATGCACACGGCGCAATCGATGCACTCGTCGGGGTCGATGGTCAGGAAATTGGGGCCTTCGCGGAAGCAGTCCACGGGGCAAACGTCCACACAGTCGGTGTATTTGCAGCGGATACAGGCTTCGGTGACAACGTGGGTCATGGTGTGGGGGTGGGGATCGGTGAAAACCCGGTATTTTAAAAGGTGGTGAATGCTGTGCGGGCCATTGCCCCTACGCCTTGATGTTTGGCAAGGCTCAGGGTGGGCGTTGGGTGCGGGCGCCAAGCCCGATGACTTCAGCCCACCAGCACCGCGCCAGCGGTTTTGTGGCTGGCGGTGTCCACCAGAATCAGCGCGCCCAGAGAGCGCGAACGGTCGAACGCGATGGCAGGCAGGGGCTCTTGCAGCAGCAGCTCGATGTGGCCGATGGCGTTGGGGTCGAGCTGGGTGGCGTCTTCCTCGGCCAGGGTGTGGATGTTGAGTTTGTGCACCACCCGCTTGACCTTGGCCTTGACCCAGCGGTGCCCGTGCAGCGCCCAGTACACCCGACCGGCCACCAGGGGCTCATCGTCCATCCAGGCCACGGTGGCGCGGATGTCCTTTTTGCCCGGGTAGGGGCTGATGCTGGCGGGGGTGTCGAAGTCATCGTCGGCCACGGGGGCCGTCACGGGGGCCGCGATGATCCAGTCGCCGCGCGAGACGTCCACCTCGCGGTCCAGGATGATGCCGGCGCTGAAGCCCGCCGCCACGGCCTTGGGCTGGCGTGCGTGGCTCAGCACCTGCGCCACGGTGGCCTTTTGGCCACTTGGGAACACCTGCACCTCGGTGCCCACGACCACCACCCCGGCGGCCACACGGCCCCAGAACACGCGCCGACCTTGTGCGGTGTTGGCCGACGAAGACGCGGCCTTCTCCACCCACTGCACCGGAAAGGCGACGGGCGCGTCGGTTTCGGTGGGGGTGTTGGGCAGGGTTTCCAGCAGCTCCAGCAGCGTGGGGCCGTGGTAGCCGCACCAGCCGGGGTTGACGTGTTCGGGGTCCACCACGTTCCAGCCCTTCAGGGCCGACACGGGCACCGTGGCTGTGATGTGCAGCCCCGCCTCGGTGGCAAAGCGCACCAGCGCGGCCTGGATGCGGGCAAACGCCAGCTCGGGCTGGGCCACGGCGTCGAGTTTGTTCACGGCAAACACCACGCTGGGCACACGCAGCAGCTTGAGCAGCAGCGAATGGCGCCGGGTCTGCGGCAGCAGGGTGAGCGCGGGGTTGGCCCAGTCCAGCTTGGTGGCATCGACCAGCACCACGGCGGCGTCGGCGCTGCTGGCGGCGGTGACCATGTTGCGGGTGTACTGCTCGTGGCCGGGTGCGTCGCCGATGATGAATTTGCGGTCTTCGGTGTTGAAGTAGCGGTAGGCCACGTCGATGGTGATGCCTTGTTCGCGCTCGGCACTCAGGCCGTCGGTCAGCAAGGCCAGGTCGGTCTCACCCGAGCGCTGCACGCCGGCCAGGTGGTCTTGCAGCACGGCCTTGCTGTCCACCAGCAGGCGGCCGATGAGGGTGCTCTTGCCATCGTCCACGCTGCCGCAGGTGATGAATTTCAGGGCTGCTTGGGTATTTTTCATGGTTTTTTGGCCTCCAGCGCTTGTGTCTATTGGGTTGTCAGCTATCGATTCAATGGTGCTCATCAGAAGTAGCCATCTTTCTTGCGTTTTTCCATGGAGGCTTCGCTGGTCTTGTCGTCCATGCGGGTGGCGCCGCGTTCACTCACGTCGGCGGCCAGGGTTTCAATGACGATGTCGTCGGGCGTGGCCGCCAGGCTCTCCACCGGGCAGGTGCAGGTGATGTCGCCCACGGTGCGAAAGCGGACGTCACGCACCACCACCTGCTCACCGTCGCGGGGCGGGGTGAGGGGGGTGACGGGCACCAGCAGGCCCTTGCGTTCCACCACCTCGCGCTGGTGGGTGTAGTAGATGCTGGGCAGCGCAATGTGCTCGCGGGCGATGTACTGCCACACGTCCAGCTCGGTCCAGTTGCTGATGGGGAACACGCGGAAGTGTTCGCCGGGCTGCAGCCGGGTGTTGAACAGCGTCCACAGCTCCGGGCGTTGCGCCTTGGGTTGCCACTGGCCGAAGCTGTCGCGGTGGCTGAAGATGCGCTCTTTGGCGCGGGCTTTTTCCTCGTCGCGGCGGGCACCGCCAATGAGGGCGTCGAAGCGGAATTCCTCAATCGCCTCCAACAACGTGACCGACTGGTGCACGTTGCGGCTTTCGCCCGGGTGGGCCAGGCGCACGGTGCCACGGGCCATGGAGTCTTCCACGTTGCGGACAATCAGCTCGGCGCCCAGCTCGGCCGCCCGGAAGTCGCGGAAGGCGGTCACTTCGGGGAAGTTGTGGCCGGTGTCGATCATCAGCAGCGGGTAGGGCAGGCCACCGCCGCTGGCTTTGGTGCCAAAGGCCTTTTCAGCGCACTTGAGCATGACCAGCGAGTCCTTGCCACCCGAAAACAGCAGGGCGGGGCGCTCGAAGGTGGCGGCCACCTCGCGCAGGATGTGGCAGGTTTCCTCTTCCAGCGCATCGAGGTGGGAGTTGTTCAGGTGGTGTTCGCTCATGGCGGCGGTGTCCGGTTGGGCGGCTTCAAGCAGTGGTTCGGGGGTGCGGGCGTTCATTGGGGGGCTCCGTGGGGTTCCTGTCGGGTGGCATGCAGGCCGCATTCCTTGGCGGCGCCGCCTTCCAGCTCGGCTTCCCACCACCAGCGGCCCGCGCGGAAGTCTTCACCCAGGCTGATGGCGCGGGTGCAGGGCGCGCAGCCTATGCTGGGGAAAAAGCGGTCGTGCAGCGGGTTGTAGGCCACGCCCTGGGTGGCGATGTAGTGCCACACGTCGCCCCAGGTCCAGTGGGCCAGGGGGTTGAACTTGACGCGGCCATCGGGTGTGCCCGCGTCCAGCTCGCTGGTGTCGCGCAGGGGCACGTCGGCGCGGTTGCCCGACTGCTCGCGGCGCAGCCCGGTGATCCAGGCCTGCTTGCCGCTCAGGGCGCGCGCCAGGGGTTCGAGCTTGCGGATGGCGCAGCAGGCCTTGCGCAGGGCAATGCTCTGGTACATGGCCTCGGCGCCTTCGCGGGCCACGAACTGCACCACACTTTCCTGCACCGGCTTGAACACCGTCACCGGTGCCTGACTGGTTTGAACGGTTTGCGCCAGCAGCGCCAGGGTTTCGGCGTGCAGCGCGCCGGTGTCCAGCACAAAAATGGGCAGGTTCAGGCCCAGGCTGTTGATGAGGTGGGTGATGACCACGTCCTCCGCGCCCAGGCTGGAGGCCTGGGTGATGAGGGCCTGGCCTTCGGCGGTGGTGAACTCGATGGCGGCCTGCTGCAGCAGCGCACGGGTTTCGGCCAGCTTGGTGTCAAACGTGGGTGAAGCCTTGGCGTGCAGGGTGGTGGCAGGGGTCAGGGGGGCGTCCTGGGACCAGGACAGTGACGACGTGTTCATGCGCCCTCCCGGCCGGCGGCGTTGCGCTGGAACAGGGGCGCGGTGCTCACGGCATCGCCCTGGTAGAAGCCGCCGCTGCGCTCGGCGTAGTGGCCCAGCAGGCGCTGGCCCACGGCCAGATCCTGGCCCGGACTGAGCACGGCTTCGGTGAAGCCCGCGCGCTGCATTTGCAGCAGCTGGTCCACCAGCACCTCGCCGGTGGCGCGGATGGTGCCCGCAAACCCCAGGCGGCGGCGCAGCAAAAATGCCTGGCTGAAGGCGCGGCCATCGGTGAACTTGGGGAAATGCAGCGCCACCGCCTCCACGCCGCTCAGGTCCAGCGTGCGCGGGTCGGCGTCGTTGGTCAGGGTGATGGTTTTTGCATCAACATTTTGGCTTTCAGCGCTTTTAATTGTTTGATTATCAGCTATCAATTTCATTTTTTTGTCCTGGTGATGCTGCCGCTTCAGGCGTCGATCTCGCGCACGGCCAGGGTGTGGGCCAGGTGGCGGGCGTGGTCGGCTTCGGCGACCGCTTCGTCGCGGCGGACGGTGATGTGGCGCACCGCGTTGGCGGCGGCCTTGTAGGGTTCGGCACCCACACGCTTCAAGGTGGCGGTGAAGGTTTCGTTGTGCTGGCGCAGGTCTTTGTAGGTGTCGAGCACGGCCTCGATCACGTCCACCACCTCTTCGGCGGCGAACGACGGGCCAATGACCTTGCCCGCCACGGGTGGGCCGCTCAGGGCGGATCCGTCCGAGCCGCCCAGCGTGACCTGGTACCACTCCTGCCCGTCCTTGTCCACGCCCAGGATGCCGATGTGGCCGCTGTGGTGGTGGCCGCAGGAGTTGATGCAGCCGCTGATGTGCAGGTCGATTTCGCCCAGGTCGTGCAACTCGTCCAGGTCGGCGTAGCGTTGGGCGATGGCCTCGGCCAGCGGCAGCGAGCGGGCGTTGGCCAGGGCGCAGTAGTCGCCGCCGGGGCAGGTGATCATGTCGGTCAGCAGGCGGGTGTTGGGCTTGGCCAGGCCCAGCTTGCGCGCGGCGCGCCACAGCTCGGGCAGTTGGTCGCAGCGCACCCAGGGCAGCAGCAGGTTCTGGTCGTGCGTCACCCGCACCTCGCCCGCACTGAACTGGTCGGCCAGGTCGGCGGCTCGGTCCAGCTGGTCGGCGGTGGCGTCGCCGGGGGCCTGGCCCAGGCGCTTGAAGCTCAGGGTCACGGCACGCAGGTCGGGGTTTTGGTGGGGCGCCACGTTTTGTTTGAGCCAGCGGCCAAACTCCACGTCGTCCTCGGCGGCGGCCTTGAGGATGCGGGCAATTTTTTCATCGGCGCTGGCCTTGTCGCAGGACAGGTCGGGTGGCGCGAAGTGGGCCGCCACGCGGTCGTATTCGGTCTGGGTGATGGTGTGGGGCGCGCCGTCGGTGGTGACGATGTCCTGGTACTCGGCCTCCACCTCGTTCACAAAGCGCTCGCCCTCGGCCTTCACCAGGATTTTGATGCGGGCCTTGTACATGTTGTCCCGGCGACCCCAGCGGTTGTACACGCGCACCACGGCCTCCAGGTAGTTGAGGATTTGGTGCCAGGGCAAAAACTCGCGGATGACCGAGGCCACCACCGGCGTGCGGCCCATGCCGCCACCCACCAGCACCTTCAGGCCCAGCTCGCCTTGCCCGTTGCGCAGCAGCTGCAGGCCCACGTCGTGCCAGGCGGTGGCGGCGCGGTCCTCGCGCGCACCGTGGATGGCGATCTTGAACTTGCGCGGCAAGAAGGCGAACTCGGGGTGCAGCGTGCTCCACTGGCGCATGATTTCGGCCAGGGGTCGGGGGTCGGCCACCTCGTCCACGGCAATGCCGGCGCGTTCGTCGCTGGTGATGTTGCGGATGCAGTTGCCACTGGTCTGTATGCCGTGCAGGTTGACGCTGGCCAGCAGGTCCATCACGTCGGCACTTTTGTCCAGTGGAATCCAGTTGAACTGCACGTTTTGGCGCGTGGTGAAGTGACCGTAGCCGGTTTTCAGACGTGGGCCTGGCGTGCGGCCGATCTGGTCCTGGGTGGCCTGGGCGTGGGCCAGCAGCTCGGGTGCAGGCCGGTCAAAGTCGCGCGCCACGGTGGCCAGCACCCGCAACTGGGCGCTGTTGAGCTCGCCGTAGGGCACGGCCACGCGCAGCATGGGCGCGTAGCGCTGCACATACCAGCCGTTTTGCAGGCGCAGGGGGCGAAAGGCGTCGTCGCTCAGCGTACCGGCCAGGTTGCGCTGCAACTGGTCACGGTACTGGGCGGCGCGGGCCCGGACAAACTGGGTATCGAATTCGGTGTACTGGTACATGGCAGGAAAAATCAGGGAAAAAGCAATGCGCGGAGGGTGGGGGCGGTGTGGGTCGTGGCCGGGTGCTACACCATCACCAGCTTGGTGCCGGCCCAGGCCAGCAGCACCGACAGGATGGAGCGGATCAGCCGTTCCGGTGTGTGGCGCATCAGGCGCGAGCCCAGCCAGATGCCGGGCAGCGATCCGGCCAGCAGCTTGGCCAGCAGCGGCCAGTCCACCGAGCCCAGCGAGGCGTGACCCAACCCCGCCACCAGCGTCAGTGGCACGGCGTAGGCAATGTCGGCGGCCACGATGCGCGGCAGCGGCAGCAAGGGGAACAGCACCAGCAGCACCGTCACACCAATGGCGCCGGCACCCACCGACGTGAGGGTGACCAGCGTGCCAATGAGTGCACCGAACACCAGCGGCAGCGACCAGTGGCGTGCCTTCATGGCCGCCAATTCACCCCCCTGGGCCAGGGAGCGGGGTTGCTGTTTGCCGCGCACCGCTTTGTACAGCATGGCGCAGGCCGTCAGCAGCAAGGCCACGCCCAGGGTGGTGGTCATGACTTTTTGCACCTCGTGGCTGGCCGGCCCCATGTGTTTGAGCACGGCCAGTGTGACCAGTGCAGCGGGCACGCTGCCCGCACACAACTGGGCCACCACCCGCCACGGCACCAGGCGCTGGCGGGCCAAGCTGACCGTGCCCCCCATTTTGGTGAAGGCCGCAAACAGCAGGTCGGT
>PNML01000101.1 GCA_013823635.1 Polaromonas sp. | reverse complement strand
CCGCTGATGGCCGAGGCGCGCTTGAACGTGGTGGCCAACCCGCTCATCAACATCACCCTGCAAGGCCGCCACGACACCTACCCCAAACGCCGGGGCATGACCCGCGTGCCCGAGCTGCTGGCCGCCGGGCTGACCGTGGCCTTTGGCCACGACTGCGTGATGGACCCCTGGTACAGCTTGGGGCAAGGCGACATGCTGGAAGTGGCCCACATGGGCCTGCACGTGGCGCAGATGACCAGCCAGGCCGCCATGCACCAGTGCTTTGAGGCCGTCACCACCGCGCCCGCACACATTCTGGGCCTGGACGACTGGGGCATTGCCCCCGGCCAACAGGCCAGCTTTGTGCTGCTGCAAGCCAGCAGCGTGGTGGAGGCCATCCGGCTGCGCGCCCACCGCCTGGCGGTGTTCCGCAAGGGGGTGAAGCTGGCCAGCAGCGCGCCGCTGGTGACGGCGCTGCACCTGCCCGGGCGGCCGGCGCAAACGGGGTTTTCGCGCGCAGGCTGAGTCGCCTCGGGGCGTCTGTGGCAAGCTTGACTCAGGCCACAATGGCCACTTTCCCGCGGCTGGGCCGGGCACGGTGTGTCAGACGCCTGGGCCAGCTGGATTCAATGGAGGACGCGAATGAGTTTGCCGCCACTGGGCACCCCCACCCCCCTGGTGTGGATGCCCGCCGACCACCGGTTGTTGGGTGCCGACGGTCACCGCATGCCCTGCCTGGTGCTGGGCGACAAGTACGCCCGTGCGGTGAAGGTGGGCGCACACGCACAGCCCGTCATGTTCCCGCTGGCCCAGGCCAGCCAGATTCCCGACCTGTTGCCGCTGGTGGACGGGGTGATGCTGACGGGCTCCCCGTCCAACGTGAACCCCAGCCACTTCGGTGAAACCGTGACCGACCCCAGCCTGCCGCTGGACGCCGAGCGCGATGGCCTGACGCTGGCGCTGGTGCAGGCCTGCCTGGCTCAGGGCGTGCCGCTGCTGGGGGTGTGCCGGGGGTTTCAGGAAATCAACGTGGCCCTGGGCGGCAGCCTGCACCAGCAGCTGCACCGGGTGCCGGGCCTGATGGACCACCGCGAGCCCGACGGCCCGTCGCTGGACGACCACTACGCACCGGCGCACGACATCCACATCGACCCCGGCTCGTCTTTGGCGCAATGGGCGGGGGGCACCACGGCACGGGTCAATTCGCTGCACGGCCAGGGCATTGCCCGGCTGGCCGACGGTTTGCGCGCCGTGGCCCATGCCCCGGACGGGGTGGTGGAGGCCTTTGAGGTGTCCGCCGCCACCACCTTTGCCTGCGCGGTGCAGTGGCACCCCGAGTGGCGCTGCTGGGAAAACGGCTTTTACGCCGCCATCTTCAAGGCCTTTGGTGATGCCTGCATGGAACGCCGCCGGGGCAGGCCCAAGGGGTCATAACCCATTGGGCCGCCACCGCAGCGCCACAATGGGGCGCTGGTTCTTCAACGCAGACACCAACCGTATGACCGATTCCCAAAAAAACCTCACCTTCAACGACCTGGAACGCTGGCTGAACGACCGCCGCGTGACCGAGGTCGAATGCCTGGTGCCCGACCTGACCGGCGTGGCCCGGGGCAAAATTTTGCCGCGCGGCAAGTTCACCGAAGACCGTGGCATGCGCCTGCCCCAGGCCATCGTGGGCATGGGTGTGACCGGCGAATTCCCGCAGAGCGGCCCCTACTACGACGTGGTGGACCCCACCGACAAAGACATGCAGCTGCGGCCAGACCCCAGCACGGTGCGCATCGTGCCCTGGGCGACCGACCCCACGGCCCAGGTCATCCACGACTGTTTTGACAACGCCGGCAAGCTGGTGCCCTTTGCCCCGCGCAGCGTGCTGCGCCGGGTGTGCGAGTTGTACGAGGCCGAAGGCCTGGCCCCGGTGGTGGCGCCCGAGCTGGAGTTCTACCTGACCGCCCGCAACACCGACCCGAACACGCCGCTCAAACCCCCCATCGGCCGCAGTGGCCGGGCCGAAACCTCGCGCCAGGCCTACAGCATTGACGCGGTCAACGAGTTCGACCCGCTGTTCGAAGAAATCTACGACTACTGCGACAAGATGGAGCTGAACGTGGACACGCTGATCCACGAAATCGGCGCAGGGCAGATGGAAATCAACTTTTTCCACGCCCACCCGCTGGGTCTGGCCGATGAGGTGTTCTTCTTCAAGCGCACGGTGCGCGAGGCCGCGCTGCGCCACGACATGTACGCCACCTTCATGGCCAAGCCCATCGCGGGCGAGCCTGGCAGCGCCATGCATGTGCACCAGAGCATCGTGGACAAGGCCACGGGCAAAAACATTTTCAGCAACGAAGACGGCAGCGCGTCCGAGGCGTTTTTCCACTACATCGGCGGCTTGCAGCGCTACGTGCCCGCGGCCATGGTGCTGGTGGCGCCCTACGTGAACAGCTACCGCCGCCTGAGCCGCCACACGGCCGCGCCCATCAACATCGAATGGGGCTACGACAACCGCACCGTGGGCATACGCTCACCCATTTCGTCGCCGCAGGCGCGCCGGGTGGAAAACCGCGTCATCGGTGCCGATGCCAACCCCTATGTGGCCATGGCCATGACATTGGCCTGCGGCTACCTGGGCATGAAGAACAAGATCAAGCCCAAGCCCGAAATGAAGGGCGATGCCTACCTGGCGCCCTACTCGCTGCCCCGTTCCTTGGGCGAGGCGCTGGACTGGTTGCGCAAGGAGCCCGACCTGCACGAGGTGTTGGGCCACGAGTTCATCACCATCTACACCGAGATCAAGGAGCTGGAGTTCGCCGAGTTCATGAAGGTCATCTCGCCGTGGGAGCGTGAACACCTGCTGCTGCACGTCTGACGCCCGGTGCCAAGATTTCTTTATTCATGGCTGAAAAACGTTACCAGTCAAGCGCTGGGAAGCTGAAACATTCAAAAAAAATAGCATGACCCCTGTTGCCGACCCCGGTGCTGGCACCACGCCGACCCGCTCGCCCAGCACCCGCGAGCTGCAGGCGCTGGACAGCGCGCACTTCATCCACCCCTTCACCGACCACGGCGACCTGGCCACGCGGGGTGCCCGCGTCATTGAGCGCGGGGAAGGCATTCATGTGTGGGACAGCGAAGGCCACCGCCTGCTGGATGCGATGAGCGGCCTGTGGTGCGTGAACGCCGGGTATGGCCGCCGTGAACTGGCCGATGCCGCCCACGCCCAGATGATGAAGCTGCCGTTTTACAACAGCTTTTTCCAGACCACCAACGAACCGGCGGTGCAGTTGGCGGCCAAGCTGGCCAGCCTGGCGCCCACGGTGGATGGGCGCGGCTTTCAGCATGTGTTCTTCAGCAGCAGCGGCAGCGAGAGCAACGACACCAACGTGCGCATGGTGCGCCGCTACTGGGACCTGATGGGCCAGCCACAGCGCAAGGTCATCATCAGCCGCCTGAATGCCTACCACGGCAGCACGCTGGCCGGGGCCTCGCTGGGTGGCATGAGCGAGATGCACGCCCAGGGCGACCTGCCCATTCCACACATCGCCCACATCGGCCAGCCCTACACCTGGGAACACGCCAGGCCCGGCGAGAGCGAGGACCACTTTGGCTTGCGCAGCGCCCGCTGGCTGGAAGAAAAAATCCTGGCCATCGGCCCCGACAAGGTGGCCGCCTTCATCGCCGAGCCGGTGCAGGGGGCGGGCGGGGTCATCATCCCACCCGCCACCTACTGGCCGGAAATCCAGCGCATCGTGAACAAGTACGGCATCCTGCTCATCAGCGACGAGGTCATTTGTGCCTTTGGCCGTGTGGGCCACTGGTTTGCCTGCGAACGGTTCGGCTACCAGCCCGACCTCATCACCTTTGCCAAGGCCGTGACCAGCGGCTACGTGCCCCTGGGTGGCGTGATGGTGGGCGACCGTGTGGCCCAGGTGCTGATCGAGCGGGGTGGTGAGTTCAACCACGGCTACACCTACAGCGGCCACCCCGTGGCCTGTGCGGTGGCGCTGGCCAATATCGCCCTCATGGAGCGCGAGCAACTGCCCCAGCGGGTGAAAACCGACACCGGCCCCTACCTCGCCGAGCGCTACCGCGAACTGGCCGACCACCCGTTGGTGGGGGCGGCCGAGTCCTGCGGCCTGATGGCGGGGCTGGTGCTGGTCAAGTCCAAGCAGCGCGGGGACGATGGCCGCATGCCCATGTTCCCGGCGGAGCTTGCCGTGGGCATGAAGTGCCGCGCCCACTGCTTTGCCAACGGTCTCATCATGCGCGCCGTGGGCGACCGCATGATCATTGCCCCGCCGCTGACGGTGACCCGCGCCGACATCGACGAACTGATTCGCCTCATCCGGCTGGTGCTGGACTTGACCCTGGCCGAGCTGAAAGACCTGGGCCATTGGCCCGGCTGAGCCGCCAGCGTTGGGCGGGCAAAGGGGTTGACTACAATCTTTCGGGTCTGAAACTTGCGTGCGCCCTGGCCCAATCTGGCCGCTGGCGGCGCGAGGACCCGCGAGCGGAGGCGCTGCCAGCTGGCCGTGCCGACCGCTCACCCGTTTTGTTCATTGTCTGGAGTGACACGCACCATGAAGAAGCAAGTTTTGGTTTTGGCCGTCACGGCTGCCCTGTTGGCCGCCTGCGGCAAAAAAGAAGAACCCGCTCCGGTGGCGGCACCCGCACCCGCGCCGGTGGCCGCCGCACCCGCCGCACCGCCGGCCGAAGAGAAGGTGCTGAACATCTACAACTGGCCCGACTACATCCCCGAGGGCATGATTGCCGCGTTCGAGAAAGAAACCGGCATCAAGGTCAACTACGACACCTTTGAAACCAACGAAGCGCTGCACGCCAAGCTGGTGGCGGGCAACACCGGCTACGACATCGTGGTGCCTGGCGTGGTGTTCGCCAAGCCGCAAATCGAGGGTGGCCTGTACCAGCCGCTGGACAAGGCCAAGCTCACCAACCTGAAGAACCTGGACCCTGCGGTGATGCAGGTGCTCTCCAAGGCCGACCCCGACAACCAGCACCTGGTGCCCTGGGCCTGGAGCTTCACCACCGTGGGCATCAACAAAGGCAAGGTCGAAAAGGCGCTGGGCAAGATGCCCATGCCTGAAAACGCCTGGGACCTGGTGTTCAAGCCCGAGTACACGGCCAAGCTGAAGTCCTGTGGCATTGCCTACCTCGACTCGCCCACCGAAATTTTGCCCGTGGCGCTGCACTACGTGGGCAAAGACGCCTACAGCAACAACCCCGACGACTACAAGGTCGCCACCGACATGCTGGCCAAGGTGCGCAAGGACATCCGCATGTTCAGCTCCACCATGATCGACGACGTGGCCAGCGGCAAGGCGTGTGCTGTGATCGGTTGGGCGGGTGACATCAACATCGCCGCCGCGCGTGCCGTGGAAAACAAGTCGAAAGACGTGATCGAGGCGCTGCTGCCCGCCACCGGCGCCACCGCCTTCTTTGACACCATGGCCATCACCAAGGATGCCAAGCACCCACAGAACGCGCACGCCTTCATCGACTTCTTCCTGCGCCCCGAGAACGCCGCGGCCATGGCCAACGACATGACCTACAACAGCGGCAACCTGGCGGCCAAGGACCAGATCAAGCCCGAAATCGCCGGCAACAAGTCCATTTTTGTGGACGCCGAGTACATGACCGGCAAGATGATTGCGCCCGGCAGCTTCACCAACGAGGCCCGCGAGGCCATGGCCAACGCCTACAACCGCTTCAAGCAAGGCAAGTAAGCCGTTTCACCTCCTGAGATCAGGGGCTGTTTATCGCGCACGTCAGAGCGCCGGTGAACAGCCCTTTTTCATTGTGCAGACCAAGATGAGGGCCTCCGATGGCTGAATCCACCCCCCCCAACCCCACCACGCCCGCCACCGCCGATGGCTACCTGGTGACCGAGCGGCTGGTCAAGCGCTTTGACGAAGCGCTGGCCGTGGACGAGGTGTCGCTGTCCATCCGAAAGGGTGAAATCTTTGCCCTGCTGGGCAGCTCGGGTTGTGGCAAGTCCACCCTGCTGCGCATGCTGGCGGGCTTTGAAAAGCCCACCTCGGGGCGCATTTTGCTGGGTGGCCAGGACGTGGCCGGTTTGCCACCCTACGAGCGGCCGGTGAACATGATGTTCCAGAGCTATGCGCTGTTCCCGCACCTGGACATCTGGGAAAACGTGGCCTTTGGCCTCAAGCGCGAAGGCCTGCCCAAGCCCGAGATTGCCCAGCGGGTGGATGAAATGCTGGCCCTGGTGCAGCTCACGCCCTACGCCAGACGCAAGCCCCACCAGTTGTCGGGCGGGCAGCAGCAGCGGGTGGCGCTGGCGCGCAGCCTGGTGAAAAGACCGAAGCTGCTGTTGCTGGACGAGCCGCTGGGTGCGCTGGACAAAAAGCTGCGCGAGCAGACGCAGTTCGAGCTGGTCAACATCATTGAAAAAGTGGGGGTGACCTGCGTCATGGTCACGCACGACCAGGAAGAGGCCATGACCATGGCCAGCCGCATCGCCGTCATGAGCAAGGGCCGCGTGCTGCAGGTGGGCACACCGCAGCAGGTGTACGAATACCCCGCCAACCGCTTTGTGGCCGACTTCATTGGCAACGTCAACCTGTTTGACGGCACGCTGAGCGTGGACGAAACCGACCGTTGTGCCGTGGCCTGCGAGTTGGGCGAGGTGCAGGTGGGCCACAGCATTTCGGGCACGCTGGGCATGAAGGTGTCGGTGGCCGTGCGACCCGAGAAGCTGGAAATCAGCAAAACCCGGCCCACCGGGGTGTTGGCCAACCTCTTCACCGGCCAGGTGAAGGAGATTGCCTACTTCGGGTCGTACAACACCTACATCGTGGCGGTGCCGTCGGGTCAGCGTGTCAAGATCACCGAGGCCAACACCTCGCGCCAGGACCTGTCCGACATCACCTGGGAAGACCAGGTGTTTTTCTGGTGGGACGATTGCGCCGGTGTGGTGCTGCGCGACTGAACGGGGGACCGAGCATGGCCATGTTTTCCGCTTCCGCGCCGGGCAGGCGTTTTGTCATCGGGGTGCCGTTTGCCTGGTTGGGCGTGTTTTTCCTGTTGCCCTTCCTGATCCTGCTCTACATCAGCTTTGTGGACATGGGCAACGACATTCACCCGTTCAAGCCCCTGTGGGACGCGCAGACCGGTGTGCTCCACCTCAAGTACGAGAACTACACCAGCATCTTCCGCTCAGGGGACGACGGGGCGCTGTTCAACACCCTGTACGTCGAGGCCTACGGCCGTGCCATTGCCTACGCTTTCATCACGGCCGCGCTGTGCCTGGTCATTGGTTACCCGTTTGCGTATTTCATTGCCCGCTCCCCCGCCAGCGTGCGGCCCGCACTGCTGCTGATGGTGATGTTGCCGTTCTGGACCTCGCTGTTGCTGCGCGTGTACGCCTGGAAGGGCATATTGGCCGACCAGGGCGTGCTGAACCGTTTTCTGATGACGCTGGGCGTGACGGCAGAGCCCATCCAGATGCTCTACACCAACGTCTCCATGCTGGTGGGCATGACCTATGTGTACCTGCCCTTCATGGTGCTGCCGCTGTACGCCAACCTGGTCAAGCTCGATGTGCGCCTGCTGGAGGCCGCCTACGACCTGGGCACCACACCGTTCAAGGCGTTCTGGCTCATCACCGTGCCGCTGTCGCGCGCGGGCATTGTGGCGGGCTTCATGCTGGTGTTCATTCCGGCGGTGGGCGAGTTCGTCATCCCCAGCCTGTTGGGCGGGCCGGAGAACCTCATGATCGGGCGCGTGGTGTGGGACGAAATGTTCACCAGCAACAACTGGCCCCGCGCCACGGCGCTGGCCGTGGTCATGATTGGCCTCATCGTGGTGCCATTGGCGCTGTACTACCGCTTCAGCGACGACGCGCGGCGAACCGCCGATTGAGCGTTTTTAAAAAAATAGCAAACAATGACGTGAATCAAGCGCTGAAAGAGGTTTTGACATGAAATTGTGGTTGACCAAACACCTGAGCAAGCTGTGGCTGGTGGTGGTGTTCCTGTTTTTGTACCTGCCGCTGCTGTTCATGGTGGTGTTCAGCTTCAACAGCACCCGCCAGGACGCGCGCTTCACCGGGTTTTCGCTGCGCTGGTACGAGGCGCTGGCCAACGACTCCAAAATTGTGGACGGCTTTCTGCTCTCGCTGCAGGTGGCCGCCATCACCGGCGTGCTGTCGGCGGTGCTGGCCACCTTTGCCGCCTTTGTGCTGGTGCGCTACCGCCGCTTTCTGGGGCGCACCCTGTTTTCCGGCATGGTGAACGCGCCGCTGGTCATGCCCGAGGTCATCATCGGCCTGTCGCTGTTGCTGCTGATGGTGGGGGTGCAAAACGCCTTTGGCTGGCCCGAGCGCGGCATGCTGACCATCATCCTGGGCCACACCCTGTTGGGCATGGCCTATGGGGTGGTGGTCATCCAGAGCCGCCTGCTGGAAATGGACCGCGCCATTGAAGAGGCCGCCATGGACCTGGGGGCGCGGCCCGCGCAGGTGTTTTTCCTGGTCACGCTGCCCAACATTTTCCAGGCCATCCTGGCGGCGTTTTTGCTGGCCTTCACCCTGAGTTTTGACGACGTGGTGATTGCGGAGTTTCTGTCGGGCCCCGGCGTCAGCACCCTGCCCCAGGTCATCTTCGGCTACGCCCGCCGGGGCATCAACCCCACCATTTACGCGGCGGCCACGCTGCTCATCCTCACCGTGACCGTGGTGGTGGTGAGCTACGCCGTGTGGGTGGCCCGCCAGACCCGCCAGCGCGAACGCGAAATGGCCGCCGCCGTGCGCGCGGAAACGGCGGCCCTGACTGCTCTGTGACCCACCACCGCAGCGTTGGCGGCGGTCAGCCGAAGCGGCTGCGCAGGTAGCCGACGATGGCCGCAGAGTCTTTCAGCCATTGGGTGTCGCCGTTGGCGTGGGCGATGCGCAGGCAGGGCACCTGGGTGGCACCGCTGCCCTGCTGCAAGGCCTGGCGGTGGCTGGCGTCGTGCTGCGCGTCCCGCTGCTCTATGGGCAGTGACAGTCGCCGCATTTCCTGGCGCACCTTGATGCAAAACGGGCAGGTGCGGAATTGGTACAGCGCCAGCGACTGGCATTGCTGCTCCACCGCCCGCTGCTGATCGGGTGGGCGCACCAGGCCGGTGGGGCGCGTGGCCCATTCCTGGAGCAGCATGACGGGGCCCAGGGCGGTGCGCAGCAGCCGGAAGAAGGTGCGAATGACGGTTTTCATGCGGCCCGATGATAGGGGGTGGCCGCCGTTCACCCGGGGTTAAGCCCCACGGCCTAAGATGCGTGAAGGGGAAGGCTGGCCCTGCCCCTGGCACCGCCCTCCCTCTGTCATCCCGCTTGAACAGGCCCCGACGTGAATTTTTCCGACCTCCACGACGACACCGAAGACGTCCACCACCCACCCCATGAGCGCTTGGCCGCTGCCAAGCGCAGCACCTGGGTGAGTGTGGTGGTCAACGTGGTGCTGTCTGCATTGCAAATCACCGTGGGCGTGTTCGCCAAGTCACAGGCCCTGATTGCCGATGGCATCCATTCGCTGTCTGACCTGGTGTCCGACTTTGTGGTGCTGCTGGCGGGCCACCACGCCAGCAAAGACGCCGACCAGGACCACCCCTACGGTCACCAGCGCTACGAGACCGCCGCTTCACTGGTGCTGGGTGTGCTGCTGCTGGCCGTGGGCGTGGGCATGCTGTGGTCGGCGGTGGAGAAACTGCAATCGCCCGATGCCATTCCCAAGGTGCACGTCCTGGCCCTGTGGGTGGCGGGTGCGGCGCTGCTGAGCAAGGAGCTGCTGTTTCGCTACATGCTGGCGGTGGCCAAGCGCGTGAAATCCAGCATGTTGGTGGCCAACGCCTGGCACGCCCGGTCTGACGCGGCATCTTCCCTGGTGGTGGGGGTGGGCATTGTGGGCAATCTGGCGGGTTTTCCGCTGCTGGACCCCATTGCGGCGCTCATGGTGGGTGTGATGGTGGCCAAAATGGGCTGGGGCTTTGGTTGGGAGGCCCTGCACGACCTGATGGACCGGGCCGTGGACGAAGAAGAGGTGGCCGCCATCCACCAGACGTTGCTGGGCACCCCTGGCGTGATGGGTGTGCACGATGTGCGCACCCGCAAAATGGGCGACATGATCGTGGTGGACGCCCACCTGGAAATTGATGCCAACCTGACCATCGAAGCCGGGCACGACATTGCCGTGGAGGCCCGCGACCGCGTGCTGCAACGCCACCGCGTGCTCAACCTCATGACCCACCTTGACCCCTGGAAGAGACCGGACAGGGACCACGATGCGGTGGGCGGGGTAGCATGATTCCCATCACACGGAGAACCCCATGACCGATTCCCAGTACACCCCGGCCTTCGATGGCCGTGCCCTCATCAACGGCCAGCGCGTGGCCGCCGCCGACGGCCAGACGTTTGACTGCATGTCCCCCGTCGATGGCCGCCTGCTCACCACCGTGGCCCGCTGCGGCCAGGCCGATGTGGATGCCGCCGTGGCGGCGGCACGCGCCGCTTTTGAGGCGGGCAAATGGAGCCGCATGGCCCCCGCGCAGCGCAAGCGCATCCTCATCAAGTTTGCCGACCAGTTGCTGGCCCACGCCGACGAGCTGGCGCTGACCGAAACGCTGGACATGGGCAAACCCATTCAGTACGCCAAGGGTGTGGACGTGAACGCGGCGGCCAACTGCATCCGCTGGTACGGCGAGGCCACCGACAAGGTGTACGACGAAATTGCGCCCACGGCGCGCACGGCGCTGGCCCTCATCACCCGCGAGCCGGTGGGGGTGGTGGGTGTCATCGTGCCGTGGAATTACCCCATGATCATGGCCGCCTGGAAGATCGCGCCGGCCCTGGCCGCTGGCAACTCGGTGGTGCTCAAACCCAGCGAAAAAAGCCCACTCACCGCGCTGCGCCTGGCCGAGCTGGCGCTGGCCGCCGGCATTCCACCCGGTGTGTTCAACGTGGTGACTGGCTACGGCCCCGAGGCGGGCAGCCCGCTGGCCCTGCACATGGACGTGGATTGCATCGCCTTCACCGGCAGCACCCGT
>PNML01000100.1 GCA_013823635.1 Polaromonas sp. | reverse complement strand
TCGGCGGGGCGGCGGGCAAACGCCAGAAACACATTGGGGATGAAGCCGGCTTTTTCCTGCACCTCCAGGATGCGGGTGCGGATGTCGTCGGGCAGTGTGTTCAGGTCGGGAAAGGGGTAGCGGGTGCTGCTCATGGGTGTCTCCTCGTGGGTCGGGGTGGAAATGGACGGTCAGTGGCTGCGCACATTCACCACCAGGCGGCCCGCCACCTGTCCGGCCAGCAAGGTGCTGGCGTGGTCAATGGCTTCGCCCAGGGTGATTTCGTTGGTCACGGCTTCCAGCTTGGCGGGGTCCAGGTCGGTGGCCAGGCGGGCCCAGGCCTGCTGGCGCAGGGCCAGTGGGGCCATCACGCTGTCAATGCCCGCCAATGTCACGCCGCGCAGGATGAACGGGGCCACGCTGGCGGGCAGGTCCATGCCACCGGCCAGGCCGCAGGCCGTGACCACGCCGCCGTAGCGCGTGGTGGCGCAGGCGTTGGCCAGGGTGTGGCTGCCCACGGTGTCGACCACGCCTGCCCAGCGCTCTTTGCCCAGGGGTTTGCCGGGGGCGCTGAGGGTGGCGCGGTCCACCACTTCAGCGGCGCCCAGGGCTTTCAGGTGCTCGGCCGCTTCGGGGCGGCCCGTGGAGGCCACCACGCGGTAGCCCAGTTGGGCCAGCAGGATGATGGCCACACTGCCCACGCCGCCGTTGGCCCCGGTGACCAGAATCTCACCGTCGGCGGGTTTGACGCCGTGGCGCTCCAGCGCCATGACGCACAGCATGGCGGTGTAGCCCGCTGTGCCAATGGCCATGGCCTGGCGGGCGCTGAAGGCGGCGGGGCGTGCAATCAGCCAGTCGCCTTTCACGCGGGCCTGTTCGGCCAGGCCGCCGGTGTGGGTTTCGCCCACACCCCAGCCGTTGAGGATGACGGCGTCGCCCGCTTTCCAGGCCGGGTGGGTGCTGCTGAGCACCGTGCCCGAAAAGTCGATGCCCGGCACCATGGGAAAACGGCGCACCACGGGCGACTTGCCGGTGATGGCCAGGCCGTCTTTGTAGTTGAGGGTGGAGTATTCCACCGCCACGGTCACATCACCTTCGCTGAGCACAGCGGGGTCAATCTGGGTGAGTTGGGTGCGGTAGCCGCTGTCGTCTTTGGTGATGAGCAAACCGGTGAACATGGTGGGTCCTTTCGTGGTGGGTGATGGCGGGGGGCTGCGTCAACTGGCGCGTGGCAGGCCCGCCTGGAAAAACTGGAAAAAGCCGGTCATGGGCGCGGTGGAGCGGCTGAGCCGGGCGCGGAGGATGGCGCCTTCCCAACCGATCCAGAAGGCGTGGGCCAACCCGGCGGCATCGGTCTGGGGGTGCAGGTGGCCAGCGGCCACCGCCAGGCGCAGGCAGTCGGCCAGCAGGGCTTCCCAGCGTTGCAGGATGGCTTCGAGCTGCTGGCGCTGGGCCTCGCTGAGCTGGCTCACCTCTTGCCCCAGGTTGCCCACCAGGCAGCCGCGTTGGAAGCGGTGGTGGGCCACACCAGCACAGGCATCGTCCACAAAGGCTTGCAGGCGCTGCAGCGGTGGCAGGGTGGGGTCGTCAAAATGGCGCTGCAGCTTGCGCTCGAAGTACAGGCCGTAAGCGGTGATGGCTTCGCTCACCCAGGCCTCTTTGCTGCCAAAGTGGTGGTAGAACGAGCCTTTGGGCAGGCCGGTGGCGGCCAGCACGTCGTCCAGCGGCGTGGCGCTGATGCCGCGCTCGGTCAGCAGTGCCACACCGGCACGCACCAGCTGCTCGCGCACCTGGCCAGCGGACAGTCCGCTGCGCGCAGGGCGGCCACGCGCCTTGGGGGCTGCGCCAGTGGATGCGGTGGGTGCGGGTGCCATGGCCAATATATTAAACCAGATGACTATAAATAGCTAATTTCTGAACTCATGCCAGCGTTTAACCACTTTCAGGAGATTTGAATGAGTGCAACCATCCCACCCGATTTGCGCGATGCCCAGTTTGACGCGGGCCTGCGCACCCGCACCCAGGTCATGGGCGAGGCCTTTGTGCAAAAGGCCTTCGCCGGGGCCGACGACTTCAGCCTGGTGATGCAGGAATTCATCTCCCGCAACGCCTGGGGCAACACCTGGCAGCGCGGCGTCATTGACCTGAAAACGCGCAGCCTGGTCACGGTGTCCATGCTGGTGGCGTTGGGGCGCGCCCACGAGTTGCGCGGCCATGTGCGCGGTGCGCTGAACAACGGTGCCACGCCAGACGAACTGCGCGAGGTGTTTTTGCACGCCACCGTGTACTGCGGCTTTCCACTGGCCATCGACGGGTTCAGGACCGCGTGCGAGGTGATAGCCGAGTGGCAGGCGGCCCAAGCTGTCAACCCGACCGTCACCCAATCCGCCACCCTCGGTGGCTCGGCGGGTTGAGTCGAGGCGGTCAAAGCCCAACTTTGACCCGGGACTTGGGACCTTGAATCAGGCTGTGCTGTACACAGCCGTCAACATCATGAGTCCTTCCGGTCCGGCAGGGCCAGTGGATGTGCTCCAGCGCCTCAATCGGACCGGGATTTTATGGGCTGAATGGTGCGGGCGCCATCCGCCAGATGGGGGAGGCTTGGCACCCCTGCCACACCCGCGTACTGCAGTGGTTTCCAAGGTGGGATGGCGTGGGTAGGATGCTGACAAGCGCCGCAACATGAGATGGTGCGCCACCCGCCAACAGAGAGGAAATTCCATGCCCCCGCGGAAGCGATCTTTGCTTGCCCGTTACATCAAACGCCGCGAACTGAACCATGGTCTGCTAGCGCTGTTTGCCACCTGGATAACGACCACGGCCACGGCCACGGCCATTGACATTGATGCCCAGACCTTGGCCCAGCTCTCGGCCATGGCTGCCCAACAGGGCAGCGTGCCAGTGCACTTGGTGCTGATGCGCCCCAGTCTTGCCGATTTGGTACAAAGCAGCGCCCAAGTTGAGCAGCAAACCCAATCCACAGCCAAAGTCGTGCTGGAGAGCTTGGGCGTTGAAGTTTTTCCCGAAGGACTGCACATCAGCCCACTGGGCAGCATGGATGCATTGGTCACGGCCCAAGGGCTCGAACAACTGAGTCAGAGCCCCTTGGTTCTGACGGCAAGGCTGGGTGATAACTGGCAGCACAACATCCTACTGCCCGACATGGACGGCAGCTTGGCCGCTGTGGATGCCGAACTCAATCGACAGGGCTTTGCTGTGGTGACCGTGACGCTCGACGTGGATGGGGCCGAGCACACCATCGACCCCGTCACCGGCCAAGCCCACCTGCTGTTGCCCACCACACAACAACAGCAAACCGCCCAGTCTCAGGCACAACGTGTGCTCGCAACCCTGGATCTGAGCCCCAGTGCCCAAGGCAAAGCCACCAGCTCAGACCAGAGACTGACCCTGATCAGCGATCAAAAAGTACCTTCTCACGGTCAATTGACACTCAAGGTTGATCGTCGAGCACTGCACAGCCTGGCCAGAAACTCCCTTGTGCTGGCCATCAAGCCCGCAGGCTATCAAGATGCACGTCCCACCGCAGCGGACCCGCTGGCTTTGGAAAAAGCCCGGCAAGATGGCTGGGCCGATGTGCTGGTGCAGCTGCGCATGCCACTGGTTTCTGGTCAAAGTAGCCAGGCCACTCGCAACGCGCAGACAAGGGCCCAGCAACGCATGCTGGACGAGGTACTGGTCGACGCAAAGCCGAAAACCCCCGCCCGACCCTATGCCATGTTGGGCGGCACCCAGGTCACATTGAGTCTGGCCTCCCTTGAAAAACTGGCCGCGAGTAAAGATGCCCGCTTGCACAGCATCAGCCTCAACCGCCCGATGTTCCAGCCCAGCTTGGCAACATCCACGGTGACCATGAACCTTCCTGCCAACAGGTTGAACCAATCGCAATTCAATGGCATGGGGCAAACCATCGTGGTCTTTGACACAGGTATTCAAAAGAGCCATGCCATGTTTTCGCAGGATTTGGCGGGCAAAGTGGTGTTTGAAGCCTGCTTCCAAACCACTGCTGTGGCCCCTAGAAATGGTGTGCCGGTCCAATTCCAGTCAACCTGCCCCCACCAAGACCATGCGGGGGACAGTGTCCCCTATGGGACTGTGCCCAACGCAGGCGAACCCATGCCCGAGGCCGCGTGCGGCACAAACCCCACATTTATCAACTCGCTGTGCTCCCACGGCACACATGTGGCTGGCATTGCCGCGGGCCTGCCCTTGCCGGGCAACTCAGGTATTCAAGGTGTGGCCCCTGCGGCCAAACTGGCATCCATCAACATGGTGTCCCCGAATGTGGGGGGCGGATGGGCCACCATTTTCCCCGCAGATTTGCTGCTGGGCACGGACCTGTTGGCCAACCTGTTCAACGCCATGCCCTACAACGGCCAAGCCCTGCCCTATGTGGTGAACATGAGCTTGGGTGGTAGCGACTTCCCCGTGCAACGCCCAGAGTACGTGCAGTACGAGGCCATCGGGCCGGCCTTGACCACGGCCACAACACTCATGAAAGGGCGGGGCGTACCTGTTGTGGCAGCCATGGGGAACAACAACCATGTGAATGCCATCGACATTCCTGCCGCCATTGCGGGGGTGATCAAGGTGGGGGCTGTGTCCAACAGTGGGTACACCTATCCAAGCACCGGCCAGTTCTACCCCACCGGAACCTATGTCAGCGACTTTTCGAACCGGGGTTTGGCTCCCACTAACCCCAGCAGCCCCTGGGTGGGTGAAGCCATGTTGTTTGCCCCTGGAGGCATGCGGGTTGAACAAGGGCCGGGTATCCAATCCGCTGCGGTGTATTCGCATTGGCCCAACATCACCCCCACGGCATCGGTGGCGGGCACCTCAATGGCCGCACCGCATGTGGCGGGTCTGTATGCCATGCTGAAGTCGCGCCAGCCCAGTTGGTCGGTGAATACCATCACGCAATACATTCAAAACAGCTGGACGTACCCGGTGTATAGCTGGGCTGCTCCGCCGAACACGAGCATGACCGTTCCCCAGACCTTTCGCGCTGTCCGCGTTCAGTGAGGTATTGCCATGATGAGTGTGATTTTGATTGCGGGGGCTATGACTTCAGCCTGCCAGCCCGGCAGCGATGGGCCATTTCCCATCGCCGTAGAAATATCGGTGCCCTATTCCTCAGAGCAAAATCCTTCTAAATCCATTGGTCGGTACTTCCCGCGCTTGTTGGAAACTTGCTTTCGCTACGGATCCTCTGATAACTGCAAAGAAGTGGTGGTGGAGGATCCGGACACTCTCAAAAAATTGGAACTTTTTCTTTTCGAGGGATCAGGTGATTCTTTGGTGTGGAGCCAGTATTTTGAAAAAAATTTCAACTGGCAAGAGTACAAGCTAGCGGCCGTTTATCCCAGTGCCGGGGCTTACCGCTTGGCTCGCGGTAGCACAGTCGTAACCAAAATCACAAAACAAGTTGAGTACGCTGACCGTTTGGAGATTGAATACACCATCAGAGACCGGACTAACGATGGATGGACGGTCTATCCTCTCATCCCTGTGGTGCCTCCCTCCCTGCCTGAATATGGTTCGGCTCTGGTCATACCTCGAACCTGCAAGCCCGTCGTTTTCAAACCTACCATTGAAAATTTAATTGAATGGAGATGATGGGCGCACTGCTTTTCGCAGGAGAACCTCGCGCGCTCATTCTTCAAGAAAATGCTTTGCCCCGAAGTCACCCCCCCATCAGCCGGTGCACCAGGTCGGCGGTGCCGCTGGCCTGGTACTTGCGGATCAGCCGGGCGCGGTAAATTTCCACCGTGCGCGGGCTGATGCCCAGGGCTTTGCCCATTTCCTTGGCGGTCAGGCCGCGCATCACCAGCGCCGCCACCTCGCGTTCGCGCCCGGTCAGCTCGGCCTGCACCGGGCGGCTGGCGCTGAGGTCTTCAAAGGTCCAGATGCCGGCCTCGTGCGGGTCGTCGCGGTTCAGCGCCCGCCCCGTCACGTGGCACCAGAAGGCCTCGCCCTTGAAGCGCCCGCCCACCCGTTGCATCACCCGGTCATCGGCGTAGTGGCCGCGTGCGTTCAGGATGGGGGCGATGCGGGCCCCCGTGCGCTCGTACTCGTCGGCACTGGGGTAGAGCACCTGGAAGGACTGGCCCACCAGCTCATCGCGGCTGGCGCCGAACATCTCGCACACCGCCTGGTTGCAGTCCACCATGGCCCGGTGGCGCGAGAGCACCAGCCCCACGGGCGCGCGTTCGAAGGCGAGGCGGTAGTCGATGTCCATGGGGTCTCCGGATGCGGGGGTTGTTCTTTACGAAATACTACGTATGCCAATACGTAGTATCGTCAAGGTTTTGGCCCCTGGCCGTTTTTCAAGGAGTGTGCTTGTGAACAAGGTGTATCCCAGTGCAGCCGCCGCGCTGCAAGGTGTGGTGCAGGACGGCCAGTTGATGGCCGTGGGCGGGTTTGGCCTGTGCGGCATTCCCGAGGCGCTGATCGACGCGCTGCGCGACAGCGGCGTGAAAGGCCTGACCGTCATTTCCAACAACGCGGGTGTCGACGGCTTTGGCCTGGGCAAGCTGCTGGAAACGCGTCAGATCAAGAAAATGATTTCCTCCTACGTGGGCGAGAACAAGGAGTTCGAGCGCCAGTACCTGGCCGGTGAGCTGGAGCTGGAATTCACGCCCCAGGGCACGCTGGCCGAGAAGCTGCGGGCCGGTGGCGCGGGCATTCCGGCCTTCTTCACCAAAACCGGCGTGGGCACGCTGGTGGCCGAGGGCAAAGAGCTGCGCGAGTTCGACGGCGAGACCTACGTCATGGAGCGCGCGCTGGTGCCCGAGGTGGCGCTGGTCAAGGCGCACCGCGCCGACAAGTCGGGCAACCTGCAGTTCCGCCTGACGGCGCGCAACTTCAACCCCGCCGCCGCCATGGCGGGCAAGGTGTGCATCGTGGAGGTGGAAGAGATTGTGGAAACCGGCGACATCGTGCCCGACCAGGTGCACCTGCCCGGCATTTATGTGCACCGCATCGTGCTCAACGCCACCCCCGAAAAGCGCATTGAAAAGCGCACCATCACCGAAAAAGCAGGAGTCTGAACATGAGCTGGAGTCAAGACCAAATGGCCGCCCGCGCGGCGCAGGAGCTGGAAGACGGCTTTTACGTGAACTTGGGCATCGGCATCCCCACGCTGGTGGCCAACTTTGTGCCGTCGGACAAAGAGGTGTGGCTGCAAAGCGAAAACGGCATGCTGGGCATTGGCCCTTTCCCCACCGAAGACGAGGTGGATGCCGACCTCATCAATGCGGGCAAACAAACCGTGACCACGCTCAAGGGCAGCAGCATTTTTGGCAGCCACGACAGCTTTGCCATGATCCGTGGCGGCAAGATCAACCTGTCCATTTTGGGCGCTATGCAAGTGAACGGCCGGGGCGACCTGGCCAACTGGATGATTCCGGGCAAGATGGTCAAGGGCATGGGCGGCGCCATGGACCTGGTGGCGGGCGTCAAGCGCGTCATCGTGCTCATGGAACACGTGGCCAAGAAGAAAGACGGCACCACCGACCTGAAAATCCTGCCCGAATGCACACTGCCACTCACCGGCAAGGGCGTGGTCAACCGCATCATCACCGACCTGGGTGTGATGGACGTGACGCCCCAAGGCTTGAAGCTGGTGGAGCTGGCCCCAGGCGTCAGTCGGGAGGAAATTCAGTCAAAAACGGGTGTGCCGCTTATCTGATAACAACAGTTTGCTATATCAAAAAGCCCCGCATGGTACCCTCTGCGGGGTTTTTTGATGCGGGCTGGCCGTGTTGCCCTGACCCAGCCGCTTCGGCGCAAAACCGGGGCTGCGCAGCGACTCAGCCGCGTGGCCGACTAGAATGGCCGTCTTTCGCACGCGGGCAGCCCGACCCCTGTTGGCCTGCTCCGCCCCGGAACCACAGCGCCCACCCACGGCCATTGCCGCGGTTCGCTGGTTGTTGTGGCCCGGTCTCCGTGGCCCCCTCGCGGGGGGTCTTTCTTCCCTGGTGGCGGTTGCCTGCCTGGCCTTGACCAGGTGTCGCGGTGGCCAACGCCTTCACACACACACGATTCATGCTCCATGCCCTGCGCCAGGACTGGCTGTCCAATGTCCGCCACGATGTGTTGGCCGGGCTGGTGGTGGCCCTGGCCCTCATTCCCGAAGCCATCGCGTTCTCCATCATTGCCGGGGTGGACCCCCAGGTGGGGCTGTATGCCTCGTTCAGCATGGCGGCGGTCATTGCGTTTGCCGGGGGGCGGCCGGGCATGATTTCGGCCGCCACCGGGGCCATGGCGTTGGTCATGGTCATGCTGGTCAAGGAACACGGTTTGCCCTACCTGCTGGCGGCCACGGTGTTGACCGGTGTGCTGCAAATGCTGGCGGGCTGGTTGCGGCTGGGCGCGTTGATGCGGTTTGTGTCGCGCTCGGTCATCACGGGGTTTGTGAATGCGCTGGCCATCCTGATTTTCATGGCCCAGCTGCCCGAGTTGACCAACGTGAGCTGGCACGTGTACGCCATGACGGCGGCGGGCCTGGGCATCATTTACCTGTTTCCGTATGTCACCAGGGCCGTGCCTTCGCCGCTGGTGGCCATTGTGGTGCTGACGGGTGTCAGCATGGTGCTGGGGCTGGACATCCGCACCGTGGGCGACATGGGCCAGCTGCCCGACAGCCTGCCCGTGTTCGCCTGGCTGGAGGTGCCGCTGACCCTGGAAACGCTGCGCATCATTTTCCCCGTGTCGGCCACGCTGGCCGTGGTGGGGCTGCTGGAGTCCATGATGACGGCCTCCATCGTCGATGAACTGACCGACACCCCCAGCGACAAAAACCGCGAATGTGTGGGCCAGGGTGTGGCCAATGTGGCCACCGGCTTTCTGGGTGGCATGGCGGGCTGCGCCATGATTGGCCAGAGCGTCATCAACGTGAAGTCGGGCGGGCGCGGGCGCTTGTCCACCCTGGTGGCGGGCGTGTTTTTGCTGCTGATGGTGGTGTTTGCCGGTGACTGGGTGGCCCGCATTCCCATGGCCGCGCTGGTGGCGGTGATGGTGATGGTGTCCATTGGCACCTTCAACTGGGCCAGCATCCGCCACCTGCGCGAGCATCCGAAAAGCTCCAGCGTGGTCATGCTGGCCACGGTGGCCGTGACGGTGGGCACGCACGACCTGGCTCAGGGCGTGCTGACGGGTGTGCTGCTGTCGGGTTTCTTTTTTGCCCACAAGGTGGGGCAAATTTTGCGCATTTCCTCCCGCACCGAAGACGAGGGCCGGGTGCGGCACTACCAGGTGAGTGGCCAGGTGTTTTTTGCCTCGGCCGAGCGGTTTGTGAACGCGTTTGATTACCGCGAGGTGATTGACAAGGTGCGCATCGATGTGGGCCGGGCGCATTTTTGGGACATCACGGCGGTGAGCGCGCTGGACAAGGTGGTGCTGAAGTTCCGCCGCGAAGCCACCGAGGTGGAGGTGGTTGGCCTGAACGAAGCCAGCGCCACCCTGGTGGACCGCTTTGCCGTGCACGACAAAGACGGCCCCGCCGACCTGCTGATGGACCACTGAACGGAGCACCCATGAACCACGAACACCAAGTGCTGGCCTGTGTGGACCAGTCGCCGTTTGCCAACGCCGTGGCCGATGCGGCGGCCTGGGCGGCGCAGCGCCTGGGTGCACCGCTGGAGCTGCTGCACGCCATCGACCGCCACCCTGAATGGGGTTCGGGCGCGGACCACAGCGGCGCCATTGGCATCAACGCCCAGGCCGAGCTGCTGCAGGCGCTGGCCGACGATGACGAAACCCGTACCCGCGCCCTGCGTGAGCAGGGCCGCGTGTTTTTGAACGGGCTGCGCGGGCGTGCCAGTCTGGCCGGGGCACCGCTGGTGGACGTGCGCCAGCGCCACGGCACGCTGGAAAGCGCCTTGGCCGAGCAGACCGGGCAGGTGCAATTGCTTGTGATGGGGCGCCAGGGCGCCAGTTCTGCCGCCGCCGCGCCGCGCTCACTGGGCCGCCATGTGGAGCGGGTGGTGCGCGCGTTCAACCAGCCCATTCTGGCGGTGCCCCGTGTGTTTCAGGTGCCCCGGCGAGTGATGGTGGCCTACGATGGCGGTGCCGTGACCCGGCGTGCGGTCGAGCTGGTGGCCACCAGCCCGCTGTTTCAGGGCTTGCCGCTGGGGCTGCTCATGGCAGGCCCCGCCAGCCAGGCCGCACCCAAACACCTGGCGTGGGCCACGCAGCGTTTGGGCAGCGCAGGCCTTGAGGTGAGCGTCTGGCAGCGCCCCGGTGATGCACCCACGGCCATGGCCGAGGCGGTGCGGGCCGAGGGCGTGGGCCTGATCGTCATGGGGGCCTATGGCCATTCGGCGTGGCGGAGCCTGATGTTTGGTAGCAAAACCGCCGATTGGCTGCGCCAGGCCGAGGTGCCCAGCTTGCTGCTGCGCTGAGGGGCGCTGTCAGCGGCGGCTGTCCAGCCGCAGTTTGTCCAGCAGGTCGCCCACCAGTTCCAGTCGGAGCAGCGGGGCGTCCAGCGCCATCAGCCGTTGCTTGAGTTCATTGCCCACGGGCAGCAGTTCGCACCAGCGGTTGGCCACCCAGCCCGCATCGTCCCAGTGGTGGGGCGGCGTGATGGGCAAAGACTGGGCCGAGGGGGTTTGGGCCCGCAGGGTGTCCAGCAGCTTTTGCAGGGCATCGACGGTGTCGGCCAGCTCATCCGGGACGGCGCAGGGCCGGTCGTCGGGCATCAGGGTCACATCGGCCACCCACAGGCCGTGCTTGAGCTGGCGGCGCTGTGTGACCTGGAAGCGCTGCGTGCCACGGCAGCGCACATGCAGCAGGCCGGGTTGCACCTGCTCACACTGCTCCAGATGGGCCAGGGTGCCCAGTGCCTCAAAACGCTCGGCAGCGTCGCCGTCTGCATCGGGGCGAGGGGCCGATGCCACCTCGCGTCCCTGGGTCAGGCACACCACGCCAAATGGCGCGCCGTTCTGGTGGCAGCGCTGCACCATGTCGAGGTAGCGGACCTCAAAAATGCGCAAGGGCAGCAGACCGCCGGGGAACAGCACCGTCTGCAGCGGAAACAGCGGCAGGC
>PNML01000099.1 GCA_013823635.1 Polaromonas sp. | reverse complement strand
GCTCCACTTGCCCTGGCTGTCGGCAGCGGAGAAGCCTGCCAGGCCGGTATTCACGCCGCAGATGATTTCGCCGCGCTTTTTGATGGTGTCCAGGTCTTTGCCGGCATGCGCGGGGAGGCTGGCCAGGGCGGCAGCGGCGGCAATTCCGAGGGCGGTGAATTTGATGGCGTTGTTTTTCATTCGTTTTCTCCGGTTGGGTTGAACTGTCAAAACTTGTGGTCCGGAAAATGCGCTTTTTTGAGGCATTTCCAAACCGCCGGGGGACTGTAGCCGCGCCCCAAACAGGGGTCATTGGGGTTTACACGGCACTGTCATGCAAATTATGTATGGCCTGATGGCACTGGAATCTGCGTCCCTCTGGAGATCACGCAGACTCCGTGCCTGGTTGTGTTGGCCAGTCAGGATTCGGTCAGAAAAGTGTCAGCTGAGCAGGGTCGTTGGGTGCGGCGCCATCAGGTTTCAACCCGGGGCACGATGGCCCGGTAGGCGTGCCAGGTGGCGTGGCCGACCACTGGCCCCGTGATCAGCAGACCCAGAAAGTAGGGGACCATGCTCAGGCCAATCACCACGGTGATGACTGCGCCCCACACCAGCATGGTGATGGGGTTTTGCAGGCAAGCCCGGATGCTGGTCAGCCCGGCCGACACGGCATCGACCTCCCGGTCCATGATCATGGGAATGGCGATGGCGCTGATGCAAAAAATCAGCCCGGCAAAAAAGCCGCCGACCACCGTGTATGCCACCAGGAACTCCACGTTGTCGGGGTTGAGCAGCTGGGTCAGGGTGTCGTCGGCGGACGGCATGCCGTTGAAGGTGACCGCAAACACGATCAGCGAGGCGCGGCCCCACACCATTTCCAGCACCAGCAGCACCCCCGCAAAAATGGCCATGGCCCCTTTGGTGGGGCGCCAGGCCAGCAAGGAGGCGCGCAGCGACGGGCGTTGGCGGTTTTCAATGTCGCGGCTGGCGTGGTACAAGCCCAGGCAGAGAAAAGGGCCCATGAGCAGAAAGCCTGCGCTCAAGGCCAGCACGTAGGCGGGCGCCGCTTTGAACACCGCCCACAGTGCGTGGCCCATCAGGAAAAAGCACAACCCGTAAAACAGGCCAGACTTGGGGCAGCAGGCGAAATCGTTCCAACCCTGGCGCAACCAGCCGAATGGGGCCGAGGCTGACAGTTGGTTCAGCTGCAGGCTGAAGATGCCCGATTTCTCCGGTTCCACATACGGCACGTAATCGGGCGCCAGGCCGTTGTCCGCATCCCCCGCTGGGCGAGTTGCACCAGGTGGTGGGTGATCGGCGCGGTTGGAATGGGGGTGGTCATGTGTGTCATGTCCCTGCGATAAAACGACCTGGTTCAATGGCTTCTCCTTGATCTATGTCAAAGAGAAGATAACCATGCGCTGATAGGTCGGCATCATGGTTTTCCCTGCCCAGGGCGGGCGCTGCGCAGACGGCACCCACCTGCCCAGTGTCGTCGGACCTCAGTGCAGCAGCGGCTGGCAGGCCTCGGGGTGGGCCCGCAGGTGCAGGGCCAGGGCGGCGTCCAGCGACTGTATGTGTTTGCTCAGCCAGTGGGCCAGCTCGACCGACATGGCCCTGACCCGGTCCGACTGCCCGGCACGGGCCATGCCCAGTCCCTCGCGCAACAGGTTGAGCACCACGCGGTGCTGGAGCGAATGGTTGGGTGCGCTGGCAAAGCGGGTGGTGTGCATCCACGCGTCTTCCCGCTCGAACAGCGCCTGTGCGCAGTCCACCAGTTTGGCCCACTCCTGGACCAGTTCTGGGTCGTCGCAATCTTCGACGTTGGCCATTTGTGTCACCAGTTGTCGGTGCAGGTCATCGATGGGGGCAAAGTCCAGTTCCAGTGAGGCGTTCCAGTTCAGTGTCACCATGGGGTTCTCCGGTTGTGCGGCGGTGTGGGGCGGCAGGTGGCTGGAGAGCTTGCCAGTGGCGGCTGGGGTTGGTTTTGATCCAGCGCAGAAGTTGGGGTCATACCGCCTCGGTGGTCGCTGCTCGGGTCGCTACACTGCGCCGTCCTTGGCCCGATGTCGGGTGCTTTTTTGATCAGCCACATGCCCAGTCCCACCTTTTTGCCGCCCACCGTGGCGCCGGACCAGTTGTTGCCCACCTTGCGCCAGCAGGGGTATGCCGTCATGGGGGCCCACAGTGTGGCCCAGTGGCTGGGGCCTGCCACCGTGCAAGGCTTGCACGACCTGGCGCAGCTGTGGAATGACCTGCCCGCCGACCCCCACCTGAAAGACGGGGGCCGTTACCGCCGCCGTCGCCACGGCTCCATGGTGGTGGGGCCTGAGGGTGTTCGGCCCGTGCCCCACCGCGCGCACTGGCAGCCCGTGGCCTACAACGCCTTGCACGGCGGCATGAACCGCTGGTTTGAACCCCTGCCGTCCGTGCTCACCGAACACCCCGCCTGGCAGCAGTTGCTGGTGACACTGGCCGCGTGTGTCACCGCGCTGCGTGGCCCGTCCACCTGGTACGTGGAGGCGCACCCGTTTCGCATCGACACCACCGACGGCATTGGCCGACCCACGCCGGAGGGCGCCCACCGCGATGGCGTGGATGTGGTGGCCGTGTTCATGGTGGCCAGACACCAGATCAAGGGCGGTGAAAGCCGGGTGTTCGACGCCCAAGGTCCGCAGGGCCAGCGCTTCACCTTGACCGAGCCCTGGTCGTTGCTGTTGCTGGATGACCAGCGGGTCATCCACGAGACCACACCCATCCAGCCACTGCAGCCCGAACAGCTGGGCTGGCGGGACACGTTGGTCATCACCCTGCGTTCGGGTGGTTTTTTGGACGAGACAGCGGACTAAATTTTAAATAAAAAAGCCCGCCAGCGCTTTGCTGACGGGCCTTGTTTGCTATACCCGATGGGACGGGTACGCAGCGCTTCACATGCGTTCAAAAATGGCCGCAATGCCCTGGCCACCACCGATGCACATGGTCACCAGCGCGTAGCGGCCCTGCACGCGTTGCAGCTCGTACAGCGCCTTGACGGTGATGACCGCGCCCGTGGCCCCGATGGGGTGGCCCAGCGAAATGCCGGAACCGTTGGGGTTGACCTTGGCGGGGTCCAGGCCCAGTTCGCGCGTCACGGCGCAGGCCTGGGCGGCAAAGGCCTCGTTGGCCTCGATCACGTCCAGGTCGTTCACGGTGAGGCCGGTTTTCTTCAGCACGGCTTGCGTGGCCGAAATGGGGCCCACGCCCATGATTTTGGGGTCCAGACCGGTGTGGGCATAACCCACCAGGCGGGCCAGGGGGGCCAGGCCACGGGCCTTGGCGGCACCGGCTTCCATCAGCACCACGGCGGCGGCGGCGTCGTTGATGCCCGAGGCATTGCCGGCGGTGACGGTGCCGTTTTCTTTCACGAACACGGGCTTCAGCTTGGCCATGTCGGCCAATGAGCAGTTGGGGCGGAAGTGTTCGTCTGCCGTGTAGGCCACTTCGCCTTTTTTGCTTTTCAGCATGACGGGCACGATCTGGTCTTTGAAGTAACCCGCCTCGGTGGCGCGCTGGGCGCGGTTGTGGCTTTCCACGGCCAGGGCGTCCTGCATCTCGCGGGTGATGCCGTATTTGGCGGCCACGTTCTCTGCCGTCACACCCATGTGGATGGTGTGGAAGGGGTCGTGCAATGCGCCCACCACCATGTCCACCATCTTCACGTCACCCATGCGGGCACCCCAGCGGGCGGTGAGGCTGGCGTAGGGGCCACGGCTCATGTTCTCGGCACCGCCGCCGATGGCGATGTCGGCGTCGCCCAGCAAAATGCTCTGGCTGGCGCTGACGATGGCCTGCAGGCCTGAGCCGCACAGGCGGTTGACGTTGAAGGCCGGTGTGCCTTCGGCGCAACCCCCGTTGATGGCGGCCACGCGGCTGAGGTACATGTCCTTGGGCTCGGTGTTGACCACGTGGCCAAACACCACATGGCCGACATCGGCTCCGGCCACCTGGGCACGGGCCAGGGATTCGCGCACCACCAGGGCCGCCAGTTCGGTGGTGGGGGTGTCCTTCAGGCTGCCGCCGTAGGTACCAATGCCGGTGCGCACACCGCTGACAACAACAACTTCACGGCTCATTCGTTTTCTCCTTGGGTGGGTTTGACAGGCGAGGTTGGTGGTGCAGCCACAGGGCGGGCCCGGCTGACCAACACCCCATTGTGGACCCGAATCTTGACAACCCTGTCAGCTTGGCAGCGACTGGCGCGCCACCACCGTGTAGCGAGGTGGGAGCGGCGCGGTCTTAGCGGCTGGGGCGGACGGGTGTTGTGGCCTGACCAGCAGCAATTCGGCCATGGCCGGTGTCTCACCCGTCAGCGCCGTGATGTTCACCTGGTGAGTCACCAGCACCGTGTTGCGCGGGGTGCGCAGGCTTTCGATGAAGCGGACCACATCGGCGGTCTGGGTGCGCGCCAGCGTGTCGGTGGCGGGATCTTCAACCAAGGAATTGAGCGGGCTCCACACGCGGTAGCGGCCAAAGGCCAAGCGGGCGGTGTCCTTGCAGCGGCACCAGGCGCTGGTGCGCACCTCGGACAGGGCCACCCGGTGCTGCACAAACGCAGCACCCCAGTCCCGTGCCTGGCGGCGCCCGATGTCGCTGAGGTTGCGCTGGGTGGCGCAGTTTTTCAGGTCGAACCCCAGCGGGTCTCCGGTGCCCGGTTCGGTCTGCGTGTGGCGCATCAGCACCACGCAGGCCCCTTGGTCCAGTTGCTGCCAGAACTGGGTGTCGGACGACTGGGCCATGGCGACTGCCGGAGCCAGCCAGCCCCCGCAACTGCCCGCCGCCGCCGCCAGGGCCTGCAGGCACAGTGCCCTCCGCGTGGCGTGAACACTGGCGGGCAGCATGTCGGGGCTGGGTTCAGACCGGGTCGACGGAAAGGGTGGGTGCATGGGGTGGGTCTGTGGCGGTGCTGGGGTTTTGCGACGGAGGTGAGAGTCAGAACGGTGTGGGTGCGTTCCATTGCACCCGTTCGCCCGTGGCGGGGTGGGGCAGGCTGAGGTGGGCGGCGTGCAGCAGCAGGCGGTCGGCCAGCGCTTGCGTGGGGCCGCTGGCATACAGGCCGTCGCCCACCATGGGGTGGCCCAGGGACAGCATGTGAACGCGCAACTGGTGCGAGCGGCCGGTGACCGGTTCCAGCAACACCCGGGTGGTGTTTGGCCAGGGGCCGGAGCCCAGCACCCGCCAGCGCGTCAGGCTGGGTTTGCCCAGTTCGTGGCACACCTTGCTGCGGGGGCGGTTGGGCCAGTCGGTGATCAGCGGCAGGTCAATGTGGTGCCAGCCCTGGGCGTCTGCGCCGGGGGTGTTGGTGTTGATCACACCCGCCACCACGGCCTCGTACCGTTTGTGGACAAGCCGCTGCGCAAAGGCCTGGCTGAGGGCGCGCTGGTGTGTCGCGCCACGCGCCATGACCAGCAGGCCGCTGGTGCCCATGTCCAACCGGTGCACCACCAGGGCGTCGGGGTACACCGCTTGCACACGGGCACTCAGGCAATCCGCGCCAGCAGGCCCTTTGCCGGGCACCGACAGCAGGCCGGCGGGCTTGTTCAACACCACCAGGTGTTCGTCCACCGCCACCACCATGCCGGTGGGCAAGGGCGGGGCCAGACCACCTTCAACCATGCAGCGCCAGTTGCAACTCGGCCGCATCCACCGTGCGGGCGGCGCCAAAACCGGCGATCTGGCGGGCCGACAGCACCTGCAGCGCCACCAGTCGGAAGTCGGGCAGCTGGGTCATGGGCTCCGCCTCGGGGAAGCGGGCCAGGTAGGCCGCGCGGCTGTGCAGGTACCAGCCGTGGTCGGGCGGCAATGTGTGGGCCTGAACCTGCAGGGTCACGCGGGGCAGGGCATGCACGGGTTCACCCGGCGTTTCGGGCTGCATGACCAGCAGCGACGCCTGGGGCTGGCGCAGCAGGTTGCCCGTGTGCGCCGCCAGGCCGCTGATGTGCAGCACCAGCACCGCGTGTTCGGCGTTCACCGCAAACGGCACCATGGACACAAAGGGCAGGCCGTCTGGGTCCAAGGTGCCGAGGGCGGCCACCCGCTGTTGGGTGAGCAGTGTGCGCAGCGCACGCGCCAGCCGGCTTTCGTGTCCGGCCGTGGGTGGGGTGGGGTTCAGCGGCTCTGACATGGCAAGCAGGCGGAAGGCGCGTCTCCAACACTCACGCCCAGCAAGCGGGCGGTGCGCAGCAAGGGCTCATCGGCGGTGATGCGGCGGTTCTGTGCGGCCACGCGGGCCAGGGGGACGCTGTCCAGCTTGCCATGCCGAAAGGTGACCATGCGACCGAACTGGCCAGAGGTGACCAGCTCTGCCGCATGCACCCCGTACTGGGAGGCCAGCACGCGGTCAAATGGCGTGGGGCTGCCACCGCGTTGCACATGGCCCAGCACGGTGGCACGCACCTCGCTGTTGACCAGGGGTTGCAAACGGTCGCGCAGTTGCAGGGCGGCGCCGCCCAGGCGGGGCTTGCCTCGGTCGGTGGGCGAGGGGGTGTCGTAGGTGATGTGGCCGCCCACGGGTTTGGCCCCTTCTCCCATGCAGATGAGGGTGAAGTGCTCCTGCCCCTCGCGCTCGCGGCACACCGCGGCCACCGCGTCCAGGTGGAAGTCGATTTCGGGCAGCAGGATGATGTTGGCCGAGCCGGCGATGCCGGCTTCCAGCGCAATCCAGCCGGCGTGGCGCCCCATGGTTTCGAGGATCATGATGCGGCCATGGCTCTGGCCGGAGGTGCTGACCCGCTGCAGCGCGTCGGTCACGGTGGCCACGGCGGTGTCGAAGCCAAAGCTGCGCTCACAGCCTTCGATGTCGTTGTCAATGGTCTTGGGCACGCCCACCACGGCCAGTCCGCGTTCGGCCAGGCCGTTGGCAATGGTCAGCGTGCCGTCGCCGCCGATGGCCACCAGGGCATCCAGCCCCATGGCACTGGCGTTGCGCAGGGCTTGCTCGGTGGCCGCTTCGCTGTCCAGCGGGTTCAGCCGGTTGGTGGTGCCCAGTATGGTGCCACCCACCCCCACCAGCTCGCCCACGCTGCGCCAGGTCAGCGGCTGGGTGCGGCCTTCCATGAGCCCGGCAAACCCGTCTTTGATGCCGATGACCTCGGCCTGACACTGCTGCAGCAGACACCGGGTGACGGCCCGGATGACGGCATTGAGGCCGGGGCAGTCGCCGCCGCCTGTCAACAAGCCCACGCGCATGGGTGTTCCTTGGTGTGGCTGTGTGCCGTGCCAGTGGCCGGTCAGCGGATGATGATTTCGGCCCGGCGGTTGCGGGGCTCGGCCACTTCGTCGGCGGTGGGCACCAGCGGGTCGCGTTCGCCACGGCCAATGGCCGTGATCAGGTCTGCGGAGAAGCCTTGTGCCTTGAGCAGGTCCGCAATGGCCCTGGCGCGCTCGGCTGACAGCTTGTCGTTGGCCTCCACCGAGCCGACCCGGTCGGTATGGCCCAGCACCACAATTTCACCGCCCGCCCGGGATTTGGCCAGGGCAATGATGCGGGGCAGCTGGCTTTCAGATTCGGGTGTGAGTTGTGATTTGCCGGGTAAAAAGCCCAGCACAAACGACTCGGGCGACGGTGGCTGGATTTTGAGCACATCGCCGTACCGGGCTTGCACCTCGTCTAACGTGGCCATGCGTTTGGCCAGTTGGCCCTTGCCCACCAACTCACCCAGGGCCAGCGGTTGGTCCAGGGTCAGGCTTTGCTGGCCGGTTTTCAGGGTGACCGCGGTTTTCAGTGGTTGCCCCGTGGTGTCGGACTGCGGTAGCAGCACCACGCGCAGGGTGGGCACAGGGGCGGCACAGCCCACCAGTGTGGCCAAGACACCCACCAATGCCCATGCGGTGCGCGGCACCGGCAGGCGTGGACGCGTGGGGACAGGGATGTGGGCAAACGTCATGGCAGGGCCTCCACGATGAAATCGGTTCCCCGCACGCCAACCACCGTGGTGGGGGTGGTCACCCGGACCAGTTCGGGGTTGGTTTTGCCCATGATGCCGGTGATGAGACGCACCGTGCCTTGCACCAGGTTCAGCAGCAGGCTGCCGTTCTGGCTGGTGGGGTCAAACACAAAATGGGTCAGGTCCAGGCTGGTGTTGGGCCCCATGGTGACCACGCTGCCGTCGGCCAGGGCAAACGCCACCGCGCTGTTGGGGCCGGTCACGATGCGGTCGCCCTCGCGCAGCGCGCCGCCTGGTACCGCAGGCAGGCTGCGCTCGCCCCGCACCAACGTGACGTTGCCCTCCAGTGTTTTGAAGGTGCCGTGGCGTTCGTTCGCCAGGACCGTGCCGGCGCTCAGCAACAGGCTCAGGGCGAGCAACCACCGAGCGGCGGGTGGGATCAGGCGTTGACATCTCACGTGGGTACTCCTGTGGACCGGGTGGCAAAGGGGTGTCGCCGGGTTGGGCAGCGTGGATGATAAGTGAGTGGGCGACAATACCGCCCCTTTGTCCGCCACCGCCCGACCGCGGTGGCGGCGTGTCCAACCCCCTGCCGACGGGCCGCGCCAAGGTGCGTGGCCATGGTGTCAGTGAGTGGTCCTGTGCCACCTGTAGTTGATTTATGTCCCTGTTTGAAGTGAAACCCGCCACCCTGCGCGATGCCAAAGCCATCGCCGAGATCCATGTCCAAGCCTGGCAGCACGCCTACGAGGGCCTGGTGGCCGATGAAGACCTGCAAGCCTTGTCGGTGGACAAGCGCATGGCCATGTGGCGCGAAGCCATTGAATATGCCGAGCCCCAGGTGCTGGTGGCCCTCGATCCCCAGAAAAAAGTGGTGGGCTTCATCGGCTTTGACCGTTCGCGCGACCCCAAAACCAAATCCACCACCGGGGAAATCTGGGCGCATTACGTGCACCCCGACATGCTGGGCATGGGCGCTGGCCTGGCCCTGTGGGACGCCGCCCGCGATGCGTGCGAAGAAGAGGGCTTCCTGGAGGTGACGGCCTGGGTGTTTGTGCACAACGAGCGGGGCATGGCGTTTTACGACGCCGCTGGCTTCAAGCGCGAGATGAAAACCCTGCGCACCACCCCCGTGGGCGTCAACCGCATTGAAGAGGTGCGCGTCAAGTTTTCATTGACCTGAGTCGTCAGGCGGCCACCTCGTCCGGCAGCAGCATGGCCAGTCGGGCGCTGATGTCGTCGGCGCGGGCGGCCCCGGCGTTTGCCTCGACATGGCGCAGGAAGTCCCGCGCCACGTTGAGCATGGTGTCGCGGTCTCGGGCCTGCCGCAGATCGGCACGCAGCTGGCGTGACAGTGGCGGGTCGCGCCGGGCCAACAAGCGCTCGATCAGGTCAAACAGGAACATGCGTGCAGTGGCCAGCGAGCGCTTGCCCTCAAATGGGTCTGCCATGGTGTGCGAAACCGGGTGCTGTGGCGCCATTGACCGGGTGGGTAGGGGCGACGGGCGTGTTTTCGCCGCCGGCACGGGCGTGCGTGCCAGATAGCCCTGGGCGATCAGCGCATCGATCAGCGGCTCGCCGGCTGTGACCAGCGCCAGCAACTCGGCGTCAGACCTCTTGCCGTTGGCCAGCAGCAACAGCGCCCGCTCCCTGAGCGACAGTTGGCGGTCTTTGGCGGACAACTCGGCCGCGCCTTGCGGGGTTTTCAACAGATGCATGTGCCGTGGGCACCACTGGTGCGGATTGCCTGAGGGGGTGGAAGACAGGCAGTCTGTCATGGGCTTGTGACACTGGCATGAACCGCTCCGAGCGGGTTTGCCTGACCCGTCGGGGTCAGCGCTGTGCCAGGCAGGTCAACAGCATGCGGGCGGTGGCCAGGTTGGTGGCACAGGGCACGTTGTGCACGTCACAGGCGCGCACCAGGGCGTTGATGTCGGGCTCGTGGGGTTGGGCAGTCATGGGGTCGCGCAAAAACACCACCGCGTCCACTTCGCCCACCGACAGGCGGGCGCCAATTTGCAGGTCACCGCCCAGCGGGCCGCTGAGCAGGCGCTCCACCGTCAGCCCCACTTCGGTTTGCAGGCGGCCCCCTGTGGTGCCGGTGGCCATGAGTGTGTGCTGGCGCAGCAGCGCGCCGAACTCGGTGGCCAGGGCCACCATGCTGTCTTTCATGCGGTCGTGGGCAACCAGGGCAATGTGCATGGCGGGTGTCCGTTTCAGCTGGCTTGCTGTTCCATGGCCTTGGCCATGGTTTTGCCCAGTTCCACGCCCCACTGGTCGTAGGCGTTGATGCCCCAGATGGCGGCCTGCGTGAACACCTTGTGCTCGTACAGCGCCACCAGTGCGCCCAGGCGGGCGGGGGTGAGGGCGTCCAGCCACAGGATGCTGTTGGGCACGTTGCCCGCAAAGCTGCGGTGCGGGGCCATGGCCTGGGCCTGGTCTTCGCCCAGACCATCGGCGCGCAGGGCGGCCAGGGTGTCGGCGGCGTTGCGACCGCGGGCCAGGGCTTCGGCCTGGGCGCGCAGGTTGAGGTTGACCACGCGGTGGTGCTCGGCGGCCAGGGGCAGGTCGGGCGTGTCTTCGCTCAGCACGCCGACGAACTCCATCGGCACGCGGTGCATGCCCTGGTGCAGCAACTGGAAGTAGGCGTGCTGGCCGTCAATGCCGGTGCCACCCCACAGGATGGGGCCGGTTTCAGCCTGGCAGGGCTGGCCGCTGTGCTGCACGCGCTTGCCGTTGCTCTCCATGTCCATTTGCTGCACAAAGGGCGCGAACCGGGCCAGGCGGCTGGGGTAGGTGGACAGCAGCTGCGTGGGGCAGCCCAGAAAGTTGCGGTTCCACACGCCCAGCACGCCCAGCAGCACGGGCAGGTTGGCGTGCAGCGGTGCGGTGCGGAAATGTGCGTCCATGGCCTGGCCACCGGCCAGAAACTCGCGGAAAGCCTGCGTGCCCACGGCCAGGGCCAGCGGCAGGCCCAGGGCCGACCACACCGAGTAGCGCCCGCCCACCCAGTCCCAGAACGTGAAGGTGCGCTCGGGCGGTATGCCCATGGCCTGTGACTTGGCGGGTGCCGCGGTGATGGCCACCAGGTGCGCGCCCTGCTCGGCTTCGCTCAGGCCAGCGTCGGCCAACCAGCGGCGGGCCGAGGCCGCATTGGTCATGGTTTCCTGGGTGGTGAAGGTTTTGGACGCAATGACCACCAGCGTGCGCCGCGCATCCAGCCCGCGCAGCACGCTGTGCAGCGCCCAGGCGTCGGGGTTGCTGACGAAGTGCACGCGCACGGCGGGTGCGCCGGGG
>PNML01000098.1 GCA_013823635.1 Polaromonas sp. | reverse complement strand
AAATAGCTCTACATGTTTCATTTAGAAATTGTCCGTTGAAACATTTGGCTTTGAAGAGAAAACCACCCAAATTTGTCCCTGGGCGCTGCCTCGACAGGGAATATTCCAGAAACGTACAATGCGCCCCGTCGCGGTGGGGAAGCCCGACAGGGTAAAGTGTCCTTCTAAACCTGCAGGCGGTCAGAGGGAGAAGCCCGACAGACTCTATTCCTGCAGATCACAAGCGTGCGCTGCCGCAGCGCTCACTCCACCGTCACGCTCTTGGCCAGGTTCCTGGGTTTGTCCACATCTGTCCCCCGTGCACACGCCGTGTGGTAGGCCAGCAGTTGCAGCGGCACCACGTGCAGCAGCGGGCTGAGCACGCCGTAGTGCTCGGGCATGCGGATGACGTGCAGGCCCTCGCCGCTTTCAATGTTGGAGTCGGCATCGGCCAGCACATACAGCACGCCGCCCCGGGCGCGCACCTCTTGCATGTTGCTCTTCAGCTTTTCCAGCAGGGTGTCGTTGGGGGCCACGGTCACCACGGGCATGGCGCTGGTCACCAGGGCCAGGGGGCCGTGCTTGAGTTCACCGGCGGGGTAGGCCTCAGCGTGGATGTAGCTGATTTCCTTGAGTTTGAGCGCGCCTTCCAGGGCAATGGGGTAGTGCAGGCCACGGCCCAAAAACAGCGCGTTTTCCTTGGCCACAAACTGCTCGGCCCAGCCCATGACCTGGGGCTCCAGCGCCAGCACGGCTTGCAAGGCCACGGGCAGGTGGCGCATGGCCTTGAGGTGCTCGGCTTCTTGTTCAGGGCTGAGGCGACCCTTGGCCTGGGCCAGCGCCAGCGTCAGCAAAAACAGCCCGGCCAACTGGGTGGTGAAGGCCTTGGTGCTGGCCACGCCAATTTCCACGCCCGCGCGGGTGACATAGGCCAGCTTGCACTCGCGCACCATGGCGCTGGTGGCCACGTTGCAGATGGTCAGGGTGTGGTGCATGCCCAGGCTTTGGGCGTGGCGCAGCGCGGCCAGGGTGTCGGCGGTTTCGCCGCTCTGGCTGATGGTGACGATGAGTTGCCTGGGGTTGGGCACACTTTGCCGATAGCGGTACTCGCTGGCCACTTCCACCTGGGTGGGGATGCCGGCAATGCCTTCCAGCCAGTACTTGGCCGTGCAACCGCTGTAGTAGCTGGTGCCGCAGGCCAGTATCAGCACCGAGTCGATGGCCGCAAAGGTGGCGTGTGCGCCCTGCCCCGGCGGCGGCAGGTTGACGGCCTCGAACAGCTCGGGCGTGATGCCTTCCACCCCCGCCAGCGTGTCGGCAATGGCGCGGGGCTGCTCAAAAATTTCCTTCTGCATGTAGTGGCGGTAAGGGCCCAGCTCGGCCGCGCCACTGTGTGCCTGCACCGTGCGCACGGTGCGTTGCACGGGCTTGCCGCTGGCATCGGTGATCCAGTATTTACCCAGCTGCAAATCCACCAGGTCGCCCTCCTCCAGGTAGATGATCTGGTCGGTCACCCCGGCCAGGGCCATGGCGTCGCTGGCCAAAAAGTGCTCGCCGTGCGCGTTGGGCTGCCCGCCGCTGGCAGCGCCCACACCCAGAATGAGCGGCGAACCCGAGCGGGCACCCACCACGCGCTGCGGCTCGTCTTTGTGCATGACGGCAATGGCAAAGGCCCCGTGCAGCTGCTGCGTGGCGGCCAGCACGGCGGCGAACAGGTCGCCGTCGTACAAGTGGTCCACCAGGTGGGCAATGACTTCGGTGTCGGTCTGGCTGTCAAACACATAGCCCTTGGCCTGCAGCTGGGCGCGCAGCAGGTCGTGGTTTTCGATGATGCCGTTGTGCACCAGTGCCACCCGGGCCGGGACCACGGGCACGGTGGATTGGGGCGAGGTGGCCTGCATGCGCCCGGTGGTGTCTGGCCCCAGGCTGAAGTGGGGATGGGCGTTGTGCACCGCCGGTGCGCCGTGCGTGGCCCAGCGGGTGTGGGCAATGCCGGTGCCGCTGGCAATGTGCTCGGCCTGCACCTGCGCCATCAGCTCGGCCACGCGGGCGGTGCTGCGGGCGCGGCTCAGGCCCCTGGGCTGCGTGCCCGCCGCATCGGACGCCGCCGACGCCCCATGCACCGCCAACCCGCAGCTGTCATAGCCCCGGTACTCCAAGCGCTGCAAACCCTGCACCAACACAGGAACGATGTTGCGGCCAGAAACCGCTGCGACGATGCCACACATGAACCACCCCTTTGAAAAAGCAATGGCCACATGCTAGGCCTGTCGGTGTGGTTTTTGGTTTCAATTTTAGCCCGTCATTGAAACAATGTTCAACCGAAACTCGCTGGTGAAATTTTCAGAAAAACATCAGGCAGAATTTGACACATGAATTCAGAACTCAACCAGGGCATGAGCTTGGACACCACCGACCTGGCCCTGCTGGACCTGCTGCAAACCGACGCCAGCCTGAGCAACCTGGCGATGGCCGAGGCCGTGCATGTGTCGCCCCCCACCTGTTTGCGCCGCGTCAAGCGGCTGATGGAGGCGGGGCTGGTGGAGCGGCAGGTGGCGGTGCTCAGCGCCGACCGGCTGGGCGCGCTGCTGGGCCACGGGCTGACCGCGCTGGTGGAGGTGTCGCTGGACCGGCAAAGCGCCGAGGCGCTGGACGCCTTTGAGGCCAGGGCCGTGGCCGATGCGGGCGTGCAACAGTGCTACCGCGTCAGCCCAGGCCCCGACTTCTGCCTGGTGGTGACCGTGGCCGACATGCCCGCCTACCACGCGCTGGCACAGCGCCTGTTCACCCACGACGCCAACGTGCGCAACGTGAAGGCCTTCTTCAACGTGAAGCGGGCGAAATTTGAAACAAAATGGCCGCTACCGCATGACAGATAATGATAGTTAGCTATGCATTTAAAAACCACCTCCACGCCCGATGCCTCTGCCCGTCCGGGCACCTGCTTCACCCAAGAGAAAGTGCTGGGACGCTCACCCGGCCGTCAACCTCAACTGACCGAGCCACACTGGCCTCACGCGGCTGAACGCCCAAACCCATTTGAAATGGGCCGTGTTTCAACTTCAAACCCAACAATGTTGCGGCTGGTTTTGCTGCAGGCCACGCCACTCAGGTGGATGGGATCGCCTCGGGCACGGCACCGGTCGACACAGCCCATGTCTTTGATCTGCTCCAAGGCGTGGTCCGCGGAAGTGAGTTCTACCAACTTGAACTCAAACAGGCAGAGCTGACCACTGAACAACACCGTCATGTCAATGTGGCCGTGTGTGGCCCGCCCATTCAAACCTCGGCTTGTTTGCGCACGCGCCCCAAACCCAACCACGCGATCAACCCGGCCAGCAGCAGCATGGCCCACTGGCTCAGCGTGGGCACGCCCGTCACCCCTGCACCTCCACCGCCTGGCACACCTGGGCCACCAGGGTCGGTGATGACGCCTGCAGCAGGATGACTGTCGCCCACGCCACCATCGGTCACGGTATACGTGATGGTGTTGCCCGCAATGGTGGCCGGGTGCACATACCAAGTGGGTGCCGCACCTGCCGTGGCTGGGCCGTATTTGTAGAACTGCGCACCCGCTGGCAGTGCGCTGGGGTAGGTGAGCGTAATGGTGACAGTGCCGCCAGCCGTGCAACCCGTGGTGGTGAAGTTGACCACCCCGGCCGGAAAGCTCACACCCGCAGGCGGTGCCGCCCCCACACTGTTGGCACTCTGGTAGCCCACGCTGCCCAGCGCACAGCCCGCGCCGTCACCGGCCAGTGCCGTGGTCACGTTGCCACTGGTGCTGCTGCCGCTGGGCGTTGGCGCGGTATAGCTGGCGCTGCCCACCCGATCAAAAGAAGCAAAAGACTGTCCGCTGCGCACAAGACGAACGAAGTGGTAGTCGTTCTTGTCGAGGGCGTAGGAGTCGCCGTCGTAGAAATAGACGGTCCACGCGTAGCCCGGGGCGACCGCATAGGTGGTGGATGTCCAAGCCCAGAAATCTTGGAGCGTGTTGGGAAATGCTGTCGCATCAATGGCTGGCGGTTGCGCATCGATCTTGACGATGCTTTCCAGCTCATTTCTGTTGGGCAAGCGCCAGTCGTTGTACCCCAAGTGGTTGGCGGTGTTGCGGGCACTCACCTCGGCCAGGGCGTTGGCCCAGGTGTAGGTGACGTCACTGCCGGTGTCGCACGCTGTGGTGGTGGTGCTGCGGCCCAGCATGCAACGGTCCCACACCAGGCCGGTGGTGCTGTCGGTCACGGTGCCGTCGCCATTGACCGTCAGTGCGGCGTGGGCCACAGGCGTGGCCAGCAAGCTGGCGGCCACCGCCAAGGACACGCCCCAGCGTGTGGCAAGCGGGTGCAGCGGGCGAAGCAGGGTCAACATGGGTAAGCCTCTCTGTCAAAACAATGTCGGTTGATCGGGGGTGGCTGCGCGGCGCTGCCACAGCGCCGCCAGAACAAGGCGTTTGAAGCCGGTTTGGCAGTGCCTTCAGGCCCTGGCGCAAGCGCAGACTGGCGGCATGGCGCAAATGGCCCACGTAACTGGACAACTGGACGCGCAGGTGCTGCACATTTGTGGTAACCGGGAAAGCGCCCCACGGCGCACGGCCAAATCCATGGCGGCTTTCCACACGGGCAATTGGCGGTGATGGCTCACGGCTTCAGGCGAAGAAACAAAAATGAACCATCACTGTCCGCTGCGCACAAGACGAACGAAGAGGTCGTAGGTCTTGAGGAAGGCGTAGGTGCTGCCGTTGCCGAAATGGATGAGCCACGCAAAGGCCGGGTTGGGTTCATAGGTGTCACTGGCCCAATACCCACCGCCGTGTGTGTTCGGCAGGTAGGTGGCATCGACCATGGGGCCTGTGCTCAGCCCGTTGTGCACGATGCCCAGCACCTCGCGCCGGGTGGGCAAGCGCCAGTCGGTGGCACCGCACAGCCCGGCTGCGTTGACGGCGGCCACGTAGTTGGCGGTGTTGCACTGGTTGTTATAGGGCGCGGCCGACAGGGTGCCGCCACAGGTGTTGCTGCCCACGTGGCCTGCGTCGCCGCCGTTGTTGGTGGTGGCATACCAGGTGTAGGTGTGGGCGTTGCTGCGCAGGCCGCTGGTGGTTTTGACTTCCCACACCAGCCCAGTGACGTTATCGCGGGTGCAGGCCCAGTCGGTAGGGTTGGTGCCCAGCGCAGCACCAGCAGCCAGGGCTGTGCCGTTGTTGGCTATTTTTGTAAAGTCAAAGCCCGCTGCGCCTGCGCCGGTTTTGGTGGACAGCACATTGGCGGCTTGGGCTGCGTCGCGCCCGTAGCGCCCGTCCTGGTGCGGGCGGGTGCCTGCGTTGCCAGTGGTGGCTTCGTTACACGCCACGGCGGTGTGGCTGGCGTTATAGCAACTGGTTTGGCCGGTGTCGTTCAACAGGCCGGTTTGGGCTTGGGCGGTGGGCAACACCACACCGCAGACCAGTACCACAGCGACCACACCCACAACTGTTTGTACAGCACGGGCACGGCAAGGCTCATTCAAAAAACGCATGGTCAACACTCCAAAAGCAAACAGGCGCCGCGTGCAATGCGCACGGCGGCCCAGGGGGCCAGTGGGCCTGACAGGCCGATGGCATCGAAGTCATTGGGCATGAATCTCTTCATGGCAACGCGGTTCATAGGTGCTGGCGCGACGTTCGTTCGGCTGCAACAGCCGCGCCGCTGAGCCGCTCAACCAGCGCGGGCCACATTCGCCCCACACGCCACGCAAGCCGGGCACGGCCAGGGAGCACGATGACGCCGACATTGCGATCAATGGCGGCCAACGCCTCCAAGGCACATTTCTCCACCGGGTATGGCGGGCCCGCCAGTGCTGTCAGAAACCGCCGGGTGTCCGGCCCCCAGGGAATGTTGAACTCGCTCGCATTCATGGAATCCAGAATCGGCGTCTCAATGGCCGCCGGACACAGCACGCTCACCCGCACACCGCGGGTAGCGGCTTCGACGCGCAGGCTGGTACTGAGCCCCACCACTGCGTGCTTGGTCAAGGCGTAGGGCGACAGCAGCGGCGCCGGCCCCAGGCCTGCCAGTGACGCGGTGTTGATGATGTGCCCAAAGCCTTGTTTGACCAGGATGGGATAAGCCGCCATGACACCATGCAGCACCCCGTGAATGTTGATGTCCACGATGCGCTGCCAGGCAGCCAGTGGAATCTCATCGGTTTCGCCGCTGATGGCAATGCCTGCATTGTTGAACACATAGTCCAGTCGGCCATGCTGAACGGCAAAGGCGTCGATGGATCGGCGCACAGCTTCGGCATCGCGCACATCCAGCACCCGAGCCATGGCGTTTGTGCCGCATTCGTGGGACACGCGTTGCGCGGCCTGTTCATCCATGTCGGTCACGCATACCCGTACGCCGCGCACCGCCAACGCTTTGGCCAATGCACGGCCAATGCCCGAGCCACCGCCAGTAATGAACGCTGTTTTTTGGGGATTCATGTACACCTCGAGTTGTGTTTGGCAGACCTCAAGCAGGCCATGGGCAAGGGTGCCGTGCAGCAATGTCATTGATGGCCATGCCCCGCTTGTGACGCCTAGCGTCATCGACCGCCTTGGCATTGATCCTGGCCCACTGCACGGGCTTGCCGAAGCTCAGCGCCCAATTCGCCGCCAGCACCGGACGCAAAAGAAGAAACATGGACAGCAGCAAAAGGCCGCTGCGCAACAGCGAGCTCAGGGTGAACGGGGACATGGGGTTCTCAAATCTTGCTTGTCTGGATGGGGTGATGCCGAGCCGGGGCGCCACAGTCGGCAAAGTCAGCGCTGGCGGGGCGGCTCGGTTCGGGAAGTGGGGGCATACCCTCTCCCGTTGGCACGCCTCAATCAGTAATCGGTCCAGCCGGAGTGCTTTTCGCAAATCTTGTTGGTTTTCGCGCCACGTGCCGTCTCGGCAAACTTGACCAGATTGCCTCGGAAGTTGTCCGGCGTTTCATTCCACATGCATTCGCAGTAGGCCTCGGCCTTGTTCTGGCCGGGAACTGGGCTGGGTGCTTCGCCGCCGTCGTAGTTCGAGTTGGCGTAGCGGATGCACTGCTTGTACTGGGCATCGCCCGGCGGCACATCGTTGTAGCCACCTCGGGCAACAGCTTGGCCCGTGAGTCCGAGCAAGGTCAGGGTGAGTGCCGAAAGTAAGGCTTTTTCCATGGAAAATCCTGTGAAAATAAAGGGGAAAATCGTTTGCCGGACACCGACAACCTGCGAAGCGAAGTCGCCAGCGACAGCGGCATTGCGCGACTTCGCCTCGACAGGAGCGCCCACTCTATGCACCCCGCGTTATCCCCGCGTTAGGCAAATTGACCTTGGCGCTAAGGTATCGTTGGTGCCCTTCCAAGTAACCCGTCCCCACCAATAGACATGTCAATGCCATCGCTGGGCATAGCGCTTCTCGGCACCTTCGAGATCGTCTCGAACGGTCGCCCTCTGCCCGGCCTGGGCAGCGGCAAGCTGGCGGCGCTGTTCGCCTACCTGACCTGCGAACCTGGCCCGCATCGGCGCGAGATGCTCGCTGACCTGTTCTGGCCAGGGCTGACGGAGGAGGCTGCACGCCTCAACCTGCGCCAGTCACTGTTCAGGTTGCGAAGCCTGTTGACGGAAGGTGGAACCGCCGACCCGATCATTGCCAGTCGAACGCATCTTGCGTACGACACGCGCCTGCCGCTGCAGCGGGACCTCGATGCCTTCGCTGCCGCCCCAGCGACCTGCGTCCGGCCCGCCACAGGTGTTTGCCCGGCGTGCCAGGACTGCCTGGCGCAGATGGAGGCCAGCGTCACTCTCTACCGCGGCCCCTTCCTCGCCAGCATTGCCCTGTCGGATTGCCCCGACTTCGAAGACTGGCTCCAGTTCAAGCGCGAATCTCTGCACCGCCGCGCCCTCGATCTGCTGCTTCGCCTGGTCGATTGCCACGAACGGGCTGGTAACCTGCAGCGTGCCGAGCCCTTCGCCCTGCGCCATGTCGAACTGGAACCCTGGAGTGAAACCGGCTACCTGCGCGCGATGCAGCTGTTGGCGCGCACCGGCCGACGCGAAGCCGCTCTGGCGCTATACGCCGCCTGCCGCCGCGTGATGGAACGCGAACTCGGCGTGCTACCCGGCACCGAATTGCGCGCGCTGGCAGAACAGATTCGCCAGGGCACCACCGCGCAGGATGGGGACCCATGCGGACAGGAAACACCACCACGGGAGGAGCGACGCCAGGTTGCCGTGCTCTATTGCGAGCTGACGGCGCACGGTGTCGCCGACCCGGAGGACGCGCTGCCCCGACTCAATGCGCCGCAAGCCCGCTGCGAGGCCATCATGCGCGACCGCGATGGCCATGTCGTGCGCACCCATGGTGGCGGTCTGCTGACCTACTTTGGCTACCCCCTCGCCACGGAAAACGCCGTGCTCGCTGCCGTGCGCGCGGCGCGGGAAATCATCAGAACGCTGCCAGTGGATGTGAGCGCGCGCCTGGCCGTACACGTCGGGCCTATCGTCGTCTTCGGCTCCGCAAGCGTGCCCGATCCGGTTGGCGCTACCACCGGCGGTGCCATCCAACTGCACCGCGCGGCGGTGGCGGGAGAAGTGCTGGTGAGCGATGCCGTGCGGCGGCATGTCGCTGGCTATTTCCGCTTTGAGCGTCTGGCCTCGCGTCAGGCGCGCGCCCTGCCGCGCGGCCAGACGGCGTATCGCGTCGCCGCCGAAACGGGTGCCACACACCGCCTCGCCGCCAACGCCAACCTCACGCCACTGGTCGGCCGCGAAGGAGAACTGGCACAACTGGACGCTGCCTGGGCACGTGCACGGCGCGGCAAGCTCGGTGTCGTGTTGCTCGTCGGCGAAGCGGGCATAGGCAAATCGCGACTGGCACACACGTTGGCCCAGCGCGCTGCCGCTGACAACGGTCAACTCCGAGAACTGCGCTGCTTCCCCGAAACCAGGCAATCGCCCTTGCGACCGGTGATCACGCTGTTCGAAGCGCTCTGTGGCCACGCCGCCGGGGACACGCTGCCCATTCGGCTCGACAAGCTGCGCGAACTGCTGGCGCAGCGCACGCCCCGGCTGGCCGAACGCGGACTGCCGCTGCTGGCGCGTTTGTTCGACCTGCCGACGGAACTGACACCGTCACCGGCACTGGTACCCGAGGCGCTGAAGGCAGCGACCCACGAACTGCTCGTCGACCTCTTCCTCGCCGTGACCACTGACCAGCCGATGCTGCTGCTGGTGGAGGACCTGCACTGGGCCGACGGGGCGACGCTCGAACTGCTCGCCCTGCTGCGTTCCCGGGCTGCGTCGGCTCGTGCCTTGCTGCTGCTGACGACGCGGCCGGATGGGGCGGGCAGTTCGACGGGGCCAACGGTAGCGGCGAATTGGCCGGGCGCGACCCGCCTGGACCTCGCGCCGCTGCCTGACGCAGTCATTGCCGCCATGCTGGACAGCATCGGAACCAACCTTGATGCGCGCCTGCGTGCCGCCATCGTCACCCGCGCCGACGGCATCCCGTTGTTTGCCGAGGAGCTGGCAGCGGCGGGTGGTGCCGACGGCCTGCCAGACAAACTGCACGACCTGCTACGGACTCGCCTCGACCGGCTCGCGCAGGGACGCGGCGTGGCGCAACTCGCGGCCTGCATCGGCCGTGAACTCGAGCTGACATTCCTGGCCAGCATCGGTGACAGCAGCGGCATGGCATCGCGAACGCTGGAACAAGGACTCGCCGAGCTTTGCGCCAGCGGCCTCGTCCAACCACTGGCCGATGGCCGCTTCCAGTTCAAGCACGCGTTGGTACGCGAGGCCGCCTATGCCACACAGACGCGCGCAGTTCGACGAGCGGCACACCGTGCCATCGCGGAACGACTGGAACAAGACAGGGCCACCCACACGCCGGAAACCCTTGCCCGCCATTGGCAGGAGACCGACGAAGCCACGCGTGCAATACCCTATTGGCAGGCGGCGGGCCAGCGCGCCGCGGCCGGCTACGACCACCACGAGGCCATTGCCCACCTCTCCGCTGGGTTGCACCTGCTGGAGCAATTGCCCCCCGATGCCGAACGCGACCGCCGCGAATTTTCCCTGCGCCTGGACCTGGCCCGTTCGGAGCAGGAAGTGGCAGGCTATGGCGGCAAGAATGCCTTCGCACACCTGGCGCGAGCCATCGCGCTGCACAGCGCAGGCGCGGGCGCAAGTCCAGAGCTGTTCGCCGCGCTATGGGGCTTGTGGGAAGGTGCTGCCTCCATGGCCGACTACAGGGAAAGCGAGCGGCTCGCCCGTCAACTCTGCGACATTGCCGCAACCGAGTCCGAACCCGACCTGCTGCGGCAGGCACACTACGCACTGGGCAACAGCCTGTTCTGGGCTGGTGCCTTCGCCACCTCGCAGGCGCATCTGGAGGCGGCATTGGCACTCGAAGCACTGACAGGCGATGCCACCGCTGAACCAGCACGCGACTGCTACGGACGCATCCTGCCGATCGCTGTGCGCGCCTATCTCTCAGCAGTGATGTGGTTCCGGGGCGAGACGACTGCACTTGGCATGAGCGAGCAATCGCTGGCCTTGGCGCGCGACTTCGGCGACCCGAGTGGCCTCGCCTTCGCGCTGACCTTCGCCGCGTCCCTGCGGCGCTGGATGGGGGATGCGGATGCCGCCCTGCACCTCGCGGCACAAGGACGGGAAGCGGCCGCCGCCTGCCAATCCGCCGTCTTCTGCACCAACTTCGACGTGATGCTCGACAGTCAAGCCGTCGCGCGCGGCGACCAGACGGCACTGGCGCGGGTGGACGGCCACATCAACACCCTGCGCGCCGCCATGAGCGGCATCGCCGTTGCAGCGCTGGCACCTTATGTGGAAGCGCTGATCGACGCGGGGGAATTCGCCCGCGCCCGCACCGTTCTTGCCGAGGCCATGCTCATGGCCACCAACAAACACGACCGCCACTACCTCGCCGAACTGTATCGGCTCGACGGACTCTGCCTGGAGCGGTTGGGCGAAATGGGGGCAGCTCGTGATCGCTACGCCGCTGCCCTGGCGCTTGCGGAAGAACAGGGTGCCAGAGTTTTCGCGGCCCGCGCGCAACGACACCTGTCTACCTCATGAAAACCGCTGGAAATACCGTCCCGCCCACGTACCGCGCTCACTGGGCCTTTTTCGCTGGCCGTGACCAATTGGCAATGCTGACCTGCCTGCCGCGCGCCACGCTGAGCGCCCCGGCGGGTGTGCTCTTGGTGATGGTGGAGCCGCCGCCCACCGTGCCGCCCGCGCCAATGGTGACCGGGGCCACCAGCACGCAGTTGCTGCCAATGTGCACATCGGCC
>PNML01000097.1 GCA_013823635.1 Polaromonas sp. | reverse complement strand
CATGGAGTGGCAAACCGCGCTGGCGCTGGGGGGCGTCATGTCCATGAGCAGCACGGCCATCGTCATCAAGCTGGTGGCCGAGCGGCTGGAGCTGGAGTCAGACCACGGCAAGCGCGTGGTGGGCATTTTGCTGTTCCAGGATTTGGCCGTGGTGCCTTTGCTGGTGCTCATTCCCGCCCTGGGCTCGCCACCGGCTGAGCTGGCCTGGGCTCTGGGCTTGGCCGTGTTGAAGGCGGCGGTGTTGCTGGGCGTGCTGCTGACGGGCGGGCAAAAGCTGCTGCGCTGGTGGCTGAACCAGGTGGCGCGTCGCAAGAGCGAAGAGCTGTTCATGCTCAACCTGCTGCTCATCACCCTGGGCCTGGCCTGGGTGACCGAGCACGCGGGCCTGTCGCTGGCGCTGGGCTCGTTTGTGGCGGGCATGCTCATTTCCGAGACCGAATACAAGCACCAGGTGGAGACCGACATCCGCCCCTTCCACGACGTGCTGCTGGGCCTGTTTTTCATCACCATCGGCATGATGCTGGACTGGCGCATCGTGCTGGAGCGCTGGCCGCTGGTGCTGCTGCTGGTGAGTGTGCCGGTGCTGTTCAAGCTGGGGCTGATTGCCGGCCTGGCCCGCTTCATGGGGGCCAGCCTGGGCACCTCGCTGCGCACGGGTCTGTACCTGGCGCAGGCGGGTGAATTCGGTTTTGTGCTGTTGACGCTGGCGGGGCAGAACAGCCTGGTGCCACCCGAGCTGTTCAACCCCATCCTGGCGGCCATGGTGCTGTCCATGCTGGCCACACCCTTCATCATCATGGGCAGCAACCCGCTGGTCATGAAGCTGGTGGGCAGCGACTGGCTGATGCAGTCGGTGCAGATGACCACCATCGCCCGAAAGTCCATGGGCGCGCAGGGCCACGTCATCATCTGCGGCTACGGCCGCTGTGGCCAGAACCTGGCCCGCCTGCTGGAAAAAGCCAGCATGCCCTACATGGCCCTTGACCTGGACCCCGACCGCGTGCACAAGGCCGCCGCCGCCGGCGACTCGGTGGTGTACGGCGACGCCACCCGCACCCAGGCCTTGACCGCCGCCGGCCTGGCCCGGGCCAGCGCCGTGGCCATCACCTACATCGACACGGCCAGCGCCCTCAAGGTGCTGGGCCACATCCGCCAACTGGCCCCCCATGTGCCGGTGGTGGTGCGCACGCTGGACGACGTGAACCTGGACCAGCTCCAGGCCGCCGGTGCCACCGAGGTGGTGCCCGAAGCCATCGAGGCCAGCCTCATGCTGGCCAGCCACGCCATGGCCCTGGTGGGCGTGCCCATGCGCAAGGTGCTGCGCATGGTGCAGGAGCAGCGCGAAGAACGCTACGGCCTGCTGCGCGGCTACTTCCACGGCGGCGATGACGACACCGCCGACGAGTTGGAAAACGAGCGCCTGTCCACCTTCACCGTGCCCGCCGGTGGCAGCAGCGTGGGCAAGTCGCTGGGCGAGCTGGACCTGCCTTCGCTGGAGGCGCGGGTGGTCAGCCTGCGCAACCACGGCAAGCCCTGCCCCTTCGACGACGAAACCCTGCTGCACGAGGGCGACACCCTGGTGCTCAGCGGCAAAGCCACGGCGCTGGCGCTGGCCGAAGAGCGCCTGGTGTCGGGCTGAGCGCCCCGGCCCGCGTGGGCGGGCGCACTACACTTTGGGCAGACACCCACCCGAGAGCACACCATGGACACCGCCCAATTCCTGAAAAGCCACATCCGCACCGTGCCCGACTGGCCGGCACCGGGCGTGCAGTTCCGCGACATCACGCCCCTGCTGCAAGACCCGCTGGTGTTCCGCGTGCTGGTCGATGCCTTTGTGCACCGCTACATGGCCCCCGCCCTGAAACCCACCGTGGTGGCGGGGCTGGATGCACGCGGCTTCATCATTGGCTCGGTGGTGGCCTACGAGTTGGGGCTGGGTTTTGTGCCCATCCGCAAAAAAGGCAAGCTGCCCTTCACCACCGTGGAGGAAACCTACGAGCTGGAGTACGGCAGCGCCACGGTGGAGCTGCACACCGACGCGGTGAAAAGCGGCGACCGCGTGCTGCTGATTGACGACCTGATTGCCACCGGCGGCACCATGATGGCGGGCAAAAAGCTGCTGGAAAAGCTGGGCGCCACCGTCATTGAAGGGGCGGCCATCGTGGACCTGCCCGAGCTGGGTGGCTCCGACCGCCTGCGCGAAAGCGGCCTGCCCCTGTTCACGCTGGTGGACTTCGCGGGGCACTGACCCAAAATATCAGCCAAAACGGCACCCATCGCTTACCCATCAACAACAGTGTGCTATTTATTTAAATATATAGCACACTGTTGAACAAACACCACCGCTGGGTCGGATTTTTGCTCAAGATGGTGGTGAGCCGGTGTGTTGGGCACCCGTCACCGCCAGAACCACAGCCACCACGCCCCAGGTGGTGTGGGGCAGCTGGGCCATGCCCAAACCACCGTCAAAATCACACCGAAGCCCAACCACTCACTTGCCGATGCAGAAGCGGCTGAAGATTTCACCCAGCAGGTCGTCGGCCGAAAACTCGCCGGTGATTTCCCCCAGTGCGCCCTGCGCCAGGCGCAGCTCTTCGGCCAGCAGGTCCAGGTGCTCGGCGCGGTGGCCCAGCCACCCGGCGGCCACATCCAGGTGATCGCCCACCACCGCCAGCGCGCGCACATGGCGCTCGCGGGCCATGTACAGGCCTTCGGGCGCGGCCTGCCAGCCCACGGCTTGCAGCAGCCGCTGGCGCAAGTCGTTCAAACCCAAGCCCGCTTTGGCCGAAATGGCCAGGTCCCCCTCGGCGACGTGGCGAAGTGCGTCGGGGGGGCACACGTCGCACTTGTTCCACAGGTGAATTTGGTGGTCTTTTTGGCCCATGACGCTGGCGATGTCTGCATCGGCAGCTATGTATTCTGGGTCATCGCAACGGGTCAGGTCATGCAGCATCAGCACCGCGTCAGCGGCGTGGATGGCCTCCCAGGCACGGGCTATGCCAATTTGCTCCACCTCGTCCGCGCCTTCGCGCAGCCCCGCGGTGTCCACCACATGCAGGGGCACGCCCTCAATTTGAATGGTCTGCTCCACCTTGTCGCGGGTCGTGCCTGCGATGGGCGTGACGATGGCCAGCTCAGCCCCGGCCAGCGCGTTGAGCAGCGAGCTTTTGCCCGCATTGGGCTGCCCGGCAATCACCACCCGTATGCCTTCGCGCAACAGCGCACCCTGGCGGGCCCGTTGGCGCACCACGGCCAGCTGGTCTTTCAGATTTTGTAGCTGGCCTGCGGCGTCTGCCTTGCGCAGGAAGTCGATTTCTTCTTCCGGAAAGTCCAGCGTGGCCTCGACCAGCATGCGAAGGTGGATGAGGGCGTCGCGCAGGGTGTGGATGTCGCGGCTGAACTCGCCCGACAGGCTGCGACTGGCGCTTTTGACCGCCGCCTCGGTGCTGGCGTCGATGAGGTCGGCAATGGCCTCGGCCTGGGCCAGGTCCAGCTTGTCGTTCAAAAACGCCCGCTGGCTGAACTCGCCCGGCTGGGCCACGCGCAAACCCGGCAGCAGCGGCGCGGCGGTGCCAGCGGCCAGCTGGGCCGCCACCTCCAGGCAGCGCGCCATCAGCAGCTGCAACACCACGGGGCCGCCGTGGGCCTGCAGCTCCAGCACGTCCTCCCCGGTGAACGAATGGGGGGCGGGAAAGTACAGCGCCAGCCCGTGGTCGATGGCGAAGCCGTCGCCCCCTCGAAACGGCAGGTAGGTGGCCTCGCGTGGCCGCAGCGCCCGGCCCAGCAGGGCCTGCACCAGCGGGCCCAGGCCCTTGCCCGAGACGCGCACAATGCCCACGGCCCCGCGCCCGGGGGCGGTGGCAATGGCGACGATGGGGTCTTGCTGGCGGCTGAACATGGTGGCTCCAAAAGGCAAAAAGGCCGCGCCACCTTTCGGCGTGCGCGGCCCCTGGGGGGGTCAGGTCAAGCGGGCATCACTTGAACTTGGGCAGGCTGAATTTCAGGGGCACGCCCATGCTTTTGTTGATGTAGGCCTGCTGCACGATGGTCAGCACGTTGTTCGTGATCCAGTACAGCACCAGGCCAGACGGGAAGAAGAAGAACATGACCGAGAACGCCAGCGGCATGAACCACATCAGCTTGGCCTGCAAAGGGTCGGGCGGCAGCGGGTTGAGCGCGGTCTGCACCATGGTGGTCAGGGCCATGACCAGGGGCAGGATGTAGAACGGATCGGGCGACGACAGGTCGGAAATCCACAGCGCCCAGGGCGCGTTGCGCATTTCCACACTGGACAGCAGCACCCAGTACAGGGCAATGAACACGGGGATCTGGATCATGATGGGGAAGCAGCCACCCATGGGGTTGACCTTTTCCTCGCGGTAGATCTTCATCATCTCCATCTGCATCTGCTGCGGGTTGTCTTTGAGGCGCTCGCGCATTTCGGTGATGCGGGGGTTGATGGCCTTCATCTTGGCCATGCTGCGGTAGGCCATGGCGTTGAGCCAGTAGAACGCCGCCTTGAGCAACACCACCAGCAACACGATGGACCAGCCCCAGTTGTTGACGAAGCCATGGATTTTTTCCATCAGCCAGTACAGCGGCTTGGCCAGCATGGTGAGCCAGCCGTAGTCCTTGACCAGCTCCAGGCCAGGGGCGATGTTCTCCAGCACCTTCTCGGCCTGGGGGCCGACAAACAAACGGGTGTCCACGGCCTTGGTCTGGCCGGGGGCAATGGTGCCCACGGCGGTGATCATGCCGGCGGAATACAGGTTGGCGTCCAGCTTGCGGGCAAAGTGCTCGCGCTCGATGCCGTCACCCAGCAACCAGGCGCTGGCAAAGTAGTGCTGCACCATGGCCATGTAGCCGTTGTTGGCGGTCTTGATGAAGCTGGTGTCTTTTTTGTCGATGTTGGCGAACTCGATCTTCTGGTACTTGGCCTCCTGCGTGAACACGGCTGGCCCGGTGAAGGTGGAGTAGAAGGGCGTTTCGTTTTCGCCCTTGCTGCCGTCGCGCACCAGTTGCAGGTAAAGCTGGGGGTTGATCTCGGCGGTGCCGGTGTTGACCACCTCGTGGCGGACCGACATGTCGTATGCGCCCCGGCGCAGTGTGTAGGTCTTGACCAGCTTGGCCCCGCCCACGTCGGCCGACTCGAAGCGCACGCTCAGCGTGTCCTGGCCGTCTTTCAGTTCGGTGTCGGTGGACACCAGGGTCATGGGCGTTTTGTGGGTGGGCAGCGCCCCGCCGGCCGCGCCAATCAGGCCGGTCTGCGCCACATAGACGTGTTTGTCGGTCTGTGTCAGCAGCGTCAGGGGCTTGTCCGTCTGGTTTTTGCTGGACAGCGTGGCCTCTTTGTGGGCCAGCAGATCGGCACCCACCAGCGAGCCGCCTTCGGTGTCAAAGGTGAGCCTGAGCACATCGGTGGTCACCACCCGGGTTTCGCGGGGTGGCGTGGGTGCGGCACCGGCTGCACCGGGCAATGCCGCCTGACCGCCGCCCAAGGCGGAGGCTGCGGGCACATCGGCCCCGGTTTTGGCGGCACCTGGCGCGGCCGCCTGGCTGGCCGCCTGCTGGGGGAAAAAGGTGGCGGGCTTGCCGTTGTAGAGCTGCCATTTGTCCCAGATCAGGACCATGGAGAAACCAAAAATCACCCACAGGATGGAACGGCGTATGTCAGTCATGACGGTTTTTTCTCCGAAGACTCAGGAAACAAGTGGGCAAACAGCCTGGGCCGTTCGTGGGGAACCGGGTCGCAGCCACCCGCGCACCAAGGCTGGCAGCGGCCAATGCGCTTGAGCATGAGGTAGCCACCCGCCGCCGCCCCATGGCGTTTGACCGCCTCGATGGCGTACACCGAGCAAGTGGGTTCGAAGCGGCAGTCGCCCCCCAGCCAGGGGCTGAGCAGCAGGCGGTAGCCCTGAATGAGCCACACCAGCAGCCGCCGTGGCCATTCACGCACGGGTTGCCCCCAGGCGCTGGAGCAGCAACTGCAGCTCGGCCCGCACCACGGCCTTCAGCGCGTCGGAGGTGGCACTGACAAACTGCTGGCGGCTGAACTCGCTGCGCAAACGCACCACCATGGCCGCTTGCGGCAGTTGGTCGAGGCGGCTGCGGGCCACTTCGTAGATTTGCCTGCGAATGGTGTTTCGCGTCACGGCGCGGCGCGCCCAGCGCTTGGGGATAAGTACCCCGACACACGGCGCTGACGGCGGAAACAACAACACCTCGCCACGCCTGGCCTCCAGAGACGCCAGATGCAGTGCGAAGTGGTGTGTTTTGGCCACAGGGGGGCCAGCCATGACAGCCTGGAACTGGGCCTTGGTCTTCAGGTGCTGCAAAGAATGCCCCCACCACAATGGGTTGTCGGGCACAGGACCGAAGACGTCAACAGCCGCTCAGGCATGCAGACATCCACCCAGGGCTTACAGGCCCAGGCGCTTGCGGCCCTTGGCGCGACGAGCGGCGATCACGGCACGGCCACCACGGGTCTTCATGCGGACCAGGAAGCCATGGGTGCGGGCGCGACGGGTTTTGGAGGGTTGGTAAGTGCGTTTCATGATGTTGTCCGGAAATAAATGGCCCTGCCAGCAAGCGGCAAAGCCCGCGATTATCGCAAAAACCCACAGGCCTGGCAAGAAAACCTGAGCCCACCGCCCCACATTGACCCCAACACCGCCCAAAAAAGCCGAGCAACAGACCCTGCGCCAACACCGTCACGCGGGCTGCCGCACCCCCGCCGCCCGAAGCCGACAGGGTTTGTCCCGCTGTGGATAACTTGCGCCAACGCCTACAATCCACCCCCGGCTGATCGTCAGCTATCCACAAGAACAAACAGCCAAAGCCACCCCATTCATGCAACAGGGAACCCCCGACACCGCCCAACACGACCTGTGGCTGGCCTGCGTAGACCGCCTGGCCCAGGACATGCCAGAACAGCAGTTCAACACCTGGATTCGTCCGCTGTCGGCCCGCGTCACCGACGACCTGACTCGGGTGACCCTGCTGGTGGGCAACCGTTTCAAGATGGACTGGATTCGCACCCAGTACGCCGCCCGCATTGCCGGCGTGCTGAGTGAACTGGCCGAAAACGAAGTGACCATCGAGCTGGCCCTGGCCCCGCGCGAAGGCCCGGCACGTTCCACGCCAGCGGCGCGCACCCTGCAAGAGCAGGTGCTGGCCGAAGCACCCGATGTGCCCAGCCCCGAACCCGCCAACACCGGCAACGATGCCAAAAGCCGCCTCAACCCCGCACTGACCTTTGCCACCCTGGTGGAGGGTTCCGCCAACCGCATGGCCCGCGCCGCCGCCATGCACGTGGCCGGCAGCCTGGGGCAGCTGTACAACCCGCTGTTCATTTACGGCGGCGTGGGTCTGGGCAAAACCCACCTGGTGCACGCCATTGGCAACCAGTTGCTGGCCGACAAGCCGCACGCCAAGATTTTGTACATCCACGCCGAGCAGTTCGTGACCGACGTGGTCAAGTCCTACCAGCGCAAAACCTTTGACGAGTTCAAAGAGCGCTACCACTCGCTGGACCTGCTGCTGATCGACGATGTGCAGTTCTTCGCCAACAAAGAGCGCACCCAGGAAGAATTCTTCAACGCTTTCGAGGCGCTGCTGGCCAAAAAGAGCCACATCGTCATGACCAGCGACACCTACCCCAAGGGCCTGGCCGACATCCATGAGCGGCTGGTCTCGCGCTTCGACTCGGGGCTGACCGTGGCCATCGAGCCGCCCGAGCTGGAAATGCGGGTGGCCATTCTGATCAACAAGGCCGAGGTCGAGGGCACGGTCATGCCCGAAGAGGTGGCCTTTTTTGTGGCCAAGAACGTGCGCTCCAACGTGCGCGAGCTGGAGGGTGCGCTGCGCAAAATCCTGGCGTACTCGCGCTTCAACCAGAAGGAAATCTCCATCCAGCTGGCCCGTGATGCCCTGAAAGACCTGTTGTCCATCCAAAACCGGCAGATTTCGGTGGAAAACATCCAGAAGACGGTGGCGGACTTCTACAAAATCAAGGTCGCCGACATGTACAGCAAGAAGCGCCCGGCCAGCATCGCCCGCCCGCGCCAGATCGCCATGTACCTGGCCAAGGAGCTGACGCAAAAGAGCCTGCCCGAAATCGGTGAGCTGTTCGGCGGGCGCGACCACACCACCGTGCTGCACGCGGTGCGCAAAATGGCCGCCGAACGCGCCCAGCTGGCCGAGCTGAACCAGCAGCTGCACGTGCTGGAACAAACCCTGAAAGGCTGAGCGGCGTGTTCCCAAAACCGACTTGCAAACCAGCGAAAATAGCCGCCACCCTCGCGTCCCACCTCAAAGGCACGACATGATCGTTTTGAAATCGACCCAACAGCACATCCTGGCCGCCCTGCAGTCGGTCTCCGGCATCGTGGAGCGCCGCCACACGCTGCCCATTTTGGCGAACGTGCTGATCCAGAAAACCGGGGCGCAGGTGCAGCTCACGACCAGTGACCTGGAAATCCAGATCCGCACCACCACCGACCTGGGTGGAGACGAGGGCACATTTGGCATCACGGTGGGCGCGCGCAAGCTCATCGACATCCTGCGCACCATGCCCGCCGACCAGACCGTGAGCCTGGAGGCCACCGGCGGCAAGCTGCTGCTCAAGGGTGGCAAAAGCCGCTTCACCCTGCAAAGCCTGCCGCCCGAAGATTTCCCGCTGGTGCAGGAGTCTGCGGCGCTGGGCCCGGTGTTCAGCGTGCCCCAGGCCACCCTGAAAAGCCTGCTCAACCAGGTGGCGTTTGCCATGGCAGTGCACGACATCCGCTACTACCTGAACGGCATCTTGTTTGTGGCCGAAGGCAACAAACTCAGCCTGGTGTCCACCGACGGCCACCGCCTGGCCTTTGCCAGCGCCAACCTGGACGTGGATGTGCCCAAGCAAGAGGTGATCCTGCCGCGCAAAACCGTGCTCGAACTGCAGCGCCTGCTCTCCGACAAGGAGGGCGACATTGCCCTGCAGTTCGCCAACAACCAGGCCAAGTTTTCGTTCGAGGGCATGGAATTTGTCACCAAGCTGGTCGAGGGCAAGTTCCCCGACTACAACCGCGTCATCCCCAAGAACCACCAGAACAGCGTGACGCTGGGCCGGGTGGCGCTGCTGTCCACCCTGCAGCGCACGGCCATCATGACCAGCGAGAAGTTCAAGGGCGTGCGCCTGACGCTGGAGCCCGGCCTGCTGCGCGTGGCCAGCAACAACGCCGAGCAGGAAGAGGCGGTGGACGAACTCGACATCGACTACGGCGGCAGCGACATCGACATTGGCTTCAACGTCACCTACCTGATCGACGCGCTGGCCAACATGAACCAGGACATGGTGAAGATCGAGCTGTCCGATGGCAACAGCTCCGCCCTCATCACCATCCCCGAGAACGACAGCTTCAAGTACGTGGTCATGCCCATGCGGATCTGAGCCCCGCGCCCAGCCGCCCCCACCGACCAACCCGCAGCGGGCGACAGCGCCCAAAGCGGGTTTGGTGCTTGCAAGGGGAGCCAAAACCCGTGCCCTTGCCACCCAGGAATACCGACATGAGCGATCAGAACAGCACCCCATCCAGCAGCCACAACGACGGCGTCAGCTCCGAAGCCTCCAGCTTCCAGCCCACCATCGATGCCCACCAGGTCGGCGCCTCCGAAGGCTACGGCGAAGGCGCCATCCAGATCCTGGAAGGGCTGGAGGCCGTGCGCAAACGCCCCGGCATGTACATCGGTGACACGAGCGACGGCACCGGCCTGCACCACCTGGTGTTCGAGGTGGTGGACAACTCCATCGACGAGGCGCTGGCCGGGCACTGCGACGACATCGTGGTCACCATCCATGCCGACAACTCCATGAGCGTGACGGACAACGGCCGCGGCATTCCCACCGGCGTAAAGATGGACGACAAGCACGAGCCCAAGCGCAGTGCCTCCGAAATTGCGCTGACCGAGCTGCACGCGGGCGGCAAGTTCAACCAGAACAGCTACAAGGTCTCGGGCGGCCTGCACGGCGTGGGCGTGAGTTGCGTGAACGCGCTGTCCAAATGGCTGCGCCTGACCGTGCGCCGCGAGGGCAAGGTGCACCAGATTGAATTCGCTCGCGGCTTTGTGCAAAACCGCCTGCTCGACACCGTCAACGGCGTGGAGGTGAGCCCCATGCGCGTGCTGGGCGCCACCGAAAAACGCGGCACCGAGGTGCACTTTCTGCCCGACACCGACATCTTTCAGCAGAACAACGAGTTCCACTACGAAATTCTGGCCAAACGCCTGCGCGAGCTGTCCTTCCTGAACAACGGCGTGCGCATCCGCCTCAAGGACGAGCGCACCGGCAAGGAAGACGACTTTTCGGGCGCAGGTGGCGTCAAGGGCTTTGTGGACTTCATCAACGCCAACAAGAAAGTGCTGCACCCCACGGCCTTCCACGCCATGGGCGAGCGCCCAGCTGAAAGCTATGGCGGCATTCCGGGCACCAGCATCGGTGTGGAAGTGGCCATGCAGTGGAACGATGGCTACAACGAGAGCGTGCTGTGCTTCACCAACAACATCCCCCAGCGTGACGGCGGCACCCACCTGACCGGCCTGCGCGCGGCCATGACCCGCGTCATCGGCAAGTACATCGAGCAAAACGAATTCGCCAAAAAAGCCAAGGTGGAGGTGACGGGTGACGACATGCGCGAAGGCCTGTGCTGCGTGCTGTCGGTCAAGGTGCCCGAGCCCAAATTCAGCAGCCAGACGAAGGACAAGCTGGTGAGCAGCGAGGTGCGCGCGCCGGTGGAAGACATCGTGGCCAAGTCGCTCATGGAGTACCTGGAAGAACACCCCAACGACGCCAAGATGCTGTGCGGCAAGATTGTGGAAGCTGCCCGCGCCCGCGAGGCCGCCCGCAAGGCCCGCGAAATGACCCGCCGCAAAGGCGTGCTCGACGGCATGGGCCTGCCCGGCAAACTGGCCGACTGCCAGGAAAAAGACCCCAGCCTGTGCGAAATCTACCTGGTGGAGGGCGACTCCGCCGGGGGCTCGGCCAAGCAGGGCCGCGACCGCAAATTCCAGGCCATCCTGCCGCTGCGCGGCAAGATCCTGAACGTCGAAAAAGCCCGCTACGAGAAGCTGCTGACCAGCAACGAAATCATCACCCTCATCACCGCTCTGGGCACCGGCATTGGCAAAGCCAGTGCGGACGACTTCAGCGGCAAGGGCAAAAGCGGGGCCGACGACTTCAACGTGGACAAGCTGCGCTACCACCGCATCATCATCATGACCGACGCCGACGTGGACGGCGCCCACATCCGCACCCTGCTGCTGACCTTCTTCTACCGCC